>NZ_JASCAN010000024.1:0-214027 GCF_029967775.1 Enterobacter sp. V89_11 | reverse complement strand
TTCAGGTGTTAGTGTCCTTACGGACGTGGGGGTTCAAGTCCCCCCCCTCGCACCAATTATCTTACATCCTTTCTGACGTTCTTCTCGCTTTCCGCTTATTTCAAACTCATCAGTATCACCAGAATTCCACTGACCAGTGCTACGCATGACGGCAGTAACACAAAGTGGCGCAGCTGTTTATGCCAGATCATCCCTGACGTCACTAACAGTCCTGACACAATGAGCGCTTTCCAGACATCAATGGAGAGATCGGCAAACATCAGACCGCCAAGAATCGCCCCCGGCAGTAACACTCCCCAACCACTTCCCAGCGCCCTGTTCAACATGGTTCGCCCTCTCACATTGATAATGATAACCAATATCATATGATATCAATTATCATTTGTCAGCACGATTAATCAAAAACTCTTCCCCTTTACCTTTCCTGTAATGACAGGAAATGCCTAAGGTGATAAATTGCTCACCTGTTAACTAGACCTAAAGATTTTCTGATAATTACTCTTTGAGTTTTTTGCATCTTTCATTGCGAAACAACACCTATTTACCTGTTTTAATTAAATATTAATAAAAACGCACTACTATGACATCACAATCCTGGCGGTCTTTGGTCCACAGTAAATATCAATTATCGTTACGTTTATTTTTATTTCTGAACGCGACCTCTGCTGTGTTCTCGGTAACAAACCCGCTCTATTCTATTCGCCTGTTATCAGTCCCCCTGATTTCTATTTTTGTTATCAGCACCGGGCTGCTCGTCTGGCACTGGAAAAAGAGAACCCGCAAGGTAAATATTCCTGCCGTTTCAGCGATCTTCGGTATTTTATGGGCGTGGCAGGTGGCCTCAAAATTTTCGTTAATTACCCACGATCAGGCGACCTATTTGATCATGGCATTATTAACGGTACTGTTTATTGGTACGCTGGCCTTCGCCAGTAATATCAAAGCATTTACGCTGCACTCCTTCCCCACCTTTATTGTCTGCCTGTGGTTAAGTAATCATGATATATGGCTGAGAATGACCTATTCTTTCGCACTTCCTGTGGTAGCAATTGCGATTCATAACATTTTGCAAAGACGTAACGATCGCTTCGCGCAGGAACTGCTCTCCCGTTTGCTGGAGGAGCGTGAGACCCTCACCGATCTGAGCATGATGGACCCGCTTACCGGCCTTTATAACCGTCGCGGACTGCAAAGCCGGCTGGAGAATCTTCCGGCAGTGGAGAACGGCGAGCACTTTGTCCTGCTGATGGATATCGACCACTTTAAAGCCTACAACGACCACTACGGCCATATGATGGGCGACAAGGCGCTGATCCGGGTCTCTGCTGCCATCCGTGATGCCGTGCGTTCACGTGATATTGTGGCGCGCTTCGGCGGGGAAGAATTTATGGTTCTGCTGACCAATATTTCTCTCGAGCATGCCCGCCAGACGGCAGAGCGGATCCGCCAGAAAGTCTACGATTTAAAAATCCCGCATATGTTCAATGAAAGCGTGGCGACAAACGTCACCATCAGCATTGGAATTGCCATTTTTGAGGATGAAAACGCCGAAGGTGCACTGGAGAAAGCGGACAAAGCCCTCTACGAAGCAAAGCATATGGGGCGCAATAACATCCTGCTGAGCGAAGAGCTTCAGACCGCGTAAGCGCGGCGTCATATAACGCGGACAAAAGTCTTGCCATCGGTATGAGCAATAGTTAGGATTGGCAATCATTATCATTTAGATTTGTATCTCTACTATGGCCACTCATACCGCACAAATCGTTGAACCCCTTCTCTGGAGAGCCCGCCTCCCCACCGGGAATGTTTCGCTTGCGGATGCCATCAGGGATAAGATCGCTAAAACCCGCGCCCACCTGCTGGACTTTATCAGGCTGGATGAAGCGCACCCGCACCACGCCATGACGCTGGAAGAGTGGCGACAGCCGTCGACACTGCAGTCGTTGCTGGCAACCTATTCCGACCATATCTATCGCAATCAACCGACCCTTACGCGGGAAAACAAACCCCTGCTCTCCCTCTGGGCGCAGTGGTATATCGGGCTGATGGTGCCCCCGCTCATGCTGGCGCTGCTCACTCAAAAGGGCATGCTGGAACTCTCCCCGGAATATTTTCATGTCGAGTTCCACGAGACCGGCCGTGCGGCCTGTTTCTGGATTGATCTCCACGAAGACCAGAACGCGGAGCACCTCTCTGCTCAGGAACGTATGGAGCAGCTCATAACTCGCGCCCTGATCCCGGTAGTGGATGCGCTGGAAGAGACGGGGGAAATCAACGGGAAGCTTATCTGGAGCAATACCGGGTATTTAATCCACTGGTATTTGACGGAAATGAAACCTCTGCTCGGTGATGAGAAGGTCGAGGCCCTGCGCCAGTCCTGTTTCTTTGCAAAACAGCTTTCCGATGGCCGCGATAACCCGTTATTCCGCACCGTGGTCCTTCGTGACGGGCTTCTGGTTCGTCGCACCTGCTGCCAGCGTTATCGCCTGCCGGACGTTCAGCAGTGTGGAGATTGTACGCTCAAGTAAGGTCAGGTGTTGCCGGGCCGCATCAACGCTGACCCGGCATCCGTTTCTCACGCTACCTGCTGATTTTCCTCTTCCGCATTACGTTGCGCTTCTTCCGCTTCCTGCTCCAGCAACTGCTTCTCGTACACTTTAAAGAACGGGAAGTAGATGATGGCCGATACGCACGCCAGGACCACCACCAGAATGGCTGCACGGAAATCCCAGCCCAGCGCCCATGCGGCACCTACCGGTGCAGGTGCCGTCCACGGCACAACGGAGATCACGCGGCCAATCAAATCGAACTTCATCGCCGACCAGGCCAGCACGGCGTTAACCATGGGTGCCAGCAGGAACGGAATAAAGAACACCGGGTTCATGACAATCGGCGTACCGAAAATAACGGGTTCGTTGATGTTAAAGAGGCTTGGCACCACGCTCAGGCGGCCGATAGAACGCAGATGAGCGGAGCGGCTGCGCAGGTAGCAGAACACCAGCCCCATCGTGGCACCTGACCCCCCGATGACGATAAAGAATGTCCAGAACGCTTCCATAAAAATATGCGGCAGCGGCTGGCTGGCGGCCAGCGCGGTCTGGTTAGCGCCCAGGTTGGTCAGCCAGAACATCTGCAACATCCCGGAGACAATCGCGGCGCCGTGAATCCCGGCGAACCACAGCAAATGCCCAATCAACACCGCCAGCAGGATTGCCGGCAGGGAGTCTGCGGCTGAAACCAGCGGTTTGAAAACAGACATAATCGCCTGCGGAATCAGCATGCCAAACTCAGACTGAATCACCAGACTCAGCGGGTAGAGCGTCAACACCACCACCAGCACCGGGATCAACAGGTCAAAGGAGTTTTTGATCATCGGCGGAACCTGGTCCGGCAGACGGATCCCGATGTTATGCGCTTTCAGAAAACGCATCATCTCAACGCAGTAGATAGCCACCAGAATCGCGGTAAAAATGCCAGTCCCACCGAGGCTGTCGACCGGAAGCGTGCCTTTGGTTTTCGGTGCCGCGACCAGCAGAAACGCCATCAGCGATAGCATGGCGCACATGAACGGGTCTAACTGATGCGATTTGACATAGTGTTTGCCAAGGTTATAGGCAATGGCCGCGCAGATATACAGGGACATAACGCCCATGGTCATATCAAACGGCGTGAGGATCTGACCTTCAAATTGCTTCGCCATGTCCAGCCAGGCGCGCGCGAAACCCCAGGTGGTATCAGGCGAAAACGGTGGATACGCGAAGACGAGTAAAAATGAACCCACAATCATGAACGGCATCGCGGAGATAAAGCCATCACGAATAGCCATAACATGACGCTGGGAGGAGATCCGCCCGGCAATCGGGCTGACGTAATTTTCTACAAAACGAAATATCAGATTAAACGCAGCATGGTTGGCAGACATAGCAGATCTCCTTTCAGACGTTTATGACGGGCGCATACACGCCATACGTTGGTCCATACATCACCTTCACAACCTTGCCGGCGCGTTTACCAGCGGTACTGCTCAGACGGAATGGTTTCATATTTAGCTCTTATTATTGGATACAGGGGACGTTACATAGTCAGTATTAATCTCTCACTCACGGTCTGCAACCGGTTACTGTAACCGGTTTCTGTGAATGTGAAGGCGATCCAGAAATCGGCCGTGTGGGATATTTGTTACTGAAGAGATATTTACAGAGCATAAATTCTTATGACAGATTACGCGGGATATTTGTCAGGAGGAAACAATGAGTTTGCAGTCTGTACAGCAGTTTTTTGCCGACAACGCTCCGGATATAGAGGTTATTGAACTTAGCCAGAGTACCGCAACCGTTGCGTTGGCTGCTGCCGCCCATCGTGTTGAGCCGGGACAAATCGCCAAGACGCTGTCGTTGAAGGTTAAAAATGACATCATTCTGGTGGTCGCGAAAGGTGATGCGCGTCTGGATAATAAAAAACTGAAAGACACGTTTGGCGCAAAAGCACGCATGCTCAGTTGTGATGAAGTGGTCACCATCACGGGTCATCCTGTTGGCGGCGTGTGCCCGTTTGGGCTGGAAAATCCGCTCGCGGTTTATTGCGATATTTCACTGAAACAGTATGCTGAAGTGCTGCCGGCCGCGGGTGCAATTCACAGTGCCGTGCGTATTTCACCAGACAGAATGGCAGAACTGACGTCCGCAAAATGGGTAGATGTTTGCATCTGAATGAGGCGCCAGAGCCTGTCTGGCGCACAGATATCAGTTTATAAAAATGTCGGCTGGCTTAATACTGATGTTCGCGGATCCCGGGCCGGAAGATGAGTCAGAATATCTGCCGCATCAAGCAGTCCCACGTCAGAATTGACCCCAAGCTTCACCATCGCATTAAACTTGTGCGCCCGGATGGTCTTAATATTGCGCTCAAGCTGCGCGGCGATTTCAGGAATAGAAAACCCGCAGGACATATACCGCAAAATCGCCCGCTCCGTTGGGCTTAACATCCTGTTTTGACTCTTGTACCAGTGGTTGAGCATATTGTCATTGATGTGCAGCGTTTCACTCAGCAACACCAGCAGTTCCTCCTGCAGGCGGTCGAGCGACACCGATTTACTGACGACACCGTGAAGGCGTGAAGGGGAAAGATGGCTGATTAACCGCGCTTCCATTTCATCTGCCGCCAGGATGATGCGCTGAATATGATTATGCGTAAATGCGAGATCCCGCAGGGATGCCAGGCAGTTTCGACGCTCTTCTCGCGCATCAGAAAGTGAATAGATCAGCGAGAAAAAAGAGACATGAGGAAGCGCCTTCTTAAAGCAGTCAAACTCACTGAACATGTGCAGTTGATAATGGCTGAGCGTGGGCAGCGCAAACAGGTGCTCCAGCCCGACGGCACTCATCGCGCAATTTTCGATGACGGCAATATGTCTTGTTGAACCGGTTTTATCCATTCCTCGAACTCTCCATAGGCTGACATTAAACTCAGCTCTCTCAATCCCTGAGTACTGTTGATCCAGGCGTACAGATCGGCATTACTCCGTAATGACAACCGTCGCATCGCACTGTTTTTCTGTGCACTGATCGTTTTATTGCTCTTCTTGAGCAAAGTGGCAATTTGGTTAATCCCCCAGCCCTTGCCTAACAGACGCAATACCTTGCGTTCAGAGTGGGTGAGCGCAATGACGCGGTCGTCTTCATCATCGTTACAGGCAGGCTCGGGCGTTAATAACGTCTGGCTTATCCGCTCTGCCCGTTCACTGCCTGCACGGATGGCGTTAATTACGCCTTCTATCGGCTCCATATCAGAAAGCAACGTGCTTTCCGGACGCATCAGCAGCTCAACGGCAATAGGGTAAAGCGGCCGGGAGACTAAAAAAATCCAGTGAATATCCCGATATTGATTTAATAAACCGTAATATTCTTCGAGCGTGCCCCGGGGATTCCTGTATTCACCTGAAATATCAGCGATAATGACGTCTGCACGCCGTAACTGCAGCAGGGTTAATTCCTGCAGCGAACGGCAAAACGTTAAATCAAAATCGGCAAAATGGCGTGTCATCACGCCCCCCAACCCGTTTTGCATTACGGGTATCCTGCTAATGACGACGCCATGTTTACCATTCAATGACGACATAGACCCTCCGTGTCCATTTTCATATGATGAGTAACGTTAAAACGCATCAAGGTATAAGTGTATTCGTCCCTGAGTGTAAAACTGATTAATACAAGCAGAAGATGAGATGTGTGCTTCATTTAAGAAATGCCTAAAACAGCGGTAATATCTCACAAAGCACAGATAAATTTAATTATAAAGGCCTTAAAATAATTAAAATATAAACTTAGTAAAACTAAATATAAATATCTTATATTTCTCAATTAATAATTCATCATATTTATGGCCCAAAACCGCATCCCGCCGCCAGACAGCCCGCAACTGTTTGCATAAATCTTGATCTGACCCACAGCTAGAGGCACTGCAGTTTGTGCTAAAAGTAAGCATGACGGGCCAACAGGCAAGCTATTCACCTTCTCTTCAGGACATGACATGCAGGCAGATCGATCAACGCAGCGTGCCATCACGCGGCTCTGTATTCAGTGCGGTCTTTTTCTGCTCCAGCACGGGGCGGAAAGCGCGCTGGTCGAGGAACTCTCCACCCGGTTGGGGCTGGCGCTGGGTATGGATAGCGTTGAGAGCGCCATTTCATCCAATGCTATCGTGTTGACCACCATAAAAGACGGTCAGTGCCTGACCTCCACCCGCAAAAACCACGACCGCGGCATCAATATGCACGTTGTAACCGAGGTCCAGCATATCGTCATTCTTGCTGAGCATAAGCTTCTCGACCTGCACGACATTGAAAAACGGTTCAACCAGATTAAGCCCTTACGTTATCCCCGCTGGCTGGTGGTGTTAATGGTCGGGCTGTCCTGCGCCTGTTTTTGTAAGCTCAACAAAGGCGGCTGGGACGGCGCGGTCATCACCTTTTTCGCCAGCAGCATCGCCATGTACGTGCGCCAGCTCCTGACGCACCGCCAACTCCACCCGCAAATTAATTTCTGCATTACCGCTTTTGTCGCCACCACGGTTTCTGGCCTGCTGCTTCGTCTGCCGCAGTTTGCCAACACGCCGACGATTGCCATGGCGGCCAGCGTGCTTCTGCTGGTGCCCGGCTTCCCGTTGATTAACGCCGTAGCCGATATGTTTAAGGGTCATATCAATACCGGTCTGGCACGCTGGGCGATTGCCAGCCTGCTGACGCTTGCAACCTGCATTGGTGTGGTAATGGCCATGACACTCTGGGGGTTACGCGGATGGGCATGATCGATTTTCTGCTGGCGCTGGCGCAGGATATGCTGCTGGCCGCGATCCCTGCCGTCGGTTTTGCGATGGTCTTTAACGTTCCGCAACGCGCGCTACCGTGGTGCGCGCTGTTGGGTGCTATTGGTCATGGCTCGCGAATGGTGATGATGACGGCGGGATTCAACATTGAATGGTCAACATTTATGGCCTCAATGCTGGTCGGTAGCATCGGCATTCAGTGGTCGCGCTGGTATCTGGCGCATCCCAAGGTGTTCACCGTCGCCGCCGTTATCCCGATGTTCCCCGGCATATCTGCCTATACGGCCATGATTTCCGCGGTAAAAATCAGCCATTTCGGCTACACCGAACCTCAAATGATCCTCCTTCTGAGCAACTTTCTTAAGGCCTCGTCCATTGTCGGTGCGCTCTCTATCGGACTGTCGATCCCCGGACTGTGGCTGTACCGCAAACGTCCACGGGTTTGAGATTTGTGTTATTACGCTGCCGTGAGGATAATCACTCCAATCCGTTTGGTGACGATAAGGAAAGGATGTGGCTAACCCAGGCAGCGAACTCCCCGAGCAAAATGAAGAATCCAGCCTGAAAGAGAAAATCTTTCAGAGCGCTATCACGCTGTTTGCCGAATACGGGTTGAACGGTGCCCGCATGGAACAAATTGCGGAGAAAGCCGGCACCACCAAACGCATGGTTGTTTACCACTTCAAAAACAAAGAGAACCTGTATCTTCTCGTACTGGAGTATGTTTACACCCAGATCCGCGCCAGTGAACAGGCGCTCAGCCTGGCGGGAATGCCCCCTGTCGAAGCGCTGGTTCATCTGGTTGAAGCCACCTTTGACTACCATGCCGACCACCCGGATTACATCCGCATTATCTGCATGGAAAACATGCAGCGTGGCCGTTTTATGCAGCAGTCCAGCTACCTCCGCCAGGTCAACCGCAGCGCACTTGATCTGCTGGAAGCGATCCTCCGTCGCGGGAAAGAAAAGCAGTTGTTCAATCAGACGGTTGAAGCCCGCGATCTGCATCGTTTGATCAGCAGTTTCAGCTTCCACTACGTTGCCAACAGCTACACCTTCACCCTGCTGTTTGAAGAGGGTGCGGACGAACAGGCACAGCGCCAGCACTACCGCAAAATGGCCGTTCAGGTGGCGCTCCGCTATACCTGCCCATAAAATAGCTTGCAATTAAATCGTACACTATCTATATTCATCTCATGAACGCGAAAACGAACGACACGACCGCTGCGCTCCTGCTGGATAACCAGCTCTGCTTTGCTCTCTATTCAGCAAATCTGGCGCTGAACAAGTTGTACCGGCAACTGCTGGCACCGCTGAACCTGACTTACCCGCAATACCTGGTGATGCTGGTGCTGTGGGAGCAGGATGACATTACGGTGTCGGACATCGGTGAACGGTTGTTCCTTGACTCAGCCACGTTGACGCCGCTGTTGAAGCGTCTGGAAAGTGCGGGGCTGATAAACCGCCACCGCTCACGTAAAGACGAGCGTCAGGTCGCCGTCACCCTGAGCGATGCGGGACGTCATCTCCAGCAGCAGGCTTCCGGGATCCCCCATGCAGTGGGATGCGCCGCCCAGTGTGATACTGAGACCATGCTGTCACTTAAGCAGCAGCTGGAACGTTTGCGACAACAGATCCAACGCGCGTAAGGCTATACTTTACGCGTATTTATTTACCCATATATATCGCACGCTATTTAATAGCACACATTAATGTAAGATGAGGAATCTGCCATGTCTTTAGAAAAAGTTGTCTACACTGCCAAAGCAAAAGCAACCGGAGGCCGTGATGGCCGTGCGACCTCTTCCGATGGCGTACTGGACGTTAAACTCGGCGTGCCAAAAGAGATGGGCGGCATGGGCGGTGACGTCACCAACCCTGAGCAGCTGTTTGCTGCCGGCTACTCTGCCTGCTTCCTGGGTGCCATGAAGTTTGTAGCCGCTCGCGACAAATTTACCCTGCCGAAAGAGGCCTTTATTGAAGGCGAAGTGGGGATTGGGCCGCTGCCAACCGGTTTTGGTATCGAAGCAAAACTGAACATCCACGTTGAAGGTATGGATCCTGCAGAAGCCAAAAAACTGGTCGATGCAGCACACATTGTGTGTCCGTACTCTAACGCGACCCGCGGTAACATCGACGTAACGCTGAACATTATCGCCTGATAACTGCCTGATGGCGTTACGCTTATCAGGCCAGCTGTTGTCGCCCCGGCAGGCATCGCGCCGCCGGGGAAAACCCCTCCTTCCCTTCCCGCTCTCTGTGCTACCATAAGCCCATATCACGCCCGTAGTTATCAGTAGAGTAAGCGTTATGTCCTCCAGAATTCTGACCACCAGCATTGCTGGTATTGATGCCTTTATGCGCGATCCCCGCGGTGTGCTGACCCACGCCGAAGGCGGCACGGTTGCGGTATTTGCTGACAACGCTCCGGCGTTTTATGCCATCACACCGGAACGTCTGGCACAGCTTCTGGAGATTGAAGCGCAGTTGTCCCGCCCGGCGAGCGACGTAACCCTCGATAACCAGTTCTTTGACGAGCCGGTTAACGTCCCCATGGCCGTTCCCATGGGAAAATTTGCCCTGTATGCGGGCTGGCAACCTGATGCGGATTTTCAACGGCAGGCGGCATTGTGGGGCATAGCGTTAACGCAACCGGCTACCCCCGAAGAGCTGGCCGCGTTTACCGCCTGGTGGCAGGCGGAAGGCAAAGTATTCACCCATATTCAGTGGCAACAGAAGCTTGCGCGTCATCTGCAAATTAATCGCGCCAGCAATAACGGCCAGCCAAAACGTGATATCAACGCGTTTTCCGAACCGGATAAACAGATCCCTAATGGATTCCGAGGTGCGAAATGAAGAACGTCGGCGACCTGATGAAACGTCTGCAAAAGATGATGCCAGCCAATGTGAAGCCCGCCTTCACGACGGGTGAAGAACTCCTGGCATGGCAAAAAGAGCAGGGTAAGATCCGCGCCGCCGCGCTGGCCCGCGAAAACCGGGCGATGAAAATGCAGCGCACCTTTAACCGTTCCGGTATTCGCCCCCTGCACCAGAACTGCTCATTTGATAACTATAAAATTGAGAGCAACGGGCAGATGAATGCACTCGCTGCCGCGCGTCAGTACGTGGATGAATTCGACGGCAATATCGCCAGCTTCATTTTTAGCGGCAAGCCTGGCACGGGGAAAAACCACCTGGCGGCCGCTATCTGTAACGAGCTGCTGCTGCGCGGGAAATCGGTGCTGATCATCACCGTGGCCGATATCATGTCCGCCATGAAAGACACCTTCAGCAACCGCGAAACCAGCGAAGAGCAACTGCTTAACGACCTGAGTAATGTCGATTTACTGGTTATTGATGAGATTGGCGTCCAGACCGAATCCCGCTATGAAAAAGTGATCATTAACCAGATTGTCGATCGCCGCTCTTCCTCCAAACGCCCCACCGGCATGCTGACTAACCACAACATCGACGAAATGACCCGCTTGCTGGGCGAACGCGTCATGGATCGCATGAAGCTCGGGAACAGTCTGTATGTCATCTTCGACTGGGAAAGTTACCGCAGCCGTGTCACCGGTAAAGAGTATTAAGATATTTCCAGGAAAGACCGGTGGCCCGGAGGTATATACTGACTCCACTTTCGCCCCAAAACGGACCTTTTTTGAGTAAGCCATTATGAAAAAACAGTTTCTTTTCAGCACCGTATTAGGCGCCCTGCTGGTTACCGGCGCGGCACAGGCCGCATCCTGGCAGGATTCGCTGTCCAGCGCAGCGAGCGAACTGACCAAAGAGAGCAGCAGCACCCAGGGCGGGCTGTCAGCCTCTTCCCTTACCGGCCTGCTGGGTAACAGCACCCAGAGCCTGAGCGCAGGCACAATGAACAATGCCGCGGGGATTCTGGAATATTGCGCGAAGCAAAAACTGGCCTCCGTGACCGACGCGCAAAACGTGAAAAATCAGGTGCTGGGCAAACTCGGTCTGGATACACAGGAGCAGAAACAGGACACCAACTATATGGATGGTATTCAGGGCCTGCTGAATGCGCAAAACGGTCAACAGCTCAACCTGAGCACCATCGGCAACTCCTCGCTGGCGAAACAGGTGAAAACCAAAGCCTGCGATCTGGTGCTGAAACAAGGCGTTAATTTCATCTCCTGATCCCCGCCTGTATTGCCATTACACGCCGCGTTTAAGACGTTACTCTTTTAACGCGGCGTTAAAGCCGTCTTTTTCCTGCCTGCCACCGTCTGAGCGTCCGTATGTCAGGATGCGACCCCCTTCAAAAAAACGATTTTCTAAACCAAATCCTAACAACAGCACACTTTCGTGACACTAAAATTGCAGCTACACGACAACGCAATTACATTGTATAACCCAAAAAATAATCAGTTAGCCAGCTAAGCGCCTGGCGTCATGAGGATAGACTGTTGTCAGAGTTAATGTCCCTTGTCCTTTTTCTGGCCTCTGTCGGCGTTTACGCCTGCAAAGCGGGCCGTAACACCTGGTGGTTTATCGCCACGCTGGTGGTGCTCGGCATTTTTATTATTTTAAACATTACCTTATACGCCAGCGATTACTTTACCGGTGACGGCATTAACGATGCGGTGCTCTACACGCTGACGAATAGCCTGACGGGCGCGGGCGTGGGTAAATACATTCTTCCCGGGCTTGGGCTGATTGCGGCGCTGGTGATTATTTTTGGTGCCCTGGCCTGGGTGCTGCGCCGCCGTCGACATCTTCCGCATCATGGCGGCTACAGCCTGCTGGCACTCTGTCTGGCGCTGGCGTCCGTGGATGCCAGCCCGGCATTTCATCAGATAACCGAGCTGGTAAAGTCACAGTCGCGCGACGGCGACCCGGATTTCATGGCCTGGTATAAAGAGCCGTCCAAAAAAATAGCCAACCCGAAGCTTAACCTGGTGTATATCTACGGCGAGAGTCTGGAACGCACCTGGTTTGATAACAATGCTTTCCCGAACCTGACGCCGGAGCTGGGCGCGCTGAAAAACGAAAGCCTTGATTTCAGCCATACCGCGCAGCTGCCCGGTACGGATTACACCATCGCCGGGATGGTTGCCTCGCAGTGCGGTATCCCGCTCTTCGCCCCCTTTGAGGGTAATGCCTCGGCCTCAATGTCGAGCTTCTTCCCGCAGAACGTTTGCCTCGGCGATATCCTGAAAAACTCCGGCTACGAAAACTACTTCGTACAGGGGGCTAACCTGCGCTTTGCCGGAAAAGATGTGTTCCTGAAATCCCACGGTTTTGACCATCTGTATGGCTCAGAAGAGTTAAAAACGACCGTTGCCGACCCGCATTACCGCAACGACTGGGGCTTTTACGATGACACGGTACTGGACGAAACCTGGAAAAAGTTCGAGGAACTGTCCCGCGCCGGCAAGCGTTTCTCCCTCTTTGCCCTGACGGTAGATACCCACCATCCGGACGGGTTTGTCTCGCGCACCTGTAAGCGCAAACGCTATGAGATTGACGGCAAAAACAACACGTCGTTCAGCGCGGTAACCTGCAGCCAGGAGCATATCGCCGCTCTGGTCGAGAAAATCAAAGCCTCGCCGTATTTTAAAAACACGGTCATCGTCGTCTCATCTGACCATCTGGCGATGAAAAACAGCGCCTGGGATCAGCTCAGCAAACAGGATCGCAGCAATCTGTTCTTCATTCTGCGCGGCGACCAGCCACAACAGGACGTGATCGCCACCAAACGCAACTCCATGGATAACGGCGCAACCGTGCTGGACATTCTGGGCGGGGATAACTTTATTGGCCTTGGCCGCAGTACGCTCTCGGGGCAGTCGCTGTCGGAAGTGTTCCTCAACATGAAGGAGAAAATCCTTGCGTGGAAGCCGGACATCATCCGCCTGTGGAACTTCCCGAAAGAGATGAAAGACTTCACCATCGATCAGGATAAAAACACGATTGCCTTCTCCGGCAGCCATTTCCGTCTGCCGCTGCTGCTGCGCGTGTCGGATACGCGCGTCGAACCGCTGCCGGAAAGCGAATACTCTGCGCCGCTGCGTTTCCAGCTGGCCGACTTCGCCCCTCGCGATAATTTTGTCTGGGTCGACAGGTGCTACAAAATGGGCCAGCTCTGGTCCCAGCCACTGGCTCTCTCAACCGACTGGTGCGTTTCTCAGGGACAGCTTGGCGGGGAGCAAACCGTGCAGCATGTCGATAAAGCGCAGTGGAAAGGCAAAACCGCATTCAACGATACGGTCATCGATACCGCGCGCTATCAGCGAAATGTCGACATGCTGAAGATCGTGGATAACGATATTCGCTATAAAGCAGACAGCTTTATCTTCAACGTGGCCGGGGCACCGGAAGAGGTCAAACAGTTCAGCGGCATCTCGCGTCCAGAATCCTGGGGGCGCTGGTCTAATGCGCAGCTGGGCAGTGAAGTGAAGATTGAGTACGCGCATCCTCTGCCTGAAAAATTCGACCTGGTGATCACCGCCCGGGCCTATGGTCCAAACGCGAACCGTCCCATCCCGGTTCGCGTGGGCGATAAAGAGCAAACGCTGACGCTGGGAAATGACGTCACCACCACCACGCTGCATTTTGATAATCCTTCCCGCAGCAATACGCTGGTGATTGTTCCGCCGGACCCGCAGCCGACGAATGAGGGAAATATTCTTGGCCATTCACCGCGCGAGCTCGGCATCGGGATGGTAGAGATTAAAATTGTCAGTAAAGAGAGCTGATCCCTTCTGCGCCCGGCGTTCTGTCGGGCGCTTTATGTAAATATATAATCCTATAAAACCATTAAAAATAAGACATAGACACCATATATCTCTCATTTCTATTTATAAATTCACCAGAAAGAAATCATATCTCAGAATGTGTAACTCCTTACACCCTGAGAGAGTTACCCACTTTTTATCATGCTAACCGGCCATACGTTCGAATCCACCCTGGCACAGCGCAGCGGAGTACGACCAGCGCTACCAGGGGAAAAAACCCTGATGCCGCAGACACTGAATGCCGACTATAAGGTCATCGTTTTAAGCGGCAATGCCTTCTTGTGGCTGGGCCTGAAGACGTTCATCTCGCAGAGTGTGGACCCCTGCCCTGAAATTTTCTGGATTAACGACGTGAGCCCTGAGGGGATCCTGCCCCTGCGGCAACTGATGTTGAATATCCGCGTCAAAAAAGGGTGGCTGGTATTCACCGATGCGTCCCGCGTCAACGATATTAAAATCATTCTGGGGGGTGAGCGTGTCCACGTGGTGGCGGGAAACCTGTCACTCGCGCAACTCAGCCGCTGTTTTCAGAACACGCCGTTCGCAAGCGTAAAAAACGCCACGCTCACCTGCCAGGAGCTTCGGGTTTGCATGCTGTTCCGCAACGGGTTCAGCCCGGTTCGCATCGCGCAGATCCTGAATAAATCCCCGAAAACGATCTATACCCACAAGCGTAACGCGATGAACAAATTTCACTGCCAGAACCTGGCGGAATTCCATCGCAAACTCTTCCTGCTCGACTACCCGGCATCGTGTTTGTAACTGCACGGCTAAGCACGTCGGGAAATAAGATCATGCGGCGTCATCTTCCCTGTCTCATTCTCTGGCTGTTGATGCTGGCGCTGCTGTCTCGCTATGCCCTTCCCGCCACGTTGGGATGACGTGGTAATCCGACTGCACGAGTAAATTGCCTTAAATCTTGTCTGGATCAATGTTATCGGTAACAATGGCGCTAAAATAGCCAGCGTGTTATGTCCGACAAGGCACAGCCTTATCTTCTTTTTTGTTATTTTTTCTGTATTACAATAACTTATGAAATACCTGCTTGCTGACGCCATCGTCTATAACGACGAAGACGGTTCTGTTTCTCTTATCAATGCACCCGATCTGGACAGACAAATCCTCACCTGTACCGCCAACGCCATCATGAAGCTGCTGGTTCAGCATCACGGAAACGTCGTCGAACGTGACACCTTTCTGAGTGATGTCTGGGATCAACGTGGGCTCCAGGGGTCCAACAATTCGTTAAATCAATACATCAGTATTGTGCGCAAAATGCTGTCGAGCCTGCTGCCCGACACCCTGTTTATCGTCACCGTGCCGAAAACGGGCTTTATGCTCAGTGCTGATATCGCGGTAACGCCCCTGGAGGACGATTTTCCCGTCGTGGAGTCGGTCCCGGCCTCACGACGCATTCAGCCAGAATGGCTATTCTGCGGTGTACTCACGCTGATGGTCGTGGCGCTGTGCATCGGCGCCTGTTTGACGAAACAGGCGCACCAGTACAGTGACACTCATCTGCTCACCCACATTGGCACCTGTCCGGTCTACACCTTCGCCCCGCTGGCAGATGTGTTTCACACTAAGGCCATGGCGCTGGCGCAGACGCTTCAGCGCGAAGGTAATCTGCCCTGCCTGAAAAACTCTATTTTCTATATGCACATCCAGAGAACACTTTTCTACGGCCACGAAGGGCGGCTGGTCCTTTCCCAGTGTTCTCTCACGGACGGTAAAGCCAGCGCCTGCCGAACGCTTTACTTTTACGAGTGGTGATATGAAACAAAAAAAAGTGTGGCTTATTTTGGCGCTCAATCTGTTGCTGATTGGCGTGACGCTGGCGTGGTACGTCTACACGCCTCCGCTGTCCGGAACCTGTGCAGGAAACCTGACATTTTCAGCCCGACATGACGATCATGATTTCTCCTTTGAAGGGGAGGTTACGCTGCGCTTTCAGCCCGACAACACAGGGTACCTTACGCTTAACGGCGACGTGGTTAACGAGCCACATCACTGGGATGTTTCCCGCCAGGAGATGTTTACGTGGCGGCACGTTGAGGGCTCACTCTATGAAATATTCATACAAAGCGTGGCGCGCTTTAGCCATGACACCCTGCCACCGGGGGTCTTTGAAAAGTACGTCGCCGGCCTGACGCCGGGGAACAAAAGACTCCTGAAGATTGAACGCACGCCGGAAGACGCGCTGGTGATCAGCAATTTCTATGCGCCGGTCCTGATTTGTTCAGAATAGGCGCGGCTGGTCGGGGTATACTTTCCGCCATGAATATTCTCTTTCGACCGACGACGCCCAAAGATGTTGCTGCCCTGCCCGCCATCGAGCGCGCGGCAGGCGAACGTTTTCGGGACGTCCCCGAACTGGCCTGGCTTGCAGACGGCGACGTCATTTGCGCGGAACATCATCTTGATTACGCGAAACGCGGGTTAAGCTGGCTGGCGCTGGCAAACGACCTGCCCGTCGGGTTTATCCTTGCAGAAGCCCATCCGTCATCGCTGTTTATTGTCGAACTCTCGGTTCATCGGGAGTGGCAGGGAAGAGGAATAGGTCGGCGACTTATCGCCTGCGCCGCAGACCATGCCCGCACGCTGGGGCTGACATCGCTGACGCTGACCACCTTTTGCGAGGTGCCGTGGAATGCGCCGTTTTATGCGCGACTCGGGTTTGAAACGGTGACGATGCTAACGCCTGAACTGCGTCAGAAAAGAGAGGAAGAAGCGGCGCACGGTTTCGCGTATGACTCCCGCTGTGCCATGCGCCTGCCTCTGTGATATCGGCCTGCAAAACGCCCCATTACAGGCCGGGTCAGGCGTAGCCGCCCCCCGGCACTGTGGCAGGATTAAAACGTTTCCCAGTTTTCGCCCGCATCGGTGGTCGCGGCTTTACGCGCCATCATAGGGGCTGCAGCGGTTTTCGCTGAAGCCTGCTCGCGGGCTTTCATCTGCTCCTGCTGAATGCGGAACACGGCCACGGCCTGAGTCAGACGGCTCGCCTGCTCTTCCAGTGCCGCCGCCGCCGCGGCAGACTCTTCCACCAGCGAGGCGTTCTGCTGGGTCACGCGATCCATCTCAGCCACCGCCAGACCCACCTGATCGATACCGCGGCTCTGCTCATCAGACGCAGAGGCGATTTCGCCCATGATGTCCGTCACGCGGGTTACCGCATTAACGATTTCACCCATGGTTTCGCCGGCGCTTTCTACCAGGGTAGACCCGACTTCCACGCGGCCAACAGAGTCTTCAATCAGGCTCTTGATCTCACGTGCTGCCTGGGCGCTGCGCTGTGCCAGGTTACGGACTTCACCCGCAACAACGGCAAATCCGCGGCCCTGCTCGCCCGCACGTGCCGCTTCTACCGCGGCGTTCAGTGCCAGGATGTTGGTCTGGAACGCGATGCCGTCGATCACGCTGATAATGTCGGCAATTTTCTGCGAACTGCCCGCGATGTCACGCATGGTTTGCACCACGTTATCCACCACTTTACCGCCCTTCTGCGCGGTTTCGGACGCGCTCAGCGCCAGGTTGCTCGCCTGACGGGCGTTCTCGGCGTTCTGCTTAACGGTCGCCGTCAGCTGCTCCATGCTGGCAGCGGTCTCTTCCAGGGATGCGGCCTGCTGTTCCGTACGGGAAGAGAGATCGTTGTTACCCATCGCGATTTCACTCGCGCCGCTGTAGATGGCATTAGCACCGTTACGCACATCACCAACGGTACGGACCAGCTCGCCCTGCATATGACGCAGCGAGTCGGCCAGTTCACCCATCTCGTTAGCGCCCTGCACCTCGATGCGCTTCACCAGATCGCCGCTGGCGATATGACGAATGTTGTCGATAAGACGGGTAAGTGGCGAAATCAGCGCCTGCTTGATACCCAGCCACACGGCCACGATCACCACCAGCACCGCAATCAGTACGCTAATCAGCACCCAGATTGCCTGGCTGTAGGAGCTATTGCTGTTTTCCACCGCCATCTGATACAGCTTGTCGTTCTGCTGCAGATAGTTCACGTACTGCTTCTCAAAACCATCCTGATAGCTCTGGGTAGGTTGATCGAAGAAGGCGTTGATTTTGCCCGCGCCCAGCAGCTGGATCAGCTCCGCCAGTGCACCGTGGTAGATATCGTAGTTACGCTTGATCTCCGTCGCGTCGGCGTCGTTTTGACGCGGATCGCGTGGCAGGGCTTCGTATTCAGCCCAGTTTTTTTCTGCCTGTTTCAGAGAAGCCGCCGCAATTTGCATCAGATCGTTCACGGTCGCGCCGCTGCCGATATTGCTCTGATCCATCATGTAGCGGATACCCGCACGGTTCAGGGTATTACGGGTTTGCAGCAGGGCAACCCAGCTGGCGTTCAGCGTGGACTGTTGCTGGCGAATGGTTTGCAGGACGGTGAAATTCTCTTTGTCATGCTTGAGGGCATTGAAGAAAAGACCACCGGATGTGAGTTGTAAAAGGCCAAATATCGCTAATACCAGCATTAAGCTGGTGACAATCTTGATACGGTTTAACATGTTTTCGCTTTCCATCAGACAGATAACAGGATTTTCGGCCTGGAAAGGGAAAACTTTACGAAAATCATCCTTAAATTTGTGGTTTTTACTCTTCTTCGCGCGCTGTGATATGCCGGTTCCCCAGTTCAATAAACTCTTCCAGCAGCGCTGTCAGCTGTTGCATCTTCGCCGGCGTATATTCGGCCTCGATTTGCTGATACGCCTCTTCCACCTGCGCCTGGGCACGCTCGTATAGCCTGTTCCCCTCTTTGGTCAGCGACACGTACAGCTTGCGCTGATCGTTTACGGGCTTAAGGCGCAGCACCAGACCGTCACGCTCCATGCGCGTCAGAATGCCCGTCAGGCTGGGACGCAAGATACAGGTGCGAAACGCCAGATCGTGAAAATCCATCGACGGATGTTCGGCCAGCACGCGCACGATGCGCCACTGCTGCTCGGTCAGGTTATGCCGTTTCACAATTGGGCGGAAGTAAGACATCGCCGCTTCCCGCGCCTGTAACAGGGCGATAGTTAATGAATCATGCATAGCCTCTCCCGGTAATCATTAACACATGAACAATTCAGTTCTGCTGGTTTTACACACAACGCGTTTTACGACAAAAAGTCTAACAGAAACAAGCCTGATATTTTAACGCAATGATAAATATAGCCTTTAATCTCTTTATGTAAATTTATTGTTATTCATATCACAAATTATTCACTTCTGGTTGCGAAATAAACAGCAAAGGCATACAACCTGATCATTAACATATTAATGAAATCACAGGCCGGACGTCCGGCCTGAGGAGTAAGTGAATGAAAGGTACTGTTTTTGCCGTAGCGCTGAACCACCAGAGCCAGCGCGATGCCTGGCGCGACGCGTTTGAAAAAGCCCCCTACAACACGCCGCCAAAAACCGCCGTGTGGTTTATCAAACCGCATAACACCGTGATCCGCACGGGCGACCCCATTCCCTTCCCGCAGGGAGAAACCGTGTTAAGCGGTGCCACGGTTGCGCTGGTTGTGGGCAAAACGGCGCGTAACGTTCCCGTGGACGAGGCGGCGGAGTTCATCGCCGGTTACGCGCTTGCCAACGAAGTGAGCCTGCCGGAAGAGAGTTTTTATCGCCCGGCGATCAAGGCCAAATGCCGTGACGGCTTTTGTCCGCTGGGAGAGCTGGCCGCCGTCGACCACGTTGATAACCTGACCATCGTCACCGAAATTAACGGCCGGGAAGCGGACCACTGGAACACCGCTGACCTGCAGCGCAATGCCGCCGAACTGCTGAGCGCCCTGAGCGAGTTCGCCACCCTCAGTCCGGGCGATGCCATTCTGCTCGGCACCCCACACTCGCGCGTCCCGCTGCAGCCGGGCGATCGCGTACGCATTCTGGCGAAAGGCTTCCCGTCCCTGGAAAACCCGGTGGTTGATGAACGCGAGGTCGCCCATGCGCAAGGCCCACATCCGCACGCCACGCTGTTCGCGCTTGGTCTGAACTACGCCGATCACGCCAGCGAGCTGGCGTTTACGCCGCCAACGGAACCGCTGGTGTTTATCAAAGCCCCCAACACCGTGACCGGCGATAACCAGACCTCGGTCCGCCCGAACAACATTGAGTACATGCACTACGAGGCGGAGCTGGTGGTGGTCATCGGCAAAACGGCGCACAAGGTCAGTGAGCGCGAGGCGATGGACTATGTCGCGGGCTATACCGTCTGCAACGATTACGCCATCCGTGACTACCTGGAAAACTACTACCGCCCGAACCTGCGGGTGAAAAGCCGCGACGGGTTGACCCCCCTCAGCCCGCATATCGTGCCGAAAGAGGCCATTCCCGACCCGCATAACTTAACCCTGCGCACCTTCGTGAACGGTGAATTGCGCCAGCAAGGGACCACTGCCGATCTGATCTTCAGCATCCCGTTTCTGATTGCCTATCTCAGCGAGTTTATGACCCTGCAGCCCGGCGACATGATTGCCACCGGCACGCCAAAGGGTCTGTCTGACGTACAGCCTGGCGACGAAGTGGTCGTGGAAGTAGAGGGCGTGGGCCGCCTGGTGAACCGCATTGTCAGTGAGGAGACTGCAAAATGAAAAAAATAAACCATTGGATTAACGGTAAAAACGTCGCAGGAAGTGATTACTTCCACACCACTAACCCGGCCACCGGAGAGGTGCTGGCGGAGGTCGCGTCCGGCGGTGAAGCTGAAATTCATCAGGCCGTGGCGGCGGCCAAAGAGGCATTCCCGACGTGGGCTAACCTGCCGATGAAAGAGCGCGCACGCCTGATGCGTCGCCTCGGGGATCTTATCGATCAACACGTTCCGGAGATTGCGGCCCTCGAGACCGCCGACACCGGCCTGCCGATCCACCAGACCAAAAACGTGCTTATACCACGCGCGTCGCACAACTTCGCGTTCTTCGCCGAAGTGTGCCAGCAGATGAACGGTAAAACCTACCCGGTCGACGACAAGATGCTCAACTACACCCTGGTGCAGCCGGTGGGGGTCTGCGCGCTGGTGTCGCCGTGGAACGTGCCGTTTATGACCGCCACCTGGAAGGTTGCGCCGTGCCTGGCGCTGGGCAACACCGCGGTGCTGAAGATGTCTGAGCTCTCCCCGCTGACCGCCGACCGTCTGGGCGAGCTGGCGCTGGAGGCCGGTATTCCGGCGGGCGTGCTGAACGTGGTGCAGGGCTATGGCACAACGGCGGGCGATGCGCTGGTACGTCACCACGACGTGCGCGCCGTCTCCTTTACCGGCGGCACCGCCACCGGGCGCAACATCATGAAAAACGCCGGACTGAAGAAATACTCCATGGAGCTGGGAGGGAAATCTCCGGTGCTGATTTTTGAAGATGCGGATATCGAACGCGCGCTGGATGCCGCCCTGTTCACCATCTTCTCCATCAACGGCGAGCGTTGCACCGCTGGCTCACGCATTTTCATTCAGCAGAGCATCTACCCGGAATTCGTCAGGCGCTTTGCCGAGCGCGCGAACCGTCTGCGCGTGGGTGACCCGACCGATCCGAACACTCAGGTTGGCGCGCTGATCAGCCAGCAGCACTGGGAAAAAGTCTCCGGCTATATCCGTCTTGGCATTGAAGAAGGCGCGACCCTGCTGGCGGGCGGCCCTGACAAACCCACCGATCTGCCTGCTCACCTGAAAAACGGCAACTTCCTGCGCCCGACCGTGCTGGCAGACGTCGACAACCGGATGCGCGTGGCCCAGGAAGAGATTTTCGGTCCGGTTGCCTGCCTGCTGCCGTTTAAGGACGAAGCCGAAGGGCTGCGTCTGGCTAACGACGTGGAGTACGGCCTGGCGTCATACATCTGGACCCAGGACGTCAGCAAAGTGCTGCGCCTGGCGCGCAATATCGAAGCCGGAATGGTGTTTGTAAACACCCAGAACGTGCGCGACCTGCGTCAGCCGTTTGGCGGCGTGAAGGCTTCCGGTACCGGGCGCGAAGGGGGCGAATACAGCTTCGAGGTGTTCGCTGAAATGAAAAACGTCTGCATCTCCATGGGCGACCATCCGATTCCAAAATGGGGGATCTGAGTATGGGCAAGTTAGCGTTAGCGGCAAAAATTACCCACGTTCCGTCAATGTACCTCTCTGAACTGCCGGGAAAAAACCACGGCTGCCGCCAGTCCGCCATCGACGGACATAAAGAAATCAGCAAGCGCTGTCGGGAGCTGGGCGTCGATACCATTATTGTGTTCGATACCCACTGGCTGGTGAACAGCGCCTACCACATCAACTGTGCGGATCATTTCTCCGGCATCTACACCAGCAACGAGCTGCCGCATTTTATCCGCGACATGACCTACGACTACGACGGTAACCCGGCGCTCGGCCAGCTTATCGCCGACGAAGCGGTGAAACTCGGCGTACGTGCCAAAGCGCACAACATCCCGAGCCTCAAGCTGGAGTACGGCACGCTGGTACCGATGCGCTACATGAACAGCGATAAGCACTTCAAAGTGATCTCTATCGCCGCGTTCTGCACCGTCCACGACTTCGCCGACAGCCGCAGGCTGGGCGAGGCCATCGTCAGCGCGATTCAGAAATATGACGGCACCGTGGCGGTGCTCGCCAGCGGTTCGCTGTCGCACCGTTTTATCGACGACCAGCGCGCCGAAGAGGGAATGAACAGCTACACCCGCGAGTTCGACCGTCAGATGGACGAACGCGTGGTGAAGCTGTGGCGTGAAGGCAAGTTCAGGGAGTTCTGCAGCATGCTGCCGGAGTATGCCCACTACTGCTACGGCGAGGGCAACATGCACGACACGGTGATGCTGCTGGGGATGCTCGGCTGGGACACATACGACGGCAAGGTGGAGTTCCTCACCGAGCTGTTCCCCAGCTCCGGCACCGGCCAGGTTAACGCCGTTTTCCCCCTGCCCGCGTCCGCGTAAGGAGCCACCATGCCGCACTTTATTGCTGAATGCACTGACAACATCCGCGAGCAGGCTGACCTGCCAGCACTGTTCGCCAAAGTGAACGACGCGCTTGCCGCCACGGGAATCTTCCCACTCGGCGGTATCCGTAGCCGCGCGCACTGGCTGGACACCTGGCAGATGGCCGACGGTAAGCACGATTACGCCTTTGTGCATATGACGCTGAAGATTGGCGCCGGGCGCAGTCTGGAGAGCCGGGAGGCGGTGGGAAAGGCACTGTTTGAGCTGATTAAAACCCACTTCGCCGACCTGATGGCATCGCGCTATCTGGCGCTCTCTTTTGAAATAGACGAGCTGCACCCGACGCTCAATTACAAGCAGAACAACGTGCACGCTTTGTTTAAGTAGCGCCCTTACCGGGCCGACAACGGCTTTGAACGCAAGCCGGGTGAGCAGCACGCCACCCGGCAACAACAGGAAATCGCCATGCTCGATAAACACACCCATACCCTGATCGCCCATCGTCTGCATCAGGCGGAGCAGTCCCGGGAGCAGATCCGCCAGATCTCGCTCGACTACCCGACGATCACCCTTGACGACGCCTACGCCGTACAGCGCGAATGGGTGAGCCTGAAAATCGCCGAAGGTCGCGTGCTGAAAGGCCACAAGATTGGCCTCACCTCCAAAGCGATGCAGGCCAGCTCGCAGATTAGCGAGCCGGACTACGGTGCTCTGCTCGACGACATGTTCTTCCACGACGGCGGCGATATCCCTGCCGACCGCTTTATCGTCCCGCGCATCGAAGTGGAGCTGGCCTTCGTGCTGGCAAAACCCCTGCGCGGCCCAAACTGCACCCTGTTCGACGTCTACAACGCCACGGATTACGTCATCCCCGCGCTGGAGCTGATCGACGCCCGCTGCCACAACATCGATCCCGAGACCCAGCGTCCGCGCAAGGTGTTCGACACCATCTCCGATAACGCCGCCAATGCAGGTGTGATCCTTGGCGGTCGCCCGATTAAGCCCGACGAGCTGGATCTGCGCTGGATCTCCGCCCTGCTCTACCGCAACGGCGTCATTGAAGAGACCGGGGTCGCCGCGGGCGTGCTCAACCACCCGGCCAACGGTGTGGCATGGCTTGCCAATAAACTCGCGCCGTACGACGTTCAGCTGGAGCCTGGCCAAATCATCCTCGGCGGTTCATTTACCCGCCCGGTGCCGGCCAGCAAGGGCGATACCTTCCACGTGGACTACGGCAAGATGGGCTCCATCAGCTGCCGTTTTGTTTAGGAGACCACCATGGAAAACAGATTCAAAGCGGCGCTGAGCGCCGGAAAACCGCAAATCGGCCTCTGGCTGGGGCTGACCAGCAGTTACAGCGCCGAGCTGCTGGCCGGTGCGGGGTTCGACTGGCTGCTGATCGACGCAGAGCACGCGCCCAATAACGTGCAAACCGTCCTGACCCAGCTGCAGGCGATCGCGCCTTACGCCAGCCAGCCGGTGGTACGCCCGTCGTGGAACGATCCGGTCCAGATCAAACAGCTGCTGGACGTCGGGGCGCAAACCCTGCTGGTGCCGATGGTACAAAACGCCGATGAAGCCCGGCTGGCGGTGCGCGCCACGCGTTATCCACCGGCGGGGATCCGCGGCGTGGGCAGCGCGCTGGCTCGCGCCTCGCGCTGGAACCGCACGCCTGATTACCTGCAGCGCGCTAACGATGCCATGTGCGTGCTGGTGCAGATTGAAACGCGCGAGGCGCTGAAAAATCTGCCGCACATCCTCGACGTGGAAGGCGTGGACGGAGTGTTTATTGGCCCGGCGGATCTGAGCGCCGACATGGGCTTTGCCGGAAATCCGCAGCACCCGGAAGTCCAGGCCGCCATCGAGAAGGCCATTTCGCAGATCCGTGCGGCAGGCAAAGCGCCCGGCATCCTGATGGCTAACGAGCCGCTGGCAAAACGCTACCTCGAGCTTGGCGCGCTGTTTGTCGCCGTCGGGGTCGACACCACCCTGCTTGCACGCAGCGCCGAGGCGCTGGCGGCACGTTTTATCGATATCCCGGTTACGTCAGTAAATAACAATAAATCCGTCTACTAAACGTACGATGTGGAGTGCAACATGACGACCTCTACCCTGCAAACCCATGATAATAAAGCTGTAGAACACCGCGTTATTCAGAAGCTGTTTCGTCGTTTGATCGTGTTTCTCTTTATCCTGTTTGTCTTCTCGTTTCTTGACCGCATTAACATCGGCTTTGCCGGGCTGACGATGGGCAAAGATCTGGGCCTCACCTCGACCATGTTTGGCCTGGCCGCCACCCTGTTTTACGTCACCTACGTGATATGTGGGATCCCCAGCAACATCATGCTGGCGAAGGTCGGCGCCCGGCGCTGGATCGCCGGGATCATGGTGGTGTGGGGCATCGCTTCCACCTGCACCATGTTCGCCACCAGCCCGCACACGCTCTATGTGCTGCGCATGCTGGTGGGCATTGCCGAGGCCGGATTCCTGCCGGGGATCCTCGTCTATCTCACCTGGTGGTTCCCTGCCTACCACCGCGCCCGCGCCAATGCGTTGTTTATGATCGCCATGCCGGTGACCATGATGCTCGGCTCGATCCTCTCCGGTTATATTCTGGCCATGGACGGGCTGTGGAACCTGAAAGGCTGGCAGTGGCTGTTCCTGCTGGAGGGGCTACCGTCCGTGGTGCTCGGCGTTGTGACGTGGTTCTACCTGAACGACACGCCGGATCAGGCCAGCTGGCTGGATGACGACGAAAAGCAGGCGCTTAAAACAATGATCGCCCGCGAGCAGGAGTCGGCCATCGCCCGCCCCGTCACGCCGCGTTCGACGCTGCGCGAAGTGTTTACTCCGGCCGTGCTGCTCTATACCCTGGCCTATTTCTGCCTCACGAACACCCTGAGCGCGATTAATATCTGGACGCCGCAGATCCTGCAAAGCTTCAACACCGGCAGCAGCAACATTGTGATTGGCCTGCTGGCGGCGATCCCGCAGTTTTGCACCATCCTCGGGATGATCTGGTGGAGCCGCCGCTCCGACAGGCTGAAAGAGCGAAAAAAGCACACCATTCTGCCGTATCTCTTTGCGGCGGCAGGATGGCTGCTGGCCTCGGCGACCCACCACAGCCTGATCCAGCTGCTTGGCATCATCATGGCCTCAACCGGATCGTTTACCGCCATGGCGATCTTCTGGACCACGCCGGATCGGGTTATTAGCCTGCAGTCGCGGGCGGTCGCACTGGCGGTGATCAATGCCATCGGTAACGTCGGATCCGCCGTCAGCCCGCTGTTGATCGGCATTCTGCGTGACAGCACCGGCAGCTTCAGCTCCGGGTTGTGGTTTGTTGCCGGCTTGCTGGTGGTCGGCGCGCTGGTGCTGACACGTATCCCGATGACGCAGCGGGAGAGCCTTGAGCACGAGCCGGGTATGGCGGCGCAGAAAATCCCGTAAGGAGCGGCTATGTGCCAGAGCCCGATCGCGAATATCGACATCAGCAAAGAGTACGACGAAAGTCTGGGAACGGATGATGTTCACTATCAGTCGTTCGCCCGCATGGCGGCCTTTTTTGGCCGCGACATGCAGGCTCACCGTCACGACCAGTATTTTCAGATGCACTTTCTGGATACCGGACAGATCGAACTGCAGCTCGACGATCACCGCTACTCGGTGCAGGCTCCGCTGTTTGTGCTCACGCCCCCGTCAGTGCCGCACGCGTTTATTACCGAATCCGACAGCGACGGGCACGTTCTGACGGTGCGCGAGGATCTGATCTGGCCGCTGCTGGAAGTGCTCTACCCCGGCACGCGGGAAGCCTTTGGCCTGCCGGGGATCTGCCTGTCGCTGGCCGATAAGCCGGACGAACTGGCGGCACTGAAGCACTACTGGCCGCTGATTGCCCGGGAATCGACGGCGCAACTGCCCGGGCGCGAACACACGCTGGTTCTGTTAGCCCAGGCGGTGTTCACCCTGCTGCTGCGCAACGCGAAGCTCGACGATCACGCCGCCAGCGGCATGCGCGGCGAGCTGAAACTGTTCCAGCGCTTTACCCAGCTGATTGACGTCCATTTTCATGAGCACTGGACGGTACCGGAATATGCCAGCGAACTGCACCTGACCGAATCGCGTCTGACCGATATCTGCCGGCGCTTCGCCAACCGCCCGCCGAAGCGGCTGATTTTTGACCGTCAGCTGCGTGAAGCGAGGCGGATGCTGCTCTTCTCCGACAGCGCGGTCAGCGAAATCGCCTGGCAGCTGGGGTTTAAAGACCCGGCCTATTTTGCCCGGTTTTTTAATCGGTTAGTGGGGTGTTCGCCGAGCGCGTATCGGGCACAAAAAGTACCGGTGTCGTCTGTTACCCCACCCCAGCCCTGACCCTCTCCCGGGTTCAGGGTGAGGGAAATCACACTCTGCGATCATATGCGAAAAGTACCAGCCGTTGTCCCAATCGTCCCTTCACGTTCACCCCCGCTCAGGCTTCAATTAAACAACAAAAACAAAACATAAATTTAACACCACTATTCCGATACGAGGTCCCTATGAAGCCTGAAGATTTCCGCGCTGATGCCAAACGTCCGTTAACCGGTGAAGAGTATTTAAAAAGCCTGCAGGATGGCCGTGAGATTTATATCTACGGCGAGCGCGTCAAAGACGTGACCACTCATCCGGCGTTTCGCAATGCGGCAGCCTCCATCGCGCAGATGTACGATGCGCTGCACAAGCCTGACATGCAGGACACGCTGTGCTGGGGCACCGATACCGGCAGCGGCGGCTACACCCATAAGTTTTTCCGCGTGGCGAAAAGCGCCGACGACCTGCGTCAGCAGCGTGACGCCATCGCCGAGTGGTCGCGCCTGAGTTACGGCTGGATGGGCCGCACCCCGGACTACAAGGCGGCGTTTGGCTGCGCGCTCGGTGCCAATCCGGCGTTCTACGGCCAGTTCGAACAGAACGCCCGTAACTGGTACACCCGTATTCAGGAAACCGGGCTTTACTTCAACCACGCCATCGTTAACCCACCCATCGACCGTCATAAACCGGCGGACGAAGTAAAAGACGTCTACATCAAGCTGGAAAAAGAGACCGACGCCGGGATCATCGTTAGCGGTGCAAAAGTGGTGGCAACCAACTCGGCGCTGACTCACTACAACATGATCGGTTTTGGCTCCGCGCAGGTCATGGGCGAAAACCCGGACTTCGCGCTGATGTTCGTTGCGCCAATGGACGCCGAAGGCGTGAAGCTGATCTCTCGCGCCTCTTACGAAATGGTGGCAGGCGCGACCGGCTCTCCGTACGACTACCCGCTCTCCAGCCGTTTCGACGAAAACGACGCGATCCTGGTGATGGATCATGTGCTGATCCCCTGGGAAAACGTGCTGATCTACCGCGATTTCGATCGCTGCCGTCGCTGGACCATGGAAGGCGGTTTTGCCCGCATGTACCCGCTGCAGGCCTGCGTACGTCTGGCGGTGAAGCTCGATTTCATTACCGCGCTGCTGAAGAAATCGCTGGAGTGTACCGGCACCCTGGAGTTCCGCGGCGTGCAGGCGGATCTCGGGGAAGTGGTGGCCTGGCGCAACATGTTCTGGGCGCTGAGCGACTCCATGTGTTCTGAAGCCACGCCGTGGGTGAATGGCGCGTACCTGCCGGATCACGCGGCGCTGCAGACTTACCGCGTCATGGCCCCGATGGCCTATGCGAAGATCAAGAACATCATCGAGCGTAACGTCACCAGCGGCCTGATCTATCTGCCGTCCAGCGCACGAGACCTGAACAATCCGCAGATCGACCAGTATCTGGCGAAATACGTGCGCGGCTCCAACGGCATGGATCACGTGGAACGCATTAAGATTTTGAAACTGATGTGGGATGCCATCGGCAGCGAGTTTGGTGGTCGTCACGAGCTGTATGAGATCAACTATTCCGGCAGCCAGGACGAAATCCGTCTGCAGTGTCTGCGTCAGGCACAGAGCTCTGGCAACATGGACAAAATGATGGCAATGGTCGACCGCTGCATGTCCGAGTACGACCAGCATGGCTGGACGGTGCCGCACCTGCACAATAATTCCGATATCAACATGCTGGATAAGCTGCTGAAATAACGCAGCGGGAGGTTTCAATGCATACAGAACAACGCCTGCGTTTTCGCGATGCGATGGCCAGCCTGTCGGCGGCGGTTAACGTTGTCACCACCGAGGGCGATGCAGGACGCTGCGGTATCACCGCCACCGCCGTCTGTTCAGTCACGGACACCCCGCCATCGCTGATGGTCTGCATCAATGCCAACAGCGCCATGAACCCGGTTTTCCAGGGTAACGGTAAGCTGTGCGTCAACGTGCTGAACCATGAGCAGGAGATCATGGCCCGCCACTTCGCCGGGATGACCGGCATGGCAATGGACGATCGCTTTGCCCTCGCCTGCTGGCAGAAAGGTCCGCAGGGGCAACCGGTGCTGAAGGGCGCGCTGGCAAGCCTTGAAGGCGAGATTAGCCAGGTGCAAACCATCGGCACCCATCTGGTTTATCTCGTTGAAATTAAAAACATCATTCTGAGCGAAGCGGGACACGGCCTGATCTATTTTAAACGCCGTTTCCACCCCGTCATGATGGAGGCTGAAGCCGCAGTGTGACCCCCTCCTGCGCTGGCCGTTTCCCGGCCAGCGCCAATTTCCACAAAAATTCCTAAGGTTTCCGCTTAATCACGCCGTTATATAGCCATAAGAGAAATTTTCTGTGTCTGAATACTGACAATACATGTCAGTGCTACCCGCATCATTCAGCGCATACCCTAATATACAGGAAGACCTTATGGCTAAATCGACGCGGAGCCGCTCGGCTGAACGTCTGGTCGATATTCTGGTTGAGTTACATTTAAATGGTGTGGTAAACCGCAGTGCGCTCATGGAAAAATTTAAAATTACTGAGCGCACTGTCTACCGGGATTTAAATGCGCTTTCACCTATTGTGGAACATACCGGTAACGGACTGTATCGTCTGATCCACTCCGCACAATCTCCCGGTGGACAAGGATTACATCACACGATTGCTAACTTCCTGAATGCCGATAGCTTTTTCCCGGAAAGAAATACGGAATTCTGGCAGAAACTTGAAACACGCGTTGACGAAAATCATATTCTTATTCTTGGCAACGAAGCAGAGCACACGGTAGAACGTGATATTCGTCGCTATTTATCGAAAATCGAGAAATCGATTAAGAATCGTAATGTATGCCAGATCGTTTATAAGGGTAAAACCCGCCTGATTAATCCCTATAAACTCATTAACAATAAAAATATATGGTATTTACAAGCCACCGAGAATAGTCGGCTAAAATCCTTCTCGTTGAGTCAGATTAGCTGGTTTGATATTCAACAAAAAACCTTCACGCCGGAAGAAAATGCGCTCGGACTGCTGGAAAAAAGCCTTGATCCGTGGGTGTCGGAAGACACTTTCGAAGTGAAAATATTCATTAAAGATACTATTTCACATTACTTTATGCGCCGCGACCTGCTACCGGAACAAGAGCTTGTCGGTGAGCAGCACAACGGCGTCACGCTGCGCTGTCAGGCGGCACACGAGAACCAGATCCTGCCGCTGCTGTTCTACTGGCTGCCGAACATTCAAATCCTGGAGCCCAACTGGCTAAAAGAGAAGCTGCTTAAAACGCTGGAAAATTATCTGGCGGTAGAGCGCACAGCAGATAACCACGTGATCTCAATCACATAATTTCTCCCGGCGGCGGTGAGACGGAACCACTCGCCGCCCTCTTTGACCGCTCACCTGGCCCTTTCAACCGCTCATTCATTTACCTGTCTTTACACGCGCGTGGTTCTGGCACGATCGCTCCAGCATTAATCAATACCTCCTCATAACGAACCCTGACCCTTTTTCATTACATAAAAAACCAGGTCTTACTATGGATACGAAAAAACTACTGAAGCACGTGCCCTGGGCGTTACTCGGGATCCTCGGCGCTTTTTGTCTGGCGGTTGTCGCACTACGCCGGGGCGAACACGTAAGCGCCCTGTGGATCGTCGTTGCGTCTGTCTCCGTCTATCTTGTTGCTTATCGCTACTACAGCTTATACATCGCGCAGAAGGTCATGAAACTCGACCCGACGCGTGCCACTCCGGCGGTCATTAATAATGACGGCCTCAACTACGTGCCCACCAACCGCTACGTGTTGTTTGGTCACCACTTTGCCGCTATCGCCGGTGCGGGTCCGCTGGTCGGCCCGGTTCTGGCCGCGCAGATGGGCTACCTGCCTGGCACCCTGTGGCTGCTCGCGGGCGTAGTGCTGGCCGGGGCGGTGCAGGACTTTATGGTGCTGTTTATCTCTTCTCGCCGTAACGGCGCCTCTCTGGGTGAGATGGTCAAAGAGGAGATGGGCCGCGTGCCGGGGACCATCGCACTGTTCGGCTGCTTCCTGATTATGATCATCATCCTCGCGGTGCTGGCGTTAATCGTGGTGAAAGCGCTGGCCGAAAGTCCGTGGGGGGTCTTCACCGTCTGCTCTACCGTGCCGATTGCGCTGTTCATGGGTATCTACATGCGCTTTATCCGCCCGGGTCGCGTGGGTGAAGTGTCGGTGATTGGTATTGTGCTGCTGGTTGCATCCATCTACTTCGGTGGCGTGATTGCGCACGACCCGTACTGGGGCCCGGCGCTGACCTTCAAGGACACCACCATCACCTTCGCGTTGATTGGGTATGCGTTTGTCTCCGCTCTGCTGCCGGTCTGGCTGATCCTGGCACCGCGTGACTACCTGGCGACCTTCCTGAAAATCGGCGTTATCGTCGGTCTGGCGATCGGCATCCTGGTGATTAACCCGGATCTGAAAATGCCGGCAGTGACCCAGTACATCGACGGTACCGGTCCTCTGTGGAAAGGTGCGCTGTTCCCGTTCCTGTTTATCACCATCGCCTGCGGTGCGGTCTCTGGCTTCCACGCCCTGATTGCTTCCGGTACCACACCGAAGCTGCTGGCTAACGAAAAAGACGCGCGTCTGATTGGCTACGGCGCAATGCTGATGGAGTCTTTCGTGGCGATCATGGCACTGGTTGCCGCGTCCATCATCGAACCGGGTCTCTACTTCGCGATGAACACCCCTCCGGCAGGCCTGGGCATTACCATGCCAAACCTGCATGAGATGGGCGGTGATAACGCGGCGCTGATCATGGCGCAGCTGAAAGATGCGAGCGCACATGCTGCCGCAACCGTCAGCTCCTGGGGCTTCGTGATTTCGCCTGAGCAGATCATGCAGACTGCGAAAGACATTGGCGAACCGTCAGTCCTGAACCGCGCCGGTGGCGCACCGACGCTGGCAGTGGGTATCGCACACGTGTTCCACAAAGTGCTGCCGTGGGCGGACATGGGCTTCTGGTACCACTTCGGTATTCTCTTTGAAGCGCTGTTCATCCTCACCGCGCTGGACGCCGGTACCCGTGCGGGACGCTTTATGCTGCAGGACCTGCTGGGTAACTTCGTGCCGTTCCTGAAGAAAACCGACTCTCTGGTGGCGGGTATTCTGGGAACCGCGGGCTGCGTGGGTCTGTGGGGTTACCTGCTGTATCAGGGCGTTGTCGACCCGCTGGGCGGCGTGAAGAGCCTGTGGCCGCTGTTCGGTATCTCTAACCAGATGCTGGCCGCTGTCGCCCTGGTTCTTGGCACCGTTGTACTGGTGAAAATGAAACGCACCAAATACATCTGGGTCACCGTGATCCCTGCGCTGTGGCTGCTGCTCTGCACCACCTGGGCGCTTGGTCTGAAACTGTTCAGCGCCAACCCGCAGCTGGAAGGCTTCTTCTTCATGGCTAACCAGTACAAAGAGAAAATTGCCGCAGGCGGCGCGGACCTCACTGCGCAGCAGATTGCCAACATGAACCACATCGTGGTGAACAACTACACCAACGCAGGTTTGAGTATTCTGTTCCTGGTGGTGGTGTACAGCATCATCTTCTACGGCATCAAAACCTGGCTGAACGTGCGTAACGCCGAGGGTCGTACGGATAAAGAAACCCCGTATGTCCCGGTACCGGAAGGCGGCGTGAAGACCTCTTCACACCACTAATCCGCCCTCGCATCCCTCTTCCTGCGGGAGAGGGTTAGGATGAAGGGAAACTACGCCCGGCAGCCCCTGCCGGGCTTTTTCTATCTGGAAGGCACAATGTTTGGTAACTTAGGCGAAGCGAAAAAATACCTCGGTCAGGCGGCGAAAATGCTGATTGGCATTCCGGACTATGACAACTACGTTGAGCATATGAAGACCAACCATCCGGATAAACCGTACATGACCTATACCGAATTCTTCCGCGAGCGTCAGGAAGCGCGCTACGGCGGGAGTGGAGAAGGCGGCGTACGCTGCTGCTAAAGGAGAGACCATGACCCCGATTGCCGTCACCCTGCTGACCGGTTTCCTTGGCGCCGGTAAAACCACCCTGCTGCGCCACATTCTGAACGCGCAGCACGGCTTCAAAATCGCCGTGATCGAAAACGAATTCGGCGAAGTCTCGGTCGACGATCAGCTGATTGGCGATCGCGCCACGCAGATCAAAACCCTGACTAACGGCTGCATCTGCTGCACCCGCTCGAATGAATTAGAAGACGCCCTGCTGGATCTGCTCGACAGCCGCGATCGCGGTGAAATCGATTTTGACCGCCTGGTGATTGAATGCACCGGTATGGCCGACCCCGGCCCGATTATTCAGACCTTTTTCGCCCATGAGATCCTCTGCCAGCGCTACCTGCTGGACGGCGTCATTGCGCTGGTCGACGCGGTTCATGCCGACGAACAGATGAACCAGTTCACCCTCGCCCAGTCGCAGGTGGGCTACGCCGATCGCATCCTGCTGACCAAAACCGACGTGGCGGGCGACAGCGAAAAACTGCGCGAGCGCCTGACGCGTATCAACTCGCGCGCGCCGATTTACATCGCGACGCACGGTGATATCGACCTCTCGCAGCTGTTCAACACCAACGGCTTTATGCTGGAAGAGCATGTCACCTCAACGCCGCGCTTCCACTTTATGGCAGATAAGCAAAACGACGTCTCGTCGATTGTGGTCGAGCTGGATTACCCGGTGGATATCAGCGACGTCTCCCGCGTCATGGAAAACCTGTTGCTCTCTTTTGCCGACAGACTGTTGCGCTACAAAGGGATGCTGTGGATTGATGGCGAACCGAACCGCCTGCTGTTCCAGGGCGTACAGCGGCTGTACAGCGCGGACTGGGACAGACCGTGGGGAGATGAAACACCGCGAAGCGTCATGGTGTTTATTGGGCTACAGCTGCCGGAAGACGAAATCCGGACAGCGTTTGCAGCACTGCGCAAATAACCGTACGAACGCAGCCCTCTCCGCAGTTGAGGAGAGGGCTGTGAGATTATTTCAGCGCGTCGGGCAGCGTCACAATCCACAGTTCGCTTTCTGACGCCGGCTTCGCCAGCGGCTTCACGGCGAGGGTGGTCGCAACCGGTTTATCATCAATCGTGAGCGCACCTTGCGAATTCACCCGATAATCCTTGAGCTTCTTGCCCTCGACCGGATTTTCCATCGCCACCTTCACGCCAAAGTCGTTATCGTTCGCGACCGCCAGCGTTTTGTTGTCAATCAGCGCTAACCCTTCGGCCTTTTCCTGCTGCCAGCCAAGCGCGCGCAAATCCACGACCTGGGTTTTAGCCGCCAGCGTAATGCCGCGCTGGGCCAGCGTCTTCTCGTCATCAAACTCCGGGTATTCGCCCGGCTTATCGAAGCGTGTCAGATCGCTCGCCTTGCTGAGGTCCACCTTGTAGATGAGGTTGCGCATGCCATCGTTTTTATCGCTGCCCTGCTCAATCAGCAGCAGCTGCTGGTTATCAAGCGCCACAATATCGCCAATTTTGGCGTCACTGTTTTTGCTGTAGGCCGCGCTGTCGATGGGATAACCGTACATCGCGGTTTTCCCGGTCGCCGGGTCGAAGCTCACCAGGCGGGTAAACAGCGCCTGTTTTTTGCTTTTACCGTCGATATCCAGCGTGCTTTGCACCGCGGCAATGATACGCCCGTCCGGCATACGGGTCAGGCCTTCAAAGCCCCGGTTTGGTTGACGCCATTTAATAATATTCGGCAAGCCGCCCGCGATGGATTTCTCGCCTTCCGCCGCCTGCGGACCGTGAATCGCCAGGATCTTGCCTTTACTGTCGACGTTAATCAGGAACGGACCGTACTCGTCGCACAGCCAGTAACCGCCTTTACCGTCCGGCGTGATACCTTCCGTATCCAGCCCGCGATTGTCGCCCTTCAGCACCTTTAACGTGTCACTGAACGCCACTTCATTGGTCGAGCCAATCACGCCGCTTTGCAGCGGCAGACCGTTGATCTCGCCTTTATCGTCATGCAGAGGGCCCGCATCGACGGCCTCCGCTTTGCCATTTTGTACGCGAATCGTCATCAGCAGCGGAGCGAAATCGGGCGTGACAAAGATTTTGGCTTCGTCTTTCCCCACTTTCGGCGAATCCGCATTCGGACCGCGATCGGTCACGGTCGCAAACGTCAGGGTATCGCCCTGTTTACCGGTAAACAGCAGGCCAGAGCCGATCCCGACCGGGAGCCCCTTCGGGAACGCACCGGCAAACGCGCCGCTGTAGCTCACGCGCGTGCCTTCGGGGAAGCTGACAACATAGTGTTCGGCCGTGGGCTGCGCCGCCAGGCCAGAGAAAGAGAGCGCACAACCGATAAGCACAGGAATAATTTTTCTTTTCATATTGTTAGTATCCAGAAAGTGAAGCCAACAACGTAAAGAACAAACGTGTCAGGAAAATGACACCGCAGAGAGACGCGGGCAGGCAATTGCAGGCGCATGAACCGCCAGAAATGTAAAACTAAACCACAAAGTGTAAAATTTGAAATGTTTATGGAAATTATTAGAAAGCCAATTAATTCATGTCAAACGGTTATCCTCTGTCTCGTTCAGTGTCTATTTAGTCAAAAAACTAAACCTGTCCTAAACGTCCAGGCAATACATATTGACCCGGCGATAACTAAACATGAAAGCAACATTTCAAAAGCCAGCCATTAACAAAAACAGCATAAAAACACGACCTTAATCACATTTGCAGTCATAAACATCGCTTGTTAAGGTGGCCTCAGATGAAATTAATGACGAGGCATAAAACATGAAAAAAATGAATGTTCTTCTTCTTTCTGCTCTGACCGTCCTGTCGGGTTCCGCACTGGCTATGGGCGGCACGATTGAGCAAGGTAAAAACTTTACTAACCTTAATCTGGAAATGGGTAAATCCTCATCCGGCGTGTACCTTGAAAGCAACTGGCTCAAAAACACTGACGACGGCACGCAAACAGGTGGCGTTGGCGCCGGTTACAACCTGGAAGTGGGCCCGGTGATGCTGAATGCCGGTGCCAAAGCAATCTACCTTGGCCCGAAAAAAGGCGATAACGGCGTGGCATTCCCCATCGGTGGCGGTATTAACGTTGCGCTGACGGACAGCATCCACGTGTTTGGCGAAGGGTATGCCGCACCAGAAGGTCTGAACAACAGCGTGAAAAACTACGTGGAAGCCAACGGCGGTGTGAGCTGGACGCCAATCACGCCTGTGACGCTGAAAGTGGGTTATCGTCACGTAAGCGTTGACGGCAAAGACGGTCGTCCTGGCCACACGCTGATCGACGGCGCATATGTAGGCGGTGGAGTCACCTTCTGATGAAACACCGCATTACCGCGCTTTGCGTTCTGAGCATCACGCTTCTGCTCACCGGTTGCGTCCAGTATAAATGGGTGAAACCGGGAGTCAGTGACGCTGAGATGAATAAAAAGCTCACGGAATGCGAAGCACAGGCCCTGATTGATCTGCCCCCGGACAATGTTGTGACCGGTTCGAGCTCGGAAAAAATGGACAAATCGAAAAAGAAAAAGGATATTTCCACGAGCTACACGGTTGAAGACGCGAATGAATATCGCCGGGATACCTTAGTCGACAGCTGCATGTTCAAAAGCGGCTGGGACAAGATTGAAGTGCAATAACCTCAACAAAAACCTGCCGGATGGCAGGTTTTTTATTCGCAGAGTTATTTACGCACCACCACCAGCTTCTGGTTCACAAACTCTTTGATCCCCAGGTCCGACAGTTCGCGTCCGTAACCGGATCGCTTCACGCCGCCAAACGGCAGCTCTGGGGCGGTATCGGTGAGCCAGTTGATATACACCATGCCGGTCTCAATACGCGACGCCATTTTCTTCGCCCGCTCGATATCCTTGCTGAACACCGCGCCGCCCAGACCATAGTGGGAATCGTTCGCCAGTGCGACCGCTTCGTCATCATTTTTCACCACATAGATCTGCGCCACCGGGCCGAAGAACTCCTCAAAGTAGGCCGGGTTGTCGCGCGAGATATGCGTCAGGATCGTCGGCTCAAAGAAGCAACCGTCACGCTGCACCGGTTTGCCACCGTAATGCAGCGTTGCGCCGTTTTTCACCGCCTCGTTGACCTGTCTGGTCAACGTGTCCAGCGCATCCTGAGAGGACAGCGGCCCCAGGGTGGTGCTCTCGTCCAGCGGATCGCCAATCTTCACCTGCTTAAATGCCTCGGTGAATTTCGCGAGGAAGGCATCCGCAATCTTCTCATGCACGATGAAACGCTTCGCCGCCGTACAGACCTGGCCGGCGTTATTGAGTCGGGCATTCACACCCGTCTTCACGGCCTTCTCCAGATCGGCATCATCCAGCACCACAAAGACGTCGTTACCGCCCAGCTCCAGGGTCGATTTTTTGATGTGCTTCGCCGCCTGCGCCGCGACCACGCTGCCCGCTTTTTCGGAACCGGTCAGCGCGGCACCCTGTACACGATCGTCGGCGATGATGTTCGCCACCTGATCCGACGAAATAAACAGGTTGGTCCACGCCCCTTCCGGTGCACCGGCCTCACGCACCAGATGTGCAAACGTCTCTGCACAGTGCGGCACGATGCTGGCGTGTTTGGCGATAACCGGGTTACCGGCCGCCAGGTTCGGGGCGAGGACACGCATCAGCTGGTAATAAGGGAAGTTCCACGGCTCAACGGCCATCAGCACGCCAATAGGGTGGTGCTCGACCCACGCTTCCCCGAGTTCGGAGTCGTACTTCACCGGGGCGAGGAACCGTTGGGCATTATCCGCGTAGTAGCGGGCGATTTGCGCGCACAGTTTCACTTCACCGCGACTCTGCTCAATGAGCTTACCCATCTCCTTGCTGGCAATTTTGGCCAGATCCTCCGTACGTTCGTCGATGAGGTCCGCAAGTTTACGCAGTACCGGCAGGCGCTGGTTAATGTCGCCTTTTGCCCAGTCCGAATGGTAAAGCGCATCGGCCGCCTTCAGCGCCGCTTCAACATCCGCGTCGGTATGGGAGGGATATTCTTTGATGAGCTGGTTTGTGGCAGGATTTACTGTCTGGTAAGCCATGTCGAATCTCCTTGTTTTACCGCTTAGGGTATTAAGGGTAGACAATATGACTGGCGATGGACGTAAAGTTGGGTATATCCGGAAGGTTCTTAGCGTGGTACTGCAACATGTCGCGCGGGCATGGTATAAAAAACGTTCCTGACAGGAGTCCCCCATGACCGAGACCCGACACATCCGCCAGACCTTTCATCGCGCCTGCGGCCACGAGCTGCGCAGCACGTGGCAGAGCACCCAGGCGTATAAACGTCATTGTCACCCACAGCTCTCTATTGGCGCGATCCTGGAAGGCCAGACGTGCTGCACAGTCCATGACAGGGAGTATATCCTGACCCCTGGCGACATCATCGTCATCCCGGCGCATGCGCCCCACAGCTGCAACCCGGTGGCGGGGCAGCCACGCAGCTATCATATGCTGTATATCGACACTGACCTTTCGCTGGCACTGCAGGTCATTCGCGACCAAACGCTGTTTAATCATTATCTTGACGTGGTTGAGAACATGACCGCGGCCTCCCTGAACGCACTGCTTTGCGCCCTTCCTCCCTCTACAGGCCCTACAGATAAGCCCCATTCACTGAGTCAGCAGGTGCAAGAGGCGTTTCTGTCGAACCTCACCGCTCCGCCTTCCCTTGACGACCTTGCCCGGCGGTTTTCACTGCGCAAAGAGACATTAATCCGCACCTTTAAACAGGACACCGGCCTGACGCCAGGACGCTTTCTCAGCATCTCTCGCGTGGAATACGCCAAAGCGCGACTGCGTGCGGGGGATGATCTCGCCGATGTCGGTTACCAGAGCGGGTTTGCCGACCAGAGCCATTTCCATAAAACCTTCGTCAGCTACACGGCCGCCACGCCTCGCCAGTACGCGACGGGCCGATCAATATCAGACAATAATCAGGATACGTAACGCCGTAAGGTGATCTCCGTTTTTGCTCTGGAGGTCACGATGGAACTGTTCTTCCCTTCCGCTTTTCTCGCCCTGGCGCTGGCGCATTTTGTAGCCCTGTTAAGCCCCGGTCCGGATTTCTTTTTGCTGGTCGGTTACGCCGCACGCTACCGGCTGCGCGGCAGTGCCGGGTTGTGCCTCGGTATCGCCGCGGGTAACGCGCTCTATATTGTGCTGGTGATTATCGGCTGGAGCGCCCTGCGCACGTTTTCGTGGCTGTTCACCCTTATCGAATTATCCGGCGCGCTCTACCTGCTCTGGATTGGATCGCGGCTGGCGCGCAGCCGCCCGCAGACGCTTGCGCTCAATGAGACTCATCAGCGGTGCCCCTCATTGCGTAAGCAAATCCTGCTGGGGCTCGGTTCGGCACTGTTAAACCCGAAGAATGCGCTTTTTTATCTGGCGCTCATGACGGCGCTGTTAGGGCCGGGTGTCACGCTGCTTCAGCAGTCAACCTGCGGTGTCTGGATGGTAATGGTGGTGCTGGTCTGGGATTTAGCGCTGGTGTCGCTGATGGGCTTGCCCGTGGTTCAGCGGACGCTCAGCCGTTCACTCTGGCTGATTGAGCGAACCGCTGGCGTGGTGCTGATGGCGTTTGGTGGGTGGGTCGTGTGGCGTTTTTTGCATTTTCTTCCCGCCTCCCTCTATTCTTAAGCCATGGAAAAAATAGCTGAACTTAAACGCGCCAAGCTGCTGGCGCTGTCGCTGCTGCTGATTGCCGCCGCGGCGTTTATCACCACCCTGTTCCTGCCGCAAACCTTCTGGGTGCGCGGCGTAAAGGCCATTGCCGAGGCGGCGATGGTCGGCGCACTGGCGGACTGGTTTGCCGTCGTCGCGCTGTTTCGCCGGGTGCCTATCCCGTTTATCTCACGCCATACGGCGATCATTCCGCGCAACAAAGACCGCATTGGCGACAATCTGGGTCAGTTCGTGCAGGAAAAGTTTCTCGATACCCAGTCACTGGTGGCATTGATCCGCCGCTATGAACCGGCACAGATGATTGGCACCTGGTTCAGTCAGCCCGACAACGCCCGGCGCGTCGGGCTGCATCTGATTCAGGTAATGAGCGGTTTTCTTGAACTGACCGACGACGGACGCATTCAGCGGCTGCTCAAACGGGCGGTGCACAAGGCCATCGACAAGGTCGACTTCACCGAAACCAGCGCGGTGATGCTGGAGAGCATGACCCGTAACAATCGCCATCAGGTGCTGCTGGACGCCATCATCAACCGCCTGATCGCGCTTATCCAGCGTGACAGCACGCGGGACTTTATCGCCGACCAGATTGTGCACTGGCTGAAGACCGAGCATCCACGCAAGGCCATGGTGCTGCCTACCGAGTGGCTCGGCGATCAGAGTGCGGAGATGGTGTCGAATGCGGTGAATACGCTGCTGGATGATATCAGCCACGACCGCACGCACCAGATCCGCCAGGCGTTTGACCGCGCCACGCTGAAGTTTATCGACAACCTGAAAAACGATCCGGAAATGGCCGCCAAAGCCGATAACATCAAGCACTACCTGAAGAACGACGAGGCGTTTAACCGTTATCTGGGCGAGATGTGGGCCGACCTGCGTCAGTGGCTGAAAGCGGATATGCAAAGCGAGGACTCGCGCGTCAGGCAGCGCATCGCCAACGCCGGACTGTGGTTTGGTGAAACGCTGTCGAACGATGCCAGCCTGCAGGCATCGCTGAACGAGCATCTGGAGCAGGCGGCGCACCGCGTAGCACCGGATTTTGCCGCGTTCCTCACGCGGCATATCAGCGACACGGTCAAGAGCTGGGATGCCAAAGATATGTCGCGCCAGATTGAGCTTAACATCGGCAAAGACCTGCAGTTCATCCGTGTGAACGGCACGCTGGTGGGTGGGACCATTGGCCTGATCCTGTTTTTACTCTCGCAATTGCCTGCCGTGCTCGCGCATTAATTCGCCTCAGGCGGCGCGATCACATAGCGCGTAGGGGCAAAGCGATTGAGGATCAAATGCACCAGGAAGACCATTGTCAGGGTCGCCACCAGCGCAAAGGTCACCGAGGTAATGCGATAGAGATCGCTGAACACCAGGTCGCTGTCCGGGTGCATGTTCTGCCCGAACATAATGCCGATGGTGGTGATGCTGGAAAACCCGACCCCGGCGCCGACCTTCTCCATCACGTGCAGCCGCGCGCCAAATGCCAGCCCAAGGCCAATAAGCGGCATCATCAGCAGCATATGGCTGCTGTGATCGTAAAGGATAAGCTGGACGACCAGAATGTAGAGGCAGCCCAGCACCACGCCGACCACGCGCCAGAGGGAACTCATCACCGCGCCGCGATAATGCATGGGAAACAGAATCAATACCCCGGCCATCAGCGCGGAAAGTGAGTCGCTCAGGTCGCTTACCTGGAAGATGACGAAAATCAGGGTGGCAACGGTCCCGGAAAGCAGCGACTCGTGGCGCACACGGGCGTCATCTTTTTCAATCAGCGGCGGCGGCTTGCGCGGCTCTACATCCGGCAGCAGGTAATTCATCAGCGCGCTCAGGCACACCGCCATAACGCTCGCTTCGATATTGGAAAACAGCAACGTATGCCAGTCGGTGGTGGGATAGCTCATAAAGTTGAGCATCACGCTCTGGCAGACCACGCCCATCGAACCAAACAGAAACAGCGGTCCCTTACTCATAAAGCGAAAACGCATGACGTACAGGGCGAACACGACTAACGTCATGATCACCGGCCATTGCGACAGATAGCCGATGATAATGACCATTTCAACGCAGTTAAGCGAGGCGCTAAAGATAAATTGCTTCGCCACGTGGCGGTTAAAGACCGGTACCAGTGACAGCAGCATGATGGGGTAGACCACGAAAAACACGCCGTAGTGAGTGTTGTAAAAACTCGAAATGCTCAGCGCAATCATGCCGGCAAAGACGATGCGCAGGGTCTGGCGAAAGTCGTTTGCCGTATAGACGATGTTGCCGTGCGGGGTAAACACCCGCGCCAGAGTGTTAATAGACATAGTGCAGCAGGCTCACCAGGTGGATCTGCATCCCGGAGAAGAAGCGCGCAAACGGCCCTTCGCTGTTATAGAGCTGCACGGTGGCACGCGCACCGGTCGGAAGTTGCTTCGGCAGCGCCTCGTCCAGCGCCACGTGGATACGCATACGCTGGGCATCACGAACCCACCGGTTGGAGGTTTCTGGCTCGGACAGCTCACCGTTCACCGCTTCCTGTCCGGCGAGGATCCCCGCATCGCTGCTGGTCACATGCGCACGGAAGACGCGTCCCGGGAAGGCGTCAAACACCACGGCGGCATCGGTTCCCTGATGGGTATGGCGCAGGCTCTTCTCGCGAAAGTCGGCCACGATATCGGCCTGATTATTCACCAGCGCCAGCGCGGCTGAGCCGAAGGAGGCGTAATAGCCGGGGCTGAGCTGCAGGTTACTGACCGTGCCGTCCGCCTGGGCGTAAACCTTCGTCCAGCCAAGATTCAGTTCCGCTTCATCCAGCGCATTGCGGTATTTCTGCAGGGTGACGTTGCGGTGTTCTTCCCGCTCACCGCGCTGAATGCGCAGGTTACGGATGTTCGCCTGCAGCGAACTGACGGACTGCTCGCTGCTCTGCCAGGTGGTCCGGACTTTATCCAGATCCGCCTGCGACACGTTCTGCAGCGTGCTGAGTTTCTGATAACGATCGTAGGTCACCTTGTCGTTACGCGCGGTCAGCACGGCGGTTTTCAGGCTGGCCTGTGCGGCCGCGATCTGCGCATCCAGCTGTTCGTTAGAAAGACGTGCCTGCTCCAGCGCGATTTGTGCTGCTTCCACTTTATTGCGAAACGGCGTGTCATCCAGCTCAAACAGCAGGTCGCCTCGCTTCACCTGGCTGTTGTTGTGTACATGGACAGCCGCCACGTAGCCGGAGACGCGCGGAGAAACCGGTGTCACCACGCGCATGACGGTGGAGTCCGGCGTCAACGGGATCCAGATGTCCGCGACGACAAAGTAGACAAACATCAGCAGGAAAGAGGCAATACTTACCCTTACCCAGCGGGCAAACTTTTGTTCAGGAGTCATTATTTTTCGGTCTTGTTATCTTCTTCGCGGATTTTCCGCAAATTGCAGGCGATTTGATTCAACGTGGCGCTGAAAATATCGAGATGCTCCGGCGCGATGTTTTGCGATACGCGCGCCTGAAATGTCTCGATCACCCGAGAGAGCGTCCTGAGTACGGCGTTCCCCTCCGGCGTCAGCGTAAGTAGCCGGATACGCTTGTCATAAGGCGATACGGTGCGTAACAGGTAACCCTGTTTTTCCAGCTGTGTCAGCGTGCGCATCAGCGGCGGCAGTTCAATACCCTGCACCTCCGCCAGTTCACTCACCGAGACGTTATCCCCAAGCTGTTGAAGCTGCATCATTACCGTCCAGCTCGACTGGGTTAACCCGGTCTCGAGAATGGCGTCGTCAATCACGGCGCGCCACTGACGCACGATCATGGCCATCCGCATCCCCATCGGTCTGCGGCTAAACAGTTCTTCTTCACGCATGCGATATCCTCTCGTAACACGCGGTCAAGATAATAGTTACCAGGGTAAGTATCAAGAAACGAGAGACAAAAGAGCAGGAATTGCGAAAGACGAATGCCCTCTCCCGGTGGGAAAGGGCATCAGACCGCCGAGACTTTAGCGGCTAAAACGTTTTTTAATCGCAACGTTTCCCGACTCGGTGACCACCACGTCCCGATATCCCGCCACCCGCTGGATCCAGCCGTTGCTGTCCAGATACGCGAGGAGCGCCGCGCCCGCCTCGCCCCCAAGATGAAACCGCCGCTCGCTCCAGTCAAGACAGGCACAGCAGGCCTTACGGCGCGGATTGGCGCTTAATGAAATACCGAGCGTCAGGAACTGTTCGCGTCCATACACGGTCAGGGCTGATCCGTCCGTCTCCAGCCAGCCCTGCGCCTGCATAAAATCATAGATTTGAACGGCCACCGTCCCTGCCAGATGGTCGTAACAGGTGCGGGCTTCACGCAGGGCTTTCGGGGCGGAGGTTTCCGGCGGGGTGATGCGGCTCCACGACAGCCCCATCATCTGCTCGACCAGTTCCGCCACATCGTGTCCTGCCAGGCGGTAATAGCGATGCCGCCCCTGTGACAGGCAGGTAATCAGCTTTCCGTCCAGCAGACGGGTCAGGTGCCCGCTGGCAGTGGAGGGGGCGATATCCGCCGCCGCGCTCAGCTCGGTGGCGGTCCATGCCCTGCCATCCATCAGCGCACAGAGCATTTTCACACGCGACGGATCCGCCATGGCAGCGGCCACTGCCGCCATGGCCTGCTCCAGCAGCGCGCTGTTGTCAGGGGGTAAACGGGTCTTAAGCATTGACTGCCCATGGTCTGGTGATCTCTGCCGCCAGCTTATCATTATCCGTCAGCAGAATGAGGTGATTCGCATGGTCGCTGTACTGGGTCAGTACAGACACACCGTGAGCCGCTAACGCCGCGGCAATCTCGCCCAGCTCACCGGGGCGCGCCTGCTGCAGTTTTCTGATCAGCGGTTTACGGACTGACCGGACGTTAAACCCGCCCTCAAGCAGCACGCGACGGGCTTTTTCGCCCTCTTCCACCAGGAAATGGGCTTCGGTACCAAACACGCCGCCGCCCTCCAGCCCCACACCATTGCGCCCCAACAGCTGGCCAAATCGCGCCAGTTCCCCTGGCGTAGCGTCGAAAATCACATGAACGTCATACATCCGCATGCCCTCCGGTTTCTGAGGCGTATTCCCGCACCACCTGCGCCACCCGAATGCGGTAGTAGGTAAAGATGGCCTCCCGCCCCTCCCTCTGCGCCGCCTGATGAAAGACGTTCTGCTTCCAGCGGCGGACCGCTTCTTCGTCCCGCCACCAGGAGAGGGAGAGAATTTTGCCGTCGGTGGTCAGGCTCTGAAAACGCTCGATATCAATAAACCCGTCGATATCCGCCAGCAGGGGTTTGAGTTCGGCTGCGAGCTGCAGGTAACGCGCCTGGTGGGCAGGCGCGGCCTGGGCTTCGAAAAGGACTGCAATCATGGTTGTCTCTCCGTTGTGAGGGTGCGGAGAGCATGCAGGAAAGAAAATGCGGATGCTTCGGTGAAGGGCGAAGTATTGTCGCCCTCTTTTCGGGAGGGCGACAAACGGTTATCCCAGAATCGACTTCGGCTCCATAAACGCGCGGATCCCCCACTCGCCCATTTCACGCCCCACGCCGGAGTGCCTGAACCCGCCAAACGGCGCTTTAGGCTCATGGGCCAGCGTGTTCACCAGCACGCGGCCCGCGACAATCTGCTGCGCCACGCGACGCGCACGTTCGACATCCCTGCCCAGCACCATCGCACTCAGGCCATACTCGGTGTCGTTGGCAATGGCGACGGCTTCGGCCTCGTCCTGATAAGCGATCACACACAGTACCGGGCCGAAGATCTCTTCCCGGGCAATCGCCATCTGATTTGTGACGTCAGCAAACAGCGTCGGGCGCACAAACCAGCCGTCCTGCGTCCCTTCCGGACGCCCTTCGCCCCCCACCAGCAGGTTTGCCCCCTCGTCGAGACCTTTACGGATATAGCCCTGCACCCGCAGCCACTGTTTTTCACTGACCATCGGGCCAATTTCTGTCGCGTTATCCCGCGGATCGCCGGATTTCACGGCCGCGACGGCCTGCGCCAGCGCAGTTTCGATTTCCGCCTTACGCGACTGCGGTACCAGAATGCGCGTTCCGGCCACGCACGCCTGCCCGCTGTTCATAAACCCGGCCTGTACCACCAGCGGGATAGCCTGCGCCAAATCGACATCATCAAGCAGGATCGTCGGCGATTTACCGCCTAACTCCAGCGTCACCCGCTTAACACTCTGCGCCGCGTTGCGCAGTATCGCTTTGCCGGTAACGGTCGAACCGGTAAACGAAATTTTCGCCACGTCCGGATGGCGGCTGATGGTCTCACCGACCGTATCGCCCCGTCCGGTGACAATGTTAAACACGCCCGGCGGTAACCCGGCATCGCGCAGCGCCTCGGTGACAATGCGGGTTTGCAGCGCGCTCATCTCGCTCGGTTTAATCACCGCCGTGCAGCCCGCCGCGAGCGCAGCCGCCAGTTTGCCGCAGATAAACCCCGCGTCGCTGTTCCACGGGGTAATAAGCCCGGCGACACCAAGCGGCGTCATCTGCACCGTTGCCGCCCCCGCCGTGGTCACAAACTCAAAGGCTTCCAGCGCCTCGATGGCCTGGGCAATGACATCTGCCGGGTAGCGGGCCATCCACGCCGAGCGCGAGGCTGGCGCGCCGTACTCTTCAATCACCGCGTCCAGCAGCGCGTCATGACGGGCGGCCACGGCGGCATGCATGCGTTTCAGCGCGGCAATACGTTCCTGTCGGGGGGTTTGCGACCACGCCGGAAATGCCGCTTTCGCGGCCGCGATGGCATGCTCAGCGTCTACCTCATCGGCCAGGCGAACCTGGCCAATCACCCGCGCCGTCGCCGGATTGTATAAATCAAAACGTTCGGTGCCGTGCGGGGTAACAAATTCGCCGTTGATAAAGATCTGTTCGATGTTGTGCATATAAACCTCCTCAGGCTGTATGGACACAGTCTGGCACGGCTTCTCCGTTGCGATAATCCACGCTATGCTGCAAGGGTTGTTTCGATTTTCAGGATAATCTATGCATCGTTCGGGTCTGACAGAGCTGGAAGTGGTCATGGCGGTTGTGCGGCGCGGCAGTTTTCGCGGGGCGGCACAGGAGCTGGGCATGTCCGCCACGGCGGTAAGTAACGCTATCGCCGGGCTGGAGAGCCGCCTGGAGACGCGCCTGTTTAACCGCACGACCCGCAGCGTGGCGCTTACCGACGCCGGGCAGCGCTATGTGGCGCGTATCGGCCCGGCCCTGCAGGCGATACGCCAGGCCAGCGAAGAGATCCACAGTGATACCGGCGAACCTGCCGGCACCCTGCGCTTAAACGTACCGAACCATATCGGTGCGCTCTTTCTGGATCAATTGCTGATCGACTTTATGATCCGCTACCCGAAAATGCGCGTCGAGACGCTAAGCGAAGCACGAATGATCGACATCGTCGCAGAAGGTTACGACGCCGGGATCCGTCTTGAAGAATCCGTGCCGCAGGACATGATCGCCGTGCCGCTGACCGGTGAGATCCGCCAGCTTGTCACCGCCACGCCGGACTACTTTGCCCGCCACGGCACGCCGCACACGCCGGAGGATCTGCTCTTACATCAGGGGATCGGTATGCGCATGGCGCACGGTGGGATCTACCGCTGGGAGCTGGCGCGTCACGGAGAACACTACGCTCTGGCGGTACCGCCGCGCTTTGCCACGTCCGATCTTTTCGCCTCGATCCGGGCCGTGAAGGCGGGATTAGGGATAGGGTTTTTACCGGAACTGTATATCCGGGAAGAGCTTGAAAGCGGAGAACTGGTGAGCGTGTTAAACGACTGGACGCAGCCGTTTGCCGGGCTGCGTTTGTACTATCCGGGGCATCGCCACGTCCCGCCAGGGTTACGGGCGCTGGTGGCGATGATCCGTGAGCGCGGGGTTATTCGAGGTTAGCTTTGTTCAGCCCGTAAGCCGCGTCCAGCGAGCCCGGCGCCATGCGGGACGTGATCCCCAGACGGTTCCAGGCGTTGATCGCCACAATGGCAAAGTTCAGCTCTGAAATTTCCACGTCCGAGAAGTGCTCCGCCACGCTGCGGTAGAGCGCATCGCTCACGCCATGCACGCTAATTTGCGTCAGCGCTTCGGCAAAGGCCAGCGCCGCTTTCTCACGGGCGCTGAACAGCGGGGACTCGCGCCATGCCGCCAGATGGTACAGGCGCAGCTCGCGTTCTCCGGCGATTTTGGCCTCTTTCGAGTGCATATCCAGGCAGAAGGTACAGCCGTTCAGCTGTGAGACACGAATGTCGATCAGGTGCTTCAGCGCCGGGTCGAGAGAGGTTTTCGCCACTTCCATGCTCAGGTTGGACAGCGCGTTGGCGAGGGCAGGTGTGATCTTATGGTGGTTTACGCGAGTGCTCATTGTCTTTCCTCTTTTTTGTGCGGCATATGTCATGCGATGAGGACAATCTACGCGGATAATGACATAGTAAAAAGACACAAAAACCGTCAAACGAGGTAGGACATGAAACCGGGCTATCACGCTATTTATACCCGCTATCGCGACAACATCACGCGTGGCGTGCTAAAGCCTGGCGACAAAGTCCCCGCCATTCGCGTGCTGGCGGAAGAGCTGAAGGTGGCGCGCAAAACCGTTGAAACCGCCTACGCCATCCTGACGGGCGAAGGGTATCTGGTAAGCCAGGGGGCACGCGGCACGCGGGTCAATCCGGACCTGTTACTGCCCGCGCAGCACGCCCCTGCGGAGCAGACCACCGGCACGCTTCCAGCCTCGCTGATCGGCCAGCGCGAACGGGCAGGTTTTCTGCGCCCCGGCATTCCCTCCCTCGACAGCTTTCCCTATAAAAAATGGCTGCTGCTTTCAGGCCAGGCGACGCGCGCCATGCGCCAGGAAGAGATGCTGAATCCGCCCGTGCTGGGCTGGTATCCGCTGCGCCAGGCGATTGCCAGCTACCTTAATATTTCACGCGGGCTCGCCTGCACCGCCGAGCAGGTGCTGATCACCAGCGGCTACAGCGGTAGCCTGCGCCTGATCCTCGATACGCTGGCCAGCCGCAGCGACAAGGTGGTGTTTGAAGATCCGGGCTACTTTATGGGCCAGCAGTTGCTCAAGCGGATCGTGCCGCGCCTGCACACCGTGCCGGTCGATCGCGCCGGGATCGATACGGAATACCTGCTGCGCCACCATCGCGATGCCCGCTTCGCCATTGTCACCCCGTCGCACCAGAGCCCGCTGGCGGTCACCCTCTCTCTGCCGCGTAAACAACAGCTTCTCGACTGGGCGAGTCAGAACGAGGCCTGGATTATTGAGGATGACTACGACGGGGAATTTCACTACACCCGCAAGGTGCTGCCGTCGCTAAAAAGCCTCGACCGGCACGACCGGGTCATTTTTATGGGCACCTTCAGCAAAACCATTATGCCGTCGCTGCGCATGGGCTACGTGGTGATGCCCGCCAGCACCCTCGGGGCGTTTACCGACTGCGCGGACATCGTTACCAGCGGCCAGCCGGTGCTGACGCAAAAGATCCTCACCGCCTTTCTCAACGAAGGCCATTTTTTCCGACATCTTAAGAAGATGCGGGCCCTGTATCAGACCCGGCGGGAGTGGATGATTAAGGCTTTACAGGAGGTGTATGGCGACCTGTTTTTCACCGAGCAAAACGACGGTGGGATGCACATCGTGGCATTCCTTTCGAAGGGGAGTTGTGACCGGGAAATCGCGCACTGCTGGCAAGCGCAGCAGCTGCAGGTTAACGCGCTCTCGGAGTGGTATCGCGGCTCGGGCAAGCGGTACGGCCTGGTGATGGGCTATAACAACGTGCGCACGTATCAGGAGGCGGTGGCACTACTTGAAAGGCCAAAACAAGAAACGCTGGAATTACTACTCTGAAATCAGATAGCTATCCACGCCATAAAAGAACGTGATAAAGATACAATCTTGAGCCTTTTTTATATTTCTAAGGAAAAGAAAATGAAAGCCATTCTGGGATTTGACTACTTATTAACGCCACGCGTGCTGGTCTTCTTCTACTGGATCGTCATGCTGGTGATTTTGATTGCCGGCGTGTATTCCATGTTTACCGATCATCTGATCACCGGATTTATCGGGATGATTTTCAGCCTGATCGGCTGTCGCGTGACGTTCGAACTGATCATGGTTGCGTTTAAGAATAACGAATATCTGCGCCGCATCGCTGAAAACACCGCGGTGAAATCAGTCGAATAATCTCTCCGTTGCGCCGGGTAGGGGTTTCTCCTTACCCGGCCAGCGCCGACCCTGCCCGCTTACACATCATAGCGCGACAACCCGACATCCTTGAGCTGCTCGTCACTCATCTTGCTCAGGATGCGACGGGTGCGGTGAATACGGTACCAGTTGCGTAGCGTTTTGCCGATCCAGACAAAAACAATAAACGGACGTTTTGAACGGTTCTCGTAAAATTCCATGATGCTCTCCTCACTGTGCCAGTAGCGTTATCATCATGGAATTCAGGGCGTACAATACAGATTCAAAAACATCTTTTGTTTAACATACAGATCCGCTAAAAGTGTATCTGCATGCCGTTTTTTGCGGCAATCTGTACTGGTTTTACAATCTGTATGGTGAAAACAAAGGATACAGCATGACGCGCTACCAACATCTCGCCAACCTTCTGGCGGAACGCATTCAACAAGGGCTGTATCGCAGCGGTGAACGTCTGCCGTCGGTGCGCGCGCTGAGCCAGGAGCATGGCGTTAGCATCAGCACCATACAGCAGGCCTACCAGATCCTCGAAAATCTGCAGCTGATCACGCCTCAGCCACGCTCCGGCTATTTTGTCTCGCAACGTAAGGCCATGCCACCCGTACCGGCAATGACGCGTCCGGTGCAGCGTCCGGTAGACGTCACCCAGTGGGATGAAGTGATGATGCTGCTGGATGCCCGTGCCGACAAAGAGATGATCTCCTTTGGCGGCGGCTCGCCGGACGTCAATCAACCGAGCCTGAAACCGCTGTGGCGTGAAATGAGCCGCATCGCGCAGCACAATCCGGGCGAGATGCTGAGCTATGACGTGCTCGACGGTCGGCTCGAGCTGCGCGAGCAGATCGCACGGCTGATGCTGGACGGCGGCTCTACCGTGGCCGCGAATGAGATTGTCATCACCAATGGCTGCCACGGCGCGCTGTCGATTGCCCTGCTCTCGATATGCAAACCGGGCGATATTGTGGCCGTGGAATCCCCGTCGTTTCACGGCACCATGCAGATGCTGCGCGGGTTCAACATCAAAGCCATCGAAATTCCCACCGATCCCGAAACCGGGATCAGCATTGAAGCGTTAGAGCTGGCGCTGGAGCAGTGGCCCATTAAAGCGGTGATCCTGGTGCCTAACTGCAATAACCCGCTGGGTTTTATCATGCCGGAAGCGCGGAAGAAGCAGGTGCTGGCTCTCGCCCAGCGGCACGATATCGTGATCGTGGAGGATGATATTTACGGCGAGCTGGCGGCGGAATACCCGCGCCCGCGCACCATTCACTCCATGGACATTGATGGCCGCGTACTCCTGTGCAGCTCGTTTACCAAGACCGTGGCACCGGGCCTGCGCGTCGGCTGGATTGTGCCGGGGCGCTATTACGACCGGGTGATGCACATGAAATACGCTGCAGGCGGCTTTAACGTGCCGGGAACGCAGATGGCGGTGGCGGCGTTTATTCGCGACGGCCATTATCATCGTCACGTTCGCCGTATGCGCCAGATTTATCAGCAGAATATGGAAACCTATACCTGCTGGGTACGGCAGTACTTCCCGGCGGAGATCTGCGTGACGCGCCCGCAGGGCAGTTTTTTGCTGTGGGTGGAGTTACCGGAAAATGTCGACATGGTGTGCGTCAGCAAGCAGCTGTGCCGGCTGAAGATCCAGGCGGCAGCCGGGTCGCTGTTCTCTGCGTCCGGCAAGTACCGCAACTGCCTGCGGATCAACGTTGCGTTACCGCCAACGGAGAAGCATCGCGAGGCGCTGAAGAAGATGGGTGAGGCAATTGTGATTGCGATGGAGGCGTAGTGCGGCCTGATGCCCTCCTCCACCAGGCCGGGCAAGGCGTCACCGCCGCCCGGCACTGTCACCGACTCAAAACGTCCATGAAACGCTGCCAACGATACTGCGTTCCGCGCCGAAATAGCAGTAGGAGAGCGAGTTACACGCCGCCACATAGCGTTTATCGGTCAGATTATTGACGTTCAGCTGCGCGCTCATGCCCGTGAGCCCCACCTTCGACAGGTCATACCCCACCACCATATCCACCAGCGTATACGACGGCAGCGTATGGGTGTTCTGGCGATCGCTGGTAATGCCGTTAACGTAACGAACGCCGGATCCGACGGTCAGACCGTCCATCGGGCCCGTTTTCACGTCGTAGCTGAGCCAGGCACTGGCCATATTCCGCGGCGCATAGACGGCGCGCTTGCCCTCCTCTTCCGGGCTGCTCTTCTTGTAGCGAATGTCGGTATAGGTGTACGCCGCCTGCATGCGCAGGCTGTCGGTCAGTTGACCCACCGCTTCCAGCTCAACGCCCTCGGACTCGATCTCACCGATGGAACGGTACGGATCGGTCGGCTCCTCTTTGGTGGCGATATTCTTCTGGTTGATGCGGAACACCGAGGCGCTGAACTGGCTATTCATCCCCTCGGGTTCATACTTCACGCCCGCTTCCAACTGCTTGCCTTTCATCGGGTCCAGAATGTTGCCCTGCTCATCGGCGAAGCTGGTCGGCGTAAAGGCCGTGGAGTAGCTGACGTACGGCGCGACACCGTTATCAAACAGATACAGCAACGCCGCGCGGCTGCTGACGTTGTTCTTATCCAGGTCGCTGCGGGTATGGTTAACGTTATCAACGTTCGACACGCTTACCTGGTCATAACGCCCGCCCAGCGTCAGGCGCCAGCGGTCGATGGACATCTGATCCTGCAGGTAGTACCCGGTCTGGCGCAGCTTATGTTTTTCCTTGCTGTACTGGGTGATGTAATCCGGTTTCGCACCGTAAACCGGGTGGAACGCGTCGATGGGCGGGAAACCGCCGTAGTAGCCGGTCACGTTATTGGTACGGTCCTGATAATCCAGGCCGATCAGCACGCGGTGGTTAACTGCCCCGGTATCGAAACTGCCGTCGACCTGGTTATCCAGCGTGATGGCATTCATCTTCTCGTCAGAACCGGAATAGCCGCGGTTGAGCTCGGTATCGTTCAGCCAGCCCGCGGCATATACCTGATTCAGCTCCACTTTGGTGTGCAGATAGCGCAGCTTCTGGCGCACCGTCCAGCCGCTGTCGAACATGTGCTCAATGTTGTAGCCCACCATGTTTTCCCGACGATCGTACTTGTCGTAGTCATCCTCACCTTCAAAGAAGGTGTTGGTGATTTTCTTACCGTTATGCGGCACCACGGTGCCGTCATAAGGCAGGCCGGAGTGGCTCCCCCCTTCCGGATCGCGGTGCAGATAGGCCATCAGATCCAGACGCGTGTTATCAGTGATGCGCCAGGTCAGGCTCGGCATCAGCGCGTAGCGCTCTTCCTTCAGCGGATCAAACTGGGAATCGGCATAGCGGGTCATCCCGCTGAGGCGCACCGCCACGCGGTCGTTATCATCAACCGGGCCGGTGACGTCGAACATCGCCCCGCGCTGGTTATTGTTCCCGGCAAATAGCTTAATCTCCCCACCCGGATCGAACGACGGCTTGCGGGAGGTCAGCGCCACGATACCGCCCGGCGATGAACGGCCGTACAGCACGGAGGCCGGGCCACGCACCACCTCGATATTGTCGAGGAACCAGGGATCCACCACCAGCGAGCTGTGAGAGTTGGTGTCTCCCATCATCTTCAGGCCGTCGAGGTAGACATTATCCAGACTGCCGTCGGAGAAACCGCGCAGCACCATGTAGTCGAAGCGGTTTGACGCGCCAATCTGGTTGCTGTAAACCCCCGGCGTGTAACTCACCGCCTGGCGCACGCTGGTCGCGCCCTGCTCTTCAAACTGCTCGCGGGTAACGATAGAGACCGACTGCGGAGTCTCTATATCCGGCGTTTCAAGCTTGGTGGCAGCAGATTGCATCTGCGACGTGACCACAACGGTGTCCGTTTTTTGGGCATCCTGCGCCAGTAAAGGAAAAGCGACGCTACCGGTAACCCATCCCACCAGCAGTGCCAGACGTGACTTAGCAAACATAACCCTCTCCAAAGGTATTTCTTATTGTTAATAAGAATTATTACCTTTTTGAGAGAGCAAACAGCTATGCGCGCCGCCAGGATACGTATGCGCGGTGCTAAACCGCACGGGTTGCGTTCGCGCGAAGAGAGAAAGTAGGTTAGCGGCGTTTGCGCACGTCGCCCGGTGCAATACCGTAATGGCGACGAAACGCGGTAGCGAAATTGGTGGCGTGCTGATAGCCACACATCCACGCCGCCTGTTGCACGCTATAGCCTTCAAGCAGATAGCGACGCGCCAGCGCGAGCCGACATTCACGCAGGTAATCGAAAAGGGTGCAGCCGTAGCGTTGACGAAACTTGCTGCGCAGGCTGCTCGGGCTCATGGCGGCGAGGGCGGCCAGCTGCGCAAGAGTATGATCCTGCTCCGGAGACTGTTCCAGCCTGCTGCGCACGCGTTCAAGACGCGCATGCTCAGGCCGGCACGGGAAGGATTGCTGGCGCTGCGCCAAACCCTGTCCCAGAAGCTGATACATCAGCCCTTCCAGCAACAGCTGACGGGATAACGCGCTTAGACCCTGCTGCTGAGCATGCTGGATCCCCGCAAGGATAAACTCAGGGACGTGCCAGACCAGAGTGGGCGCATTCAGGCTTTGCCATTCCTGGAGCAGCGACTCAAGCAGGGTCTCGCGCCTGGCATCGTGTGGGAACAGGCCAAACGAGAGCGTTTTCAGCGTGCTGTCGGCATCGTGACGCGCGCACATTATCTGCTCTTCACTCAGGCGGGAGCTGAAGGCCATGCCGGATCGTACGACATATTCAACGCCATTAAGCGCGATCGTGACGCCCCCTTCCAGCACCACCAGCATATAGAGTGGGCTGCTATGGCGAGAGGTGGTTTCGTAAGGTTGTAAAACGCGAACGTTGGAGTGGGTCAGTGAAATGCCGGATGAAAGCGTCATCTCTTCCACATTCCCCTGCAACACGGCACGGTTGTTGACCTGCGCATCTTTTAACTGCGGGAACCGGTAGTCGATGCCGTAGCGCTCGCCGAATATCTGAAAATCCTCAACAAAAAACAGGCGTTTCGCTGATCTATTTTCACGCTGGAGCATATGACGGTGCCTGCATCGGGGAAAGGACAAACGAAACAGTACCATTCATTGGTGGTGGCAGCAATCACTGGGCATAAAACGTATTACGCTCCGGTCTGAGCCGGAGCGAAGAAATATATTTCAGTTAAAGAGATATATTTATGCTTGCTGCCACTCAGCAAAAACCTCTTTATGGTTTTTGGTCAGGACAACTTTATTATCATCCACTTTGTCCACCCAACCGAGCGGTATAAAGTGGTGCTTCCCACCGGATTCCGGATCGCTTTTCGCAAGCTTGATGCGCTCACCATCCAGATGGTCCACAACACCGACGTGTGTTCCGCAGCTGGCGACAACCTGAGCGTGATCCATAATTGCGTTTTTATCTACCATAATAATTCTCCCGTTTTGGTTATTTGGCCGTTGCACGGAATTAACTGTAGCGCATAAATTTGGCTTACGGGCGCTTATTAGCATTTTGAAACATCATTGACACAACAGGATATTATGACTACCGCGAGGCATAGCGAAGCATAATGAAAAAATAAGAATAAGATGAATTATTCTCGCAGTTTATTTTTTATTTCATAATTACATTATCGCAACCAACGAGGAGGCATTAATGACGATTCGTAATATTCGTAATAATCGTACAGAAATTTCACTGGCTCTTGGTGAAGCGGTTTTAGACATTGTGCAAAAAGGCCACGAGCTGTCGCGTGAAAATCTGGCGCAGGCGATGAAAACAAAAGCAGAGAAGGAGCGCGACGATGAGCGGCTCCTGAATTACTGGAAAGCCTGTAATATGCTGGTCTGAACGAGGCGGCGTTTAGCCTGGCTAAACGCCGCCAGCCGTTACTCGTCGAAGAACCAGTAGCCCTGGTTAATCAGTCCGGTCAGTTCGTCAATAAACGCCGGATTGTTCAGCGCCTCGCCCAGCTCAGCCTGGCCGAGTTCCGTGTAGCGACACAGCACGTCCGCAGCCTTCGCATCTACCGTTTCCAGCAGTTCGCTGTTGATGAAGACGCTGCCGTTGATATTCAACACGCGCAGACCACTCAGGCGAGACAGCGTTTCGCCACCCTGCAATGCATCAAGCACTTCTTCTGCCGTGTACGGCGGTTCTGCGGTGGCAATATCCAGCTCATGGCGCGGCGTCGAGACAAAGCTACCGAACCATTTTGTGAAATCATCAGGTTTGCTGATCATGTCGATCATCATCTGGCGAATACGATCCAGCTCGTACTGTTCCACGCGTCCAGGGTGTTCGCGGCAGGTCAGATCCGGATCGCTGTAGTGCTCGCCGCCCAGATCGTTTTCCAGCGCGTAATCGGCAAAGCTGCTGATCAGATCGCGGCCGTTCGGCCCGCGGAAACCGACGGAGTAGTTGAGCGCCGTTTCGTGGGTAAAGCCGTCGTGCGGGAAGCCTGGTGGAATGTAAAGGATATCGCCCGGGGCCAGATCTTCGTCGATGATCGGCTCAAACGGATCAACGTGCAGCAGAGCCGGATGCGGGCAGAACTGGCGCATTGGCAGCTTGTCACCCACGCGCCAGCGGCGGCTTCCCATCCCCTGAATGATAAACACATCGTACTGATCGATATGCGGGCCCACGCCGCCGCCAGGGACAGAGAAGGAGATCATCAGGTCATCCAGACGCCAGTCTGGCAAGACGCGGAACGGGCGCACCAGCTCCGCTGCAGGCATGTGCCAGTGGTTTACCGCCTGCGCCAGCAGCGACCAGCCGGTTTCGCCCAGGCCATCGAAGTGCTCAAACGGACCATTGCTGGCCTGCCATTTACCGTTGGAATGGCTGACCAGACGGCTATCGACTTCAGGCTCCATCGCCAGCCCTGCCAGTTCGTCCGGGGTAATCGGGTCGACAAAATCAGGGAAGGCATTTTTCAGCACTACGGGTTGTTTCTGCCAGTATTTTTCAAGAAATTCCGGCCAGTTCAGGTTCAGTTGATACGCCATGGGTAGCACCAGTGAGAGGGTAAACAGGCGCGATTATAGGGGAGACGGTCAAGGGGGAACTTGTCATGGGTCAAACGAGAGGAGAAGGCCGGCGCAAACGTCCGGCCCTGAGGGATCAATCCAGCTTCAGATCGTCATAATGCGTAATCAGTTTACCCACAATGCCGTAGTCCAGCGCTTCTGCCGGAGACATCCAGAAGTTGCGGTCGGTGTCTTTTTTCACTTTTTCCAGCGGCTGGCCGGTGGCGTCAGCGATCAGCTTGTTCACGCGATCCAGCATGCGGATGATCTCACGCGCTTCAATCTCAATATCCGTCGCCTGACCACGCACGCCACCCAGCGGCTGGTGGATCATAAAGCGGGTGTTGGGCAGAGAGTAGCGGTGCTCTTTTTTCGCCGCCAGGAAGATGGTGATCCCGGCGCTCGCCACCCAGCCGGTGCCGATGATGTGTACGTCCGGACGGATGAACTTGATGAAGTCATGGATGGTATCACCCGCTTCCACGTGGCCACCCTGGCTGTTGATGTACAGCTTGATCGGATCGTTGCTCACGCTTTGCAGCAGGATCAGTTGGGTAATGACTTTTTGCGCCAGTTCCTGGTTGATCTCACCGGAGATAACAATCGAGCGGGACTCGAGCAGTTTTTGCTGCAGCGCGCCCGCGCCGTTTGACCCTTCCGCTTTATCCTTATCGCCTTCTTTCAGTGTGTAGTGCATTGTTATGTCCTCAGCATTTAGCGCTCAAAACCAGAGTGTAGCCTGTTTTACCGGTCAAAGTCCTCAGGCGCACACAATGCGAACATCCTGCGCCGCAAACGCGTCGATAACGTCCTGTTTAATATTCGCGTCCACCACCAGCACATCAATGTCCCGGCTCTTTGCCACGACAAAGCGCGCCACGCCGGGAAGCTTGTCAGCAGTCAACGCCACGATGGTCTGGTTGCTCTGGGCGATCACCGCTTTTTTGAACGCACAATCGGCAAAATCAAAACCGGTCAGCCCCATCTCAGGATCCATCGCACAGCCACCGATAAAGGCCTGATCAAAGATAATCCCCTCAAGCTGGCTTGCAGCCGTGGCACCCACCGTCGCGCCGGACGCCCGCTGGATCTGCCCGCCGGTGATGATCACCTCGCACAGCGGATGTTGCAGCAGCGCGGTCGCGATGGCCGGGGAGTTGGTCACCACCGTCACGCTGAGTTCGGCAGGAAGGGCTTTCGCCAGCGCCAGGTTGGTGGTGCCCGTATCCATAAAGATACAGCCACCTGCTTTGATCAGCGTTGCCGCTTTCTGCGCGATTGTGGCTTTTTGTGCACTGTTTTCCTGCTCGCGGCGGCTAAATGTCCCCGCATCCGGCAGCTGAAGTACCGCGCCACCGTAGACCTTTTTACAGAAGCCCTCTTTGCTAAGCTCATGTAAATCACGGCGAATGGTGTGCTCGGAGACCTTCATTTGTGTCGCCAGTTCGGTGCACACCACCCTTCCGCTCTCCTGAAGGATCTGACGGATCAGCGCTTGTCGTTGCTCCGGAAAAGCAGCATAATCGAGCATTATAAGTCCTTTAAAATAACAAAACCGAGCATCAAAGCGCATAATGTTGCACTGCGCGTGCTCTGTCAATCAGCACTCACCGCGAGGATAACAATGAACATTGCCCACGTTGCACTCTGGACCCGACACCTTGATGCACAGGTACAGTTCTGGGAAACGGTTTTTGGCGGACGCCGTAATGAACGCTACCTCAGTAAAAATCGCCCGGGCTTTGCGTCACATTTTATTACCCTGGATGGCGGTCCACCCCTTGAACTGATGACGGTGCCGGACCTGCCCGACGCCCCGGCTTATCCGGAGTTTATTGGCTGGGCGCATATCGCCATTCACGTCGGCAGTCAGGCTGAGGTGGACCGTATGGCGGCGCAGGCGCAGTCAAACGGCACCCTGCTCAGCGCCCCCCGCATGACCGGGGATGGGTTTTATGAAGCAGTGATTGCGGACCCGGACGGCAACCGGATTGAGCTCACAGGAGAGTAAAAGACATAACGCCTGCCATGCAGGCGTTAATGTTTAATTCACCGTGGCCGGGCGCACCAGATTTTCCTCGTCCTCACGTTGCTGCGCTTTCTCGTGCTGACGTTCCGCCAGCAGGCGGCAAATCTCCGCATGCTTCTCCTCGGTAAAGGTAAAGCGCGACATAAACCCAAGCCGGATCAGCGAGCCGATGGCGGGCAGCAGACAGATACCAAAGAACAGCCCCGACAGCACGCCGTCACTCTGGGTTTGTGCCTGCGGGACATAGCCGATCATCGTCAGAAACACGCCGATTAGCCCACCGCCGACCGCCACCGACATCTTGCCGGTAAAGGTCTGTCCGGAGAAGGTGATCGCCGCACAGCGCTTGTGGGTGTGGTACTCCGCATACTCGATGGTGTCGGCAATCATCGACGAGGTGAGAATGTTGGACATCATCACGAACAGCGTACTCAGGCCAAGCAGGATAAACAGCATCGCCGTCTGCTGATAGCCCACAAACCACATCACCACGCGTACCGCCACATCCAGCCCGCAGAGGATCATAAACAGCTTCCGCTTCTGCATCTTGCGCGTCAGCATCGGGGCGACGAGACACACCACCGCCGCCATAATCCCCATCACGCCGATCGCCATCTGCAGGCTGCCGTCACCCATATTGTTGATAAAGAAGTAGATGTAGAGGCCGCCGGCCACGTTATGGAACACGCAGAAGAAGAACGACAGCAGAACGATAAACAGCGGCTTGTTCTGGCGCAGGTTATGGAAAGTGTCACGTATCGTCACCTTTTCCGGACTCGGCGGCACACGCTCCTTAATCTGCATAAAGCCGTTGAGCATCAGCGGCAGGCCGACCAGCATCATCACCAGCGCCGCCATAAAATAGCCTTTGTCGTTGCTGTACTGGGCGAAGAACGCCGCCAGTTTCGGGAAGAAAATGTTGGCGCAGGCGATCCCGGCGTTGACCCCCAGCATGGCCGCCGTCACCGCGCGGGTGCGCTGCCCGGAGTCGTTAGTCATCACCGACGACATCGACCAGAACGGGATATCAGAGATGGCGTACAGCGTTCCCCACAGAATGTACGTCACCCCGGCGTAGAGAATTTTGGTGGTCATGTCCGCTTCGATTTTATAGAACGACAGCAGCGTGACGCCGGTAATGAGTAACGGGGCGATCAGCAAAAAGTGGCGAAACTTGCCGAACCGGGTGTTAATGGTGTCCATTATGCTGGCAAATAGCGGGTCGTGAACCGCATCCCACGCGCGGGCAATCAGGAAGATAGTACTCGCCGCCAGCGCCGAAATCCCCAGCACGTCGGTGTAAAAATAGTTAATAAACGAACCCACTAAACCAAAGCTAAAACACTGACCTAATCCATAACCAAAATAAGACCACAACTCGCGAGACGGTATTTTCATTGTCATTGCCATAGTGCGTACCTGGTTGCCCGGCGGCAGACCGCCGGGTCGATATTATTAGCCCTGCGCTTTCGGGGCGATCTTACGGAGCTTCTTCATTAAGGCCATTTCACTGCGCGAGAACGGGATACCGTTCTCCTCAAAGACGTCGTGGAACCAGAGGCGGCAGTAGTCCGTAGACTCCTTCATCACCACCGGCCACGGCAGCCACGTCTGGGTTTTACCGCGCACCAGCCCCCACTGATATGGCGCGACCTTCGCCGTGTACATCAACGGAAGCTGCTCCTCGAGGGTGCTGCCCACGTGGCGGGCCAGCCATTCGGTGCAGAAGATTGGCCGCCCAAGCGCCTGCAGCTGCTGGATAATCGCGGTCATGCGTCCGGTGTTGGTGTAAGCGTGGAAGCTCACCACGTCGGATAGCGCCAGCGCGGTTTGATCCAGCGGATGCTGATAAAACGTCTCGCCCTCCTCTTCCGCCGGCAGACGCCACGCGCAGACGGTGAGCGGCTGAGTGGGATCCTCTTCACGCACCCACCGGAACGCCAGCTTCATCAGCTCATGCGCGCAGGTCTCCAGCTTCGCGTCGTACTGCACCTCCTGCGTACCGGTCGCAAAAATGCCGCGGTTGCCCGGCTCGTTATACAGATCCCACAGCAGTACGCGCTCATCGTGGCGGAACTGGCGGATAACGTCGCGGATATAGCGCTCAATCTGCGGCCAGCAGTCGGGATCGCAGACTTTATCGCGCCCCGGGCTCGCTGCCGCCTGGCTGTTGTGCTTGCCCGGTACCGGCGGTTTTTGCGGCCCCAGATACGGTTCATCGCCGGAGAAACCGCAGTCGTCCATCAGGGTCAGCATGGTGCTGAACCCGTGGCTGTCGGCCATCGCCAGAAACGCGTCGATGCGCGCCATCAGGCCGTCGCGGTCGTGTTCCCAGACAATAAACGGCAGGTTGATGCGCAGGGTGTTGTAGCCCACCTCCGCCGCCCAGCCCAGTTCGCGGTCAATGGTATCGGCATCGAAGGTCTCTTCCTGCCAGATATCGGTCCAGTTCACCGCCGTTGACGGTAAATAGTTAAACCCACACAGCCAGCCCTTTTGCTGATACCACGCCTGTGCCTGCTCCCTGCTCCACTGCTCTTTCATTACGCGTCCTCTTACTGATAATATTTAGCTAATAAATATTAGTTGCGGGATAAATGCGCAATTCATGACGCTCCGAAAAGCGACAGCCTTCACAAAGTTCACGCAGGCGCGAATAAGAAACGTGATCGACGGCGCGTAAGCGAACAGTTAGGGTATGATGCGGTGTCGCGAGAGGGAGAGGACGGATGAAGCGAAAAACAAAAGTCACGATGAACGATATTGCGCGGGCGGCGGGGGTGTCGCAGGCGACGGTATCGCTGGTGCTCAACCAGTCCCGTAACATCAAGCTCAGTGACGAGACCCGTCAGCGGGTGATCGGCGTGGCGACCGAGCTCGGTTATGACCGCCTGCCTGCCATTCACGCCCCGCGCAACCAGGAGGAAATCGCCCTGCTGGTAAGTTCCCTGCAAAGCTTTGATCCCTTTATCGATGCCATCAGCCAGGCGCGGGAAGCCGCATGGCGCAACGAAGCGCTGCTGACGGTGTACGACTACGGTGATGACGTAGAGCTGGCGCTGAACATTATCCGCCAGCTGGAGAAGCGTAACTGCGTGGGGATCATCCTCGCCTCCCCCGTTACCACGCTTGTCGACATGACCGCTTTTCAGGACTGCACCCGCATTCCACTGGTGCTGCTCAATCAGCGCGACCCCGGCTCGCCGCTGCTGCCGTCGTTTATTCCGGACGACTACGCCAACGCCTTCCAGGTGACCAAACACCTGATCACCTGCGGTGCAACGCGTATCGCCCACATCACCGGCGAGAGCTGGATGGAGGCCTCCCGCCAGCGGCTGGCCGGCTATCAGGCCGCCTTACAGCAGGCCGGTTTAGCCTGTGACGAGAGTCTGGTGCGCCAGACCAACTGGCAGTTCAGCGAATCCTTTACCGCCACCACCTCTCTGCTGGCGCTGGACAAACGCCCGGACGCCATCTTCTGCGCCAGCGACTGGCTGGCGATCGGCTGCTATCAGGCGCTGGCGGTAAACGGCGTGCGCATCCCGCAGGATATGCTGCTGGCGGGCTACGACGACCAGAAGATCTCCGAGCAACTCACCCCACCGCTGACCAGTATCCAGCTCCCCTACAGCGAACTGGGACGGCTGGCGGTGGAATACCTGTGCAATCAGGAAGATGCCGCCACCCACGTGACGCTGGCGGGCAGGCTGAAGGTACGGACATCAAGCCTCGTCTGAGGTGAAGACCATTCCGGCATAGGGTTTCTCCCGGCACGCCGCCAGCCGCGCGGCGAGGCTGCCCACGTGCAGCTCCAGCTTGTGCCCGTCCGGGTCGAGAAAATAGAACGATGCCCCCTCACTTTTGTTCTGCTTCCAGACGGTAACGCCTGCCTGCTCCAGTTTGTGCGAGAACGGTTCAAAATCTTCCGCCGCAACGGTAAACGCGTAGTGGGTATAGTCGCTCTCCTGCGGCGGCACGTAACCGCGCGCCTTGTCATACGACAGGCAGACCCACAGATCGCCGCAGGTAAGATAGGCCCCGGTATTCCAGCGGGCGTGCAGCGTCAGCCCCAGCAGCTCGTGCCAGAAGGTGACGCTTTTTTGCAGGTCGCTGACCGCGAGGGTCAGATGGTTGAGTGATTGCAGCATGACGTGCCCTTTTGTTTTTTGCGCCAGACGTGGTACGGTAACTTCATGAACATAAACCACGCCGTGCTCACCGTAAACCGCTGGTGGCTGCCTTCTTAAAGGCGGCACGGAGTAGTTTTCCCCATTTTCAGATAGCCGCCGAAAGGCGGCTTTCACATTTCTAAGACCCCTTTCGGCACTTGCACATTAAGGAGTCTTTATGAACGTTCAAACCATCCTCACCGGCGACCGCCCAACCGGCCCACTGCACCTGGGCCATTTCGTCGGTTCGCTGCGCCAGCGCGTGGCGCTACAGCAGACGCATAACCAGTATGTCTTGATTGCCGACCTGCAGGGGCTGACCGACAACGGCAGCAACCCGCAAAAAATCCGCGACAACATCCCTGAAGTGCTCGCCGACTACCTCGCCGCCGGCATCGACCCGAACCTGACGACACTCTGCCTGCAGTCCGCCCTTCCCGCTCTCGCCGAGCTGACAATGTTGTATATGAATATCGTCACCGTCGCCCGCGTCGAGCGTAACCCGACGGTGAAAAATGAGATTGCGCAGAAAGGCTTTGCCCGCTCGCTGCCTGTCGGTTTTATGGCCTACCCCATCAGCCAGGCGGCGGACATCACTGCGTTCAAAGCCGAGTGCGTCCCCGTCGGCGACGACCAGCTGCCGATGATTGAGCAGACCAATGAGATTGTGCACAAGATGAACAGCCTGTTGCCTGCCCCGGTGCTGCGCCACTGCAAAGCGATGCTCAGCGACACCGGCCGCCTGCCCGGCATCGACGGCAGCGCCAAGATGTCGAAATCACTGGGCAACACCCTACACCTTTCTGCCAGTGAAGAGACGATTCACCGTGCGGTCAGTGCCATGTACACCGACCCGAACCACCTGAAGGTGAGCGACCCGGGGCAGATTGAGGGAAACGTGGTGTTTACCTACCTCGACGCGTTTCATCCGGACAAAGCGAAAGTGGCAGCGATGAAGGCGCATTATCAGGCGGGCGGACTGGGTGACCGGGCATGCAAGAAGGAGCTGGAGGCGTGCCTGCAGGAGCTGATTGCACCGATGCGGGAACGGAGGGCGATGTACATGCAGGATAAAGGGGAGTTGATGGCGATGCTGAAGCGCGGCACGGAACGGGCGCAGGCGGTGACGCAGGGAACGCTGAGGGAGGTGAAGGTTGGGCTGGGGGTGCCAGTGTTTAGTTAAGTTAGTTTGAGCGGTGGAGTGCGTGGGATTGGCATGAAACCGCTTATTGTCTCATTTAAGATAATATTAATGCCCCTAATAATTCTTAATTTCTTGTGTAGATTATATAAATTGCTTTAATTGCATTAATATCACATTGATATTACTCTTTATAACAGATTTAAAGAGATACTATGGCTGACGTAGAAGATATCGCGAGGAGATTATGCAATATAATCTCCTCGCCTGATACCGTGACTGGGCTTATAAATGGAGGGCTATCTGTACCGTTAGATTATGGATATCGGGTTTATGGTATCGTTGACACGGACACACGATATACACGCAAGACTGAGAAAATAACAATAGAAAAACCAAAAACAAACACTACGGCAGGGTCATATGAGTAAGTTTACCATCCCAATTATAAACCTGCTTCTTTGCTCATATTTAATTTTTGCCTATAGTCTTTGCTGGATTGAATTCGACACATGGCATGATAAAACAATCGCCTTTTCCATCATTACTATGAGTGCTTACATTATTTCATTAGTACTCAATAGATTACTGCCAGGAAAGAGACTTACTTTAGGTGGGATCCTTAACGTGTTATCAGGCCCTCTGCTCGTGGTAGGTGCATTTGCTTGCATAGCTATCCTTGAGCCGTGGCCTTTGAAAATCCCTGGCTTATTCATATGGGTCGTGGCGATGTTATATCTACCTTCTTTTATAAACATTTAATAGAACAGTGTGGTGCCGGGTGCCTCCCGGTGAGCAAAGCCCGCATAATGACGTTAACCTATAAATTATGCCCCACCGCACAGGGGGATTCACCACAACACGAAGTATATGAAAAATACCGCGATAAAAAAGCCATTCAAACCGACAATAAGACAACATTCGTTTCGCCATTTTGCTTAATCATGCCCTGCCAGACACACTACCGCATTCACCCTTCGGCTTATAAAGCATGTCCAGCGTAATAAATCATTGCTATCTCTTTGATAGCCTCAACTTTCGCCATCTTATTAACCTTTCGATTTATTGATGTATTTCATTTTTGTGCCAGGATTTTTAACGAATAAAAATGAATGCACGGAAGATACCCTACCTCTCCTCCGGCAAAGATATGGACAAATAAGATGAAACTCAGGATAACATTACTTTCAGTACTGCTGGCGCTTCCGCTATTTGCTCAGGCGACCTGCAACGTACCGGAGACGCTCTCCGGCAAAATCTTTATCAATAAAACGGGTCCGCTATGGTCTGTGCAAAACCCCAATGCCGATAGCCTGCTCCGGCTGGAGTTCACTGACGATACGTATACCAGCCATATCTTGCGCACAGGCGATAAGGTGCAAGGGAAATACCGTTATGAAGTTTTTAAAAGCCAAACAGGCCTGGCACACAGCGTAGGCGTTCTGGAAGCAGAGGAGGATTTTCAGGGCCAGACGACGCTGTTTACCCTCACGCTCGTCTGCCTTAGCGACAGCACCGGCACCTTTGTCTACAACCAGCGTCAGGGCGCCATTAAACCGGATATCAGGCAAAACACGGGGGTCTGGATAGTGCAGGATCCTGCGACCTGAAAAAACCTACTGCTATCCGGGACATTTTCTCTTCAGCATAACCGTGAAAAAGGACAAACAGATGAACACCTACCACGCATTCCCCTGGCAACGGGTTGTTAGCGCGCAGGGCTATACGGCAAAATCAAAGGAAAATGTAATTCACTTCACCGACACGCTGTTCTGTATCGACGGTAGCGGCACCATTGTGGATATTATTCAACATAACGATGGCGCGTTCCGGCACGTACGTGACGCCGCCTGTAAAGCGGGTAAGCTCACTGAACTCTCTTCTGACCAGTATCTTCTTCCCGGCCTGATCGATTTGCATGTCCACGCCCCGCAGTGGCCTCAGATGGGCAAGGCGCTGGATAAACCGCTTGAGAAGTGGCTGAATGACTACACGTTCCCGCTGGAAGCCCGATACGCCGACGTCGATTTTGCCCGCCGAAATTATACAGAACTGGTCAGCGCGTTGTTGGCGAACGGCACAACCACCGCCGTCTACTTCGCCACCCTGCACACTGAAAGCAGCGTCGAGTTGGCCCGCATATGTCTGGCCCAGGGGCAGCGCGCCCTGGTGGGCCGCGTCGCGATGGACGATCCCTCCCAGTGCCCTGACTATTATCGGGACGAAACGGCGGCATCGGCCGAGGCGGAAACGCGTGCATTTATTCGCGCTGTCGCAGAGTTACCCGGTAATACGGCAAAACGTGTGCTCCCGGTTATCACCCCGCGGTTTATTCCCTCCTGCACGGACGACCTGCTGAAAAGACTGGGCACAGTGGCGAGAGAAACAGGCTGCCACGTGCAAACCCATTGCTCAGAAAGTGACTGGGAACATGGTTACGTTAAAGAACGCCTGGGGAAAACGGACACCGTGGCGCTGCGTGATTTTGGCCTGTTGACCCAAAAAACCATCCTCGCGCATTCAAACCACATTGAAGATGACGATGCTGACCTGATTAAGAAAACGGGGGCTGGCGTCGCGCACTGCCCCCTTTCAAATTTCTATTTTGCCAATGCAGTATTCCCTCTGCGAGCAATGCTGGACCGTGGACTGAACGTCGGGTTAGGCACCGATATTGCCGGTGGCCATAGCCCCTCGGTATTTGATGCCTGCCGCCATGCCATCACCGCCAGTAAAGCCCTGAATGATGGCGTCGATGCCCGTATCAAACCGGAACACCGCGGCAGACCAGGCTCGGCAGTCAGCTTCAAGGAAGCATTCTGGTTGGCGACAGCCGGTGCGGGTGGCGTGCTTGAGCTGCCTGTAGGAAAGCTGGAGGTCGGATACCAGTTCGATGCCATCGTTATCGATACCCGGGCTGCAGGAAGCGATATTTATATTCATCCTGCTGAAGACCAGCCTGAAGATAAACTGCAAAAAATCATCTTTAACGCCAGGCGAAATAACATCAGCCGTGTCTGGGTAGACGGAAAAGCCGTGAAAGTTCAGTAAGATCATACAGCGGCACCGTCTGCGGCATCATCGTGGCTCCCTGTGAAATGCTTTCTTTTCTCAGGGAGAGGTATGCCCGAAGCGAACCTGGTGTAAACACGAAGCAGGGATTCTCCGCATGGCTGAACCAGCAAGCGGGGAGCTGAAGTTTTGCAGCGACCTGTTTGCCCCCCGTGTTCGGCCATTGTCATCTTCCCTGCTAAGTTTGAAATGACTTGAGTACACGTCTGCACGAAAATGCGCGCGCCAGCCAAACATGTTCTCACCCTGTTTAGCCCTTTTTCACCTCGTAATCCGGTAGCGAGAATCGAGTGATAAAGGTATTGAGCGCGTTGGTATCAGGTAGCGCGGTCAGCGCCCCTTTGCGCGTTGTCGCGAGGGCACCGCAGGCGCTGGCCTGAGCCATGGACTGGTGGAGTTGTTCAACATTCTGCGGCATCCCGCGATGTGCAATCCAGGCCAGCAACCCTGCGACAAACGCGTCGCCAGCCCCGGTTGTATCAATACTGTTGACGGTATAACCGTCGAAATGAATAACGCTGTCGCGCCACAGCACCATGGCACCTTGCTCACCGTAAGTCACGACTTTGAGTTGCGCGGGCAGAGCATTGAGAGCATTAAGCGCATGGGAAAAATCGTGAGAGCCGGTCATCCAGTGCCACTCTTCTTCCGAGAATTTAAGAATGTCGGCCTGGGCGGCGAAATGACGCACCGTCTCGAGCATTTCATGCTTATCGGGCCACATTTGCTCCCGTAAATTCACGTCGAAACTCAGTAACCCCCCACGCTGTTTTACATGGCTGATGGCGGTGACGAGCGTATGACGACACGTTTCGGCGACCAGGGCCAGAGAGCAGAAGTGCAGAATATCGTCGCTAAAACCGGGCAGCGCATCGGGCGTTAAAAATTGATCCGCGGAAGGGTTGGTTAAAAACGTAAATCCACGCTCGCCAGCGCGGCCCAGAGAGACCAATACCGTGCTGGTTCTGTGCTGATTATCCAACTGCAGACTTTCGGTTGAAACGCCTGCGTCAGACAGCGTTTTCTTCAGAAAATAACCAAAGTCATCCTCACCGACCCGGCCAATAAAACCACTCTGGCAGCCCAGACGCGCAGCGCCAATTGCCACATTGAACGGGGCACCTCCTGCGCAGGCCTGATATTGCATGTCTGAAAGCGGTAGAAGATCCACCACTGCATCGCCAAGAGTCCAGATATTCATGACATTTCCTCAATAATAATTAACTTTTTAAATGTGACCTGCGGGAAGGTCACTTTTTTAATAGTGCTTAAGCGTGAACAGGTGCCATGGATTATCCAGGCATACGGGTTAAAAGTTATAATCCAGCATCAGCTTATATTCGGTGGTAACAGCCTCACCGTGGGTTACCCAGCTTCCGTCCTGTTTTATCAACGAGCCAGTAACTTCTCCCGACACGGTAAAACGAGAGGTTAAAGGATAATTCGCCGATACCTTCAGGAAGCGGTTGCGGGTATTCTGGAAGACTTCGCCATCTTCAGGCTGCGCATTGTATTTCTTATAATGGCCATACCCGCCGCTGAGCGTTGTGGATAATTTCCCCCAGTTGCGCCAGACGCCGACAGACGTGGTCCAGCTTTTTTCGTCAATATCGCCCCACTGCGCCCTGTCTAAAATGGCAGAGGCAAATTGCTGGCGGAACCAGACGCCGGTGGTGTTATTAATAATATATTGCACGCCAGGCTCAATCTGAAATGAGCGCACGTCGCGGTCATTTTGCGATCCACCGCTGCGGCGGTGATCGATCTGCTGATACAAATAGTTAAAGAATGAGAAATTGTCCGTAACCCGAAGATCGGTAAAGAACTTAACGCGGCCTTGCCAGCGGTCCTCGATTGAGGCGCTTCCACCCATAACATCCCAGCCATAGCGCAGACGTTTATAAAAATATTCATGGCCGATGATCAACTGAGTCCACTGGTTTTGACTAAGGTAAGACTGATCCTCCCACGTCCCGTTATAGTGGGTGGTTCTGCCCTCAGAAAAAGCCAGATACCAACCGGGTAACGCATCGTGTCGCATCACGCCTTGTACAAACGTCAGTGAATCATTCCCGTTGTGGAAATGGCTGTTACGCCAGTTATTGTCCTCAATGGCATATTTCATCTTCAGTTGGCCATGAACGCGGCCACCGGCAGGATTGGAGGAGCGGGCTGAGGTCCACATAACCTCTTCGTCCAGATAGGACCACGGGTCCACGGCAACAACCTTTCCCGAGGGGTCCTTCATGATGCTCATGCTCGCATTCGCCAGCGCGGGAAACAGAAGAGCAAAAATAACAGACAGGGCATGATAGTTTTTCATAATAATATCCCGTTAAATCATTTCTTTTATTTTCAACGTCGCGTGAAAATGGTCGTTTTGAGGCAGGCTAATACTCCACGGCTTCTCCTGCATGGAATACATCCGGGTACTGAATGCCGCTTTATTGTTTATATAAAAGACAGCAATTGAGTTTTGAATGAGAACGCGTAACTCAATTTTTTCCCCGATCGGAACATCCACCCAGGATTCCGCGTTAGCCTGATGAATCGACGCGAGCGGCGCGTTGAAAAAATAGACTTTTCCTTTGCTCTTATTGAACACAACGTTCAGCATCGCATCACTGACTCTGTCGTCGGTCAGACCAAAGCTCATCACCATTCCGGCAGAAGGAACATCGATGGTTGCGCTCAACTCACCGCGTTCAGGCAAGGCCGGGTACAGCGCCGACTGTAAGGGGCCGAACGACGTGGCCGTTTTAAGCGTTTTGGTGCTCGTTAAGGTGGTTACCGGACTAGGATTGTCACTGATGACCTTCTGAAGCTCCTGGGGCAGGATGCTGTTGAGCTGGCCCTGGTCATCTGCGGTGAGCTCATGGGCAACCAGATTCCCTGCCCAGTCAATGTTGCCGCTGTCTCGGTTACCGGCTTTCGTCGGGATCCAGCCGAAAACAAACAGCCGATCGTTTTTGAGAACCAGTTTCCCCGCGTAAAAACCCGAGCCGTCGACCACATAATTGCCCAGTTTCCGCCACGGCCCCTCCGGATTATCCGCAACCCGATATTGTGTCAGGCGTAACGGCCATTGGTCGCTAAAGCTGAGATACCAGCGTCCGTTGAAGTAAACCAGTGTCGGGCATTCGAGGTTGGCATTGCTGGTGATGGTGTCGTTATCAAAAAATACGCCGCGATCTTCCCAGTGCGTTAAATCCGTTGAACTGTACCGGGCAATAACCCCACGACCGTTACTGCGGGTAGTAATTAACATCCAGTATTCTTTCTTTTCCTCAACCCAAACGACGTGAGGGTCCCGGAAATCATTACCCCGATAGTTACCGCCGGGTAAAATGGTGTCCTGCGGGTGTTTCACCCAGTGAAGGCGGTCCTTACTGGTCGCGTGCATAATAGACTCAACCGGGAACACATTTTCATTGTGTGCGGTGTACCAGGCATGCCAGGTATCGCCGACTTTAATAATCGAACCGGTTCCCAATAACAGTTCAGGATCGTCAACGTCGTTAACGTAGGGGATCACTTCGGAATGGTTCTGATAATCATACAAGTTGGCACTCGACAAGAGATGAAAAGCATGTACCCCCAGATCGCTGCCGCCGCGGACATCATTAAGATAATAAATATCAAATTTGCCATCGTTAAAAACGGGCATGGGGTCGCCCACAAATGAACCGTCAACCCGCGGGAAAAAGCCATTAATATGGGTGATACTTTTATTCTGTAATGTTTCTTTCGAAGGCTGCGCCCAGGCAGGATTATTGCCGATTGAAAGCGCAAGCAGCGCGACAGATGCCGCAACTATTAATTTTTTCATGCTACACCTGAATGTCAGAAGTTATAATTCACGCCAACCACGGTAAACGGGTTCCATGAGTGACCGGTCGATGTCCAAAGCCCGGTTTCTTTCGTAAATTGTGCTTTGAATTCACCGTATAATCGCACTTCACCAAATACCGGATAACTCAGCGTGCCACCGATAAACTTATACCGACCGTCATAGAAAACTTCGCTGGCATTGCTGGCGTTATCTATTTTGTCCTGGCCAAATCCAACATACAGGGAGGTTAATAATGGATACCAGTTTCGCCAGAGCCCAGCCGTGACTTTCCATTCTTCTTCGACAATATCGCCCCAGCTCTGACGTTCCTGGCGGTTATGGTAATAATAGGGTCGCAAATAGAGTCCGAGATCCGGATTCACGCGGTATTGAATGGCTGGCTCAATTTCGAAAATGTACTGCTCCAGATCGCCATTCCCCGGTTCGTTCCCCTGAGGCTGGTATTCGCCATATGCGTATCCGGCCAGGCTCCATTTGCTGGACAGTCGCAGGTCCTGCCAGACCTTGAACCGGTTTTTCCAGCGTTTCGTTGCCGTTTCGGAGCCGACCATAACTTCCGTACCGATATTCCCTCGCCAGGTTTCGAAAATATGGCCCACAAAAAATTCATTGATGGTATTGGTGCCTTGATAGTCCTGATTACTGAACTGTCCTTTATAACTGTCTTCTCTGGCATTCCAGAAACCGAAATACCAGTTAGGCAATTCATCGTGCCTTAAAAAAGCCTGAATGGTGGCGAGTTTAAACTTGCCGCTGTTTTTCTTATTATTGCTCCAGCGAACATCGTCAATTTCTATCTGAGACCCGATGTTTCCATGCAGGCCACCCACTTCCATGTTACGACCGATACTGTTCCAGTGAACCGGCGGGTCTTCCTGCCTTAAACGCAACAGACTGACGTCTTCGGGGTTATCCCCTTTAGGACGCTTTTTCACTTCCGCTTTTTTATTCTCCGTTTGCGCCGATAACGTCACGGGCTTTGACGAGGTCGTGAGTTCAGGTTTTTGACCTGCAGCAACCGGAGAAGACGAAGCACGAAGGGACGATTGTTCATTACCGTTATTGGCTGATGATACACTCGTACCGTTGGTGTCTGATTCATCCTGAAAATAGCTTTGATAGTTTCCTGTAACGTCTTCAGCAATGGCAGGAAATGCCGCTAATATCACCATTAATGCCAGCGTCTGTTTTCCTGGAACAAATATGTTTTTATCTTTCGAGGTAATGCAATTTTGAGGTATTACGCTTTCATCCATTTTGCTCTCTCATTATTCCAGACAATAACATGCCAGCCAGAGACTGGCAGAAATAAAAACTCACCCTGCAAGAAACAGGTCGGAACGGAGATTATTTATCTAAAGACCAGTATCCCGCATCGTATAATGAGGCCACACCCTGATTTGCAAACAATGAAATATCGCGCTCGCCCGGCTGCGGATAAATACGACTGCTTAAGCAAGCGTCACCATCGTTAATAAAAACTTCCACCGATGAGCGGTCAATAAAAATTCGCAGTGACAGAATGCTGTCTGCTGGTAGCGGAATACTGCGCGTGCCTTCCAGCGAATATTGCGGATAGCGGCGCTCCACCACCAGACGCCCGGCCTGATCGTCGACGTAAATTCTCAGCCCGTCGCCCAACGCGATACCAAACTGTTCAGCCGTCGATGCGCTCAAATCCCATGCCAGCTGAACTTCGACCGCGTCGGCATCTGCCGCGACAAGGACGTTCTGATTGTTCAGGCAGCGGACGGGCGTGGGATAATAGCTGCCACGCAGCGCGGTCACTTCGGCAGCCGGTTTCATTCTCACCCGGCCATCGACAAGGCTTAATTCGCGTGGAAGCGAGAGCATTCCGGCCCAGCCATCCTGCTGTTCGGGCATCGGTGATTCCCACATATCCAGCCACCCGATGACAATGCGTCGGCCATCCGGGGTCACGAAACTCTGCGGGGCATAAAAGTCGTGGCCGTGGTCCAGCTCAGTAAATTGTCCGCTGTGGGTGAACGGTTGACCTGGCTGCCAGTCCCCAAGTAAATAGCCACTCTGGAACAGGTTGCGATAGTGATACCCTTCCGCCGCCATGCCCTGCGGCGAGAACATCAGGACACGCTTCTCTCCCAGGGTGAAGAAATCCGGGCATTCCCACATAAAGCCCTTGCCTTCATCAGCCTCGGCGAAAATACCTTCGTCATGCCATTCGCGGAGATCGGTGGAACGGTACAGGCGCACCTGGCCGGTATTCTCCACGCGGGAGCCGACAACCATGTACCAGAACTCACCTTCGCGCCACACCTTCGGATCGCGAAAGTGATGCAGTCCGGGCGGTGTATCAATCACCCTGCCGTGCCGTTCAAAATGGATGCCGTCACGACTGGTCGCCAGACACTGCACCTGGTAGAGGTTGTCGTCTGTGTCCGACGGGCCGTGAAATTTATGTCCGGTGTAGATGAGCGCCAGCGTATCGCCGTCCACCACGGCGGAGCCAGAGAAACAGCCGTCTTTGTCCGCCGGGCCTTCCGGCGCTAGCGCGACGGGCAGATGTTCCCAATGCACCAGATCTTTGCTTCGGGCATGCCCCCAGTGCATCGGCCCCCATTTCGGGGAATAGGGATGGTGTTGATAAAAGGCGTGATACCAGCCGTCAAACCATACCAGGCCATTAGGATCATTCATCCAGCCTGCGCGAGGGGCGAGGTGATAGCGCGGATACCAGCGCGGATTAATCCCGGATTGTGCTTTTTCAAGCACCTGTTCAGCCTGTTCTAATAAGGATGTCATCGTCTTTACTCTCAGTACATTACACAGCGTTTTGCTGCAGAAAAGATGGCTCAGATGAGGATTTAGTTGAGCGCAAAAGGAAAATGGAAATAAACGTGGTGCTGAACACCATGATGCCCATGATCAGATAGGATTGGGCGAAGCCAAATCTCTCATAGCTAAAGCCTGCCAGCGGGGACAATACGGTGCCAATGACGGAGCTGGTGCAGGCAAATCCCACCAGATAAATGGTGGAGGAGAGACGTTTGTCGAAATTCAGGCTGTTGTATTTAAATATGGCGACTAACAATATTGGCAGTTCGACCGCGTGAAGCAGTTTGGTAATGGAGATAAGCAAGGGGCCTTCCACCAGCCCGGAAGCAATCATGCGCAGCGCCATCACCATACCTGCGAATATCAGGCCATTTTTAGCGCCAATGCGATTAACCAGCCACGGCGCACAAAACATACCCGCGGCCTCGAGAAAGACCTGGAAAGAGTTTAAATAGCCAAACATCTCGTTCCCTTCTCGTAATGTCGGGAACTGTGACGAGAAATAGACCGGGAATTGCTGATCGTATACGCCGTAAATGCAGGTTCCGACCACGAAGAATATCAGCGCCCAGAAGCGCGGCAGAGTCAGCAGACGCAGGGCGTCTTCCAGAGAAACTTTTTTAGCGCCAATTTCGAGTTTCTCCATGCTTGCCGGCGCGGCCACCTTTAAGCGGGCCAGCAGACAGAAGAAGATTAACCCTGAGCATGACGCCACCAGGAAGTTAAGGTCAGGGTTGATATTAAACAGTAACCCGGCAAAAAACGTGGCGACCGCCCAGCCCAGAGACCCCCACATGCGTGCCCGCCCAAACTCAAAGGTACTCTGACGCGCAACGCGCTCGGTATAGGACTCCAGAACGCCGATACCGCCATTAAACGTCAGCCCGATAAATAAGCCCCCGAATACGCTGCCCAGCAGAATATTAACACTCAGCAAGTAGCTAAAAAGCAGATAAGCCGGGCCGGAGAGGATCAACAACGCGGTGATAAACCATAACAAATGTTTGCGCAGACCAAGTCGGTCCTGGATAAAGCCATAACAGACCTGTGCGAAGAGCGCGGAGACGGATAACACGGAAAAAATAATGCCGGTTTCCGATGCCTTTAGCCCCACTTCCTGGTGAAGCCAGATTGAGAGAAGTGAACTTGATGAGGACCAGGTCACAAAGAAAAAGAACAGCAGAGCGCTGAGCAGCATGTAACTTCGAGTAGGCCGTTTTTTCATCTACGTAATCTCGCAAGAAGGATATGCTAAGATGGTAACGTTAACATTTCAGGCGTACACTCGGTTTTGATGTGATACTCGATGTTAATCACAAAAGTTAACGTTAACATTAATGTGTTGAGATCGCGCTCAAACTTTTGAGCGTGACTTGCGTAACCCTGGGTGTCGGTGCCTAGAATAGGACATTCGCATTGGCTCACAACACCTTACCGGGTCGAATGCATTCAGATAATGGAAAGCTATGGCGTCTTTAAAAGATGTGGCCAAACTGGCCAATGTATCGCTCATGACGGTTTCTCGGGTGCTCAATGATCCGAAACGCGTAAAGCCTGAAACCCTGTCCCGGGTGCAGGAGGCGATCCTGCAGTTAAATTACGTGCCTGACCTCTCAGCCCGACAGGTTCGTCGTGTCGGCTCCCGCAACAAAACCATCGGCGTACTGGCGCTGGATACCGTCACCACCCCTTTTTCGGTAGAAATCACGCTGTCTATCGAGGAAACCGCGCGGGCGTATGGCTGGAACAGCTTCGTGGTGAATATGTTTACCGATGATAACCCTGACGATATTGTCGACCTGCTGCTCGCCCACCGGCCCGGGGGGATCATTTTCACCACCATGGGGCTGCGTGAAGTGAGCATCCCGCCCCGGCTACTGGAGCACCCTTGCGTTCTGGCCAACTGCGAGAACACGGGAGAACCGGTTGCCAGCTATATACCTGACGATGAACAAGGCCAGTATACGGCCGTACAGGCCTTGCTGGCGGCGGGATACAGCCGCCCTCTCTGCCTGCATTTACCTGTCAACCATCTGGCGACGCGTCGCCGCCGTCAGGGGCTTGATCGCGCCTGCCGTGAAGCCGGTATCGATCCTGATACGCTTGAGCACTGCTATATGCAATTTGGCGATGAGCACTACCGGGATATTCCGGAGATGCTGCTGGCGCATATCGTTCAGGGGAAACCGCAATTTGATTCGGTCATCTGTGGTAACGACCGTATTGCCTTCATGGTGTATCAGACGCTGTTAACGCAGGGGATCCGAATCCCACAGGATATTGCCGTTCTTGGCTACGATAATCTTGTCGGCATCGGAAATTTGTTTTTACCCCCGTTATCCACGGTCCAGCTGCCGCATTATGAGATTGGGCGCTTAAGTACCCTGCACATTATCAATGGCGACACCCACCGGGATAAGGTGCTGGTCGAGAGCCCCTGGCTCAGGCGCGAATCCTGTTGAGCAAGAGAGGCCGCATACCGACGACCTTTTGACAGTCACCTGGGGACATTATGCAAAACGAATTTTACTGGATAAACGAACCTGCCGAATGGCATAGCGAGAACAACACGTTATCGGTCGTGACCGACGACCACACCGATTTCTGGCGCCATACGTGGTACGGATTCGAGCGTTTCTCGGGCCACATCTACGCGACTGACGCGGCGGGTGATTTCACGTTTCAGACTCAAATCCGCGCTGATTTCAGCACGCTCTATGACCAGGCGGGGATCATGCTGATGTCGGACGAGCAACACTGGCTCAAGGCCGGGATTGAATACAATGATGGCGCACCGGCCATTGGCAGCGTACTGACGTTACAGGCCTCCGACTGGGCAACCGGTATCTTCCCGGGTAACCCCCGGGAGTTCTGGCTTCGCCTGACCCGCAAGGGAGACGCGTTACGGTTACAGTACTCAGCAGACGGGCTGTCGTGGCCTTTGCTGCGTTTATGCCATTTCCCGTCGGGGCCAGTGAAAGTCGGTGTCATGTGCTGCACGCCTGAACGCAGCGGCTTAGCCGTCGAGTTTAGTGATTTCAGTCTCGCTCCGGCCATGGATAAAGCGCTGCACGATCTCAGCTGATTTACATCGCGCCATCCGGCTCTACGATCCGTTGATGGCGCTGCCTGAGCTTCCACCTGGATCACACTTTTCCCACCCGACCATTCCCTTAAAATAAACAGGTGATATTATTCACCCCGTAAATACCTCTCAACTCAACCCGAGGCTTTGATGCTGGAGAATGTCATCATCCGATAATCAGCTCCCCGACCTTTCAGGCCGGACTGATTATCAATGCGCCGAAATCGAATGCGGACACCGCGGTGTGTTTGCACGTTTTGCACATGATGATTAAACAGGTTTTCCAGTATGAATTTATCCCGTCAGGAACAACGTACCTTACACGTTCTCGCCAAAGGTGGACGTATTGCGCACGTCCGCGATAGCTCAGGCCGCGTCACCGCCGTTGAATGCTACAGCCGCGAAGGGTTGTTGCTCGCCGACTGCACGCTCGCCGTCTTCAAAAAACTCAAAACCAAAAAGCTGATCAAGTCCGTCAACGGTCAGCCCTACCGCATTAACACGACCGGGCTGAACAGCGTTCGTGCCCAGCCAGATAATCGTTAAGGAGAGGATGATGGATATCCCACGTATTTTTACCGTCAGCGAAAGCGAACACCGCATTCATAATCCGTTCACCCCGGAAAAGTACGCCACGCTGGGCCGCGTGTTACGCATGAAGCCAGGCACGCGCATTCTCGATCTCGGCAGCGGCTCGGGGGAGATGCTCTGCACCTGGGCGCGCGATCATGGCATTACCGGCACCGGCATCGACATGAGCCGACTTTTCACCGAACAGGCAACGCGCCGTGCTGACGAACTCGGCGTCAGCGAGCACGTGCGTTTTATTCATGACGACGCGGCCGGGTACGTCGCAGGTGAAGAATGTGATGTGGCGGCCTGCGTGGGCGCCACCTGGATTGCCGGCGGCGTCGCCGGAACAATGGCGCTGCTGGCAAAAAGCCTCCGGCCCGGCGGGATGATACTCATCGGCGAACCCTACTGGCGTCAGGTTCCTGCGAGCGATGAGGTAGCCCAGGCCTGCGGCGTCTCGTCCATCGCAGACTTTCTCACCCTGCCCGATCTGGTCGCCTCGTTCGACGCACAGGGCTATGACCTGGTGGAAATGGTCCTGGCAGACCAGGAAGGCTGGGACAGATACGAAGCGGCGAAATGGATGACCCTGCGTCGCTGGCTGGCGGAAAACCCTGACGATGACTTTGCACAAGAAGTTCGCGCGGAGCTGACAATTGCGCCCAAACGCCACGTCACCTACACACGAGAGTACTTTGGCTGGGGGGTGTTTGCGTTGATTGCCCGATAGCCTGAAACAGGCGGTATAGCCTTAACGACTATACCGCCGTCACTCATCAGGTATTAAGGCGGCTCAGGATAATATGAACGCGGATTCAGTCACATTTACCCACGCTTAATCACCGGGATATCGCCCGTATCATTTAACGCCCCCGGAAATGTTTTTAACCACTGAGCGACTTTTTGTTTATTGATATTCACCACACTCATCCCTTCCAGGCATCCCCATAATTCTCTTGTATGCTGCGGCGTGATCACAATACAGTCTTTCATCACCCGGATTTAAACCGGCATACCGCTGATAAACCCTGCCCGGGTTAGCCAGTCTCCCCCCAGCGGAAGATATTTATTATCTATCCGGGCATAGAGTTCGCAGCAGGCGGAGCTTGCTTCCGGCGTTTCTGCGCGGGGATGAACAGGCGCTGCACTGGTCTGGTTGCCGTGAAGTCGGCGGGTACTGTTTTTGCGTACCAGCTCGCGGTTTTCAATCATGCCGGTGAAAGCATCTGATTCTGTTTTGCAAACCGTAAACTCTGGCATAAAATTCGGCGCAGCCATTTTCAACTCCTTTTCAGTTGCTTGTGGTTAGCGGTATGGGGGTGTTGCAGCACCTTCATATCGCGTCTCGTTGTAAATAATTCCTGTGAAACTTACTCCGCCGTTCGGCGTTATTTCTGATGCGTATTATACCAGGCTGAATATAAATACAGCGGTTTGGCGTGGGGTAAATTTGGAATTTGCGAGGGGGATTCAGGAAATAGTGTTGTGTGCGCTAAGGCCATGTTTTTGTTGATTGCGGGTTGATTGGTCTGGGTTTTGCGAGCATCATCGCAATTATTTACCTTCTTCCGTAACGCGATGGCTTCCAGCAAAACACTCGAACAGGCAATTGCCAACATCACTATCTGGCGCAAGGGCGAACAACGTGCGCCACATAAACCCTTATTGCTTCTGTACGTGCTGGCAAACTATCAGCAGGGGCATGCACGTCTGTTTGACTACGGTACCGAGGTACATGCTCAACTGCTAAGCCTGTTAGAACGCTTTGGTCCAGACAGGAAAGAACATTATCCGAACATGCCCTTCTGGCGGCTCAAAGGGGATGGATTCTGGGATCTTGAGAACAGTGAACTCTGTTCCACCACTGGCAGCAAACAGCCACCGGTAAAAGAGCTTGTTGAACATAAGGTCGCTGGCGGTTTTGATGAAGAACACTATGCGCTACTGAGAAAGAACAAGAAGCTGATCGGCTCGCTGGCACAGAAGATCCTTGAGGCGCATTTCCCGGAAAGCATCCAGGAAGAGATCGCAGATGAAATGGGTTTTGATATTCAACAGATCCGTAAGGTTCGCGATCCGTTGTTTCGCCAGCAGGTGCTTCGAGCCTATAACTATGAATGTGCAATCTGCGGATTCAACATGCGACATGATAACACCTCCGTTGCACTTGAAGCCGCGCATATCAAGTGGAAACAGTTTGGCGGGCCGTGTGAAATCCCGAACGGGCTGGCGCTGTGTGCAATTCATCATAAAGCGTTTGATAAGGGATCGATTGGGCTGGATGACAGTTTGCGGGTTCTGGTGTCTGAGGCGGTAAATGGCAACGGGAATGGGATTGTGGGAAGACTGTTCTGGGATTTCGCCGGGAAGCAGATAGCACTGCCGATGGTGAAAGGGAATTATCCAGGGGAAGGGTTTGTGGAATGGCATCGGAGGGAGGTGTATAGGGGGTGAGTGTGAAGGCCGGACTCGCACATAAATCTTAACCTCATGATTTAAAATAATTAGTAAAAAATATTTACGTTTTATACCAACACAGATACCAAGACGAAATTCATTGTTTCGGCTTCGAACCCGGACAAACATGACTGAGTTGTATTAGCTCAGATTTGACCTGACGCAGCTATGGTATAGATCTAAACCTAATCTGACAGGCAGCTCTAGTGCCAGGAGCGGACGCTGCTAACAGCGCACTGTGTTAATCTCTAGGATGCAGGTCGGATACTCTTCCCGAGCCACCAATCTAATTGGTTGGCTCGCTAATTTGGCTTCAGGTGAACCGAAGGACATGTGGTACGGAAGATTTACTGGTTGTTCACCTTCAAATAGTGAATACTTGACGTGGCCCCGGAAACCCTCCTGATTCCATTTGTATAGCTAAATCTGACGTAGTGATTCGACGTAAACTAGATGCTGCAATAAATTGAACTCCAAGAGCTAACCGAACAACTTGTAGACGTTTAAGTCCTGCCGGTTTATAGCGACTGGCTACGTAAGGGGGGAGGTTATCAATCACGGTTTTAATTTGACTATCGTCACGATGGGGTTTTTTATCCATAACTGTTTGTGCCAAATACGCCAGATTATGGCCATTCTTTCCTTTCAAAGTTTTTAGATCGACTCCGTGCCAAACTAAAACAGCTTTTAAGGAAAGCTCTGCTACCATACAGATCGGCTGGATAATTGAATCATGGCTAAAGCTATTAGGCAGTGTATTTGCCATATCTTCTAGATTGGATCTGCACATTTGCCAGAGTGTCAAAGCCTCTGATGCACAATTTTCAATTTCATTTAGCCCCATAGTGAAATCATGAATATCAGCAATAGCAAAAGAAACTTCTGCAGCAATAGTTCGTTCTTTTCTACACCATTCCCACCATTCTTCGTCACTTGAAAATCCTGCTATTTTCCAGATTTCTAGATTGTTCTCCCCGTATAAAATAGGAAAAGTTGTTTTCCTCACTTGATCCATAGATGCAATTAGACCTATTCCTGCACCAGGCCAACTTGTTTCGACTTCAGGTATCATGGTAGTGTAAGCATCTACGATGCGCTGAACCTCGGGATTACTAATAATACCAAGGCTGAAACTTGTTCCAAGAAGTTCAATTGCGGCGTTCAGCGGTCTTTGATGAACGTGAATACCTTCCTCAGCATATTTTTTATCCAACATACGTAGATCATCTAGCGTCCACATAATCTTATCAATCCCTTCTAATATTTTGCCAACTATAACGGAAGACTACAATTTAGCTCATAAAAGCTTTTTATTCCCTCTATATATTGTAGAGGTGACCCTGACCCAAAATCCTGTGCCATTCAGAAACAGAATGCCGGCATGATCTACACTCCCTGAGCGGAGGTGGTGCCGATGAAAAAATCACGATTCACCGAAGAGCAGATTGTTTTAGCCCTGAAGCAGGCCGAACTGGGGACGTCCGTGCCGGAGGTCTGCCGTAAGCTGGGCATTTCTGATGCCACGTTCTATACATGGCGCAAGAAATATGGCGGGATTTTTCCTTTAGAACTGAAGCATATGCGGCAGCTTGAGGAAGAGAATCTCAGGCTGAAAAAACTGGTTGCCGATCTCAGCCTCGACTAAGCCAAGCAGCAGGACGTGCTGGCAAAAAAGAACTGACGCTGGCGCGTCTGCGCGAATGGGTCCGGGACCTGCAGGCACGCTACAGGGCCAGCGAGAGGCAGGTCTAATTGCACTACAGGTCAACCGCAGCTCATTCCGCTACCGTTCTGTGGTGGCAGACGATAGTGCACTACGCTTTCGTATCAGGGAGATCACCGATACCCGGACCCACTATGGCTATCGCCGGGTTTACGTCATGCTCAGGCGGGAGGGCTGACGGGATAATCACAAACGCATCTATCAACTCTACAGCGAGCAGGGCCTGTCCCTGCGTTTCAAACGCCCACGCCGGAATAAATCAGCACAGCGTCGACAGCCCCAGCCTTATGGGCGGTATCCGAATCATATCTGGGGCATGGACTTTGTCTCTGGCGCCTTATTTGACGAGCGTTGGTTACGTCTGCTGACAGTCATTGATCTCTAGATACGGGAATGTCTGGGGATCTGCATGGGTCAGAATCTGTGCTCAACGGAGGTTATAGAGATGCTGAACACCATTGCGCTCAAACGTCCTTTACCCCAATTGCTGAAAACCGATAACGGCTCTGAATTTGCAGGAAAAATGCTGGACAAGTGGGTGTATGAACGAGGGATCCGTATAGACTTCTCACGACCGGGAACACCTACGGACAATGCGAAGGTGGAGTCGTTTAACGGCAGGCTACGACAGGAGTGTCTGAACAAGAACGGGTTCATGCTCCAGGAGGATGCACGGTGCAAAATCGAGGCCTAGCGCATACACTATAACCAGAAACGTCCCCACTATGCACTGGAACGGATGACCCCGTCCGAATTTTCCGAGAAACCTGCCGGTTGCCAGAATATGCAGCCAGACTGAAGCCGGCTATTCCTGATTATGACTTGAGTATATTCGGGTTAGGGTCATATGAAGACATTACTAACATCGCGGTGTGTTAATCTACGGTGAGCAGGTCAGCATCTTTCTTTACATACAAATCAGATTTAATTGCGACTAAGTAACGCCGATATGCGACTTTCATCACATAAATTTTGCAACCATGAAGCAAGCAAAATAAACCCAAGATGAAGATATTGTACTAAGCGCTTAATCTGCTACTAATACTCTCTCAACGGCATAGCAAATTTGACTTCTCCCAACAATGTTAAAATTTTGTAACTTAGGTTAAAGAAGTTGTTGGGATAACGGCTATGCAGGAAGATGTTATCAACTCTTAAAGCTTCGCGGAGTGCGCAGGTAGCCACATCTAGTAAGGGGAGAAGCATGGAAACGTTCCACAATCCAGATCGGTTTATGTCTGATTTGCGCCAGGTACTATCACAGGGTAGGAAGCGTATTGGAATTCTTGTTGGCGCAGGAGCACCACTCGCAATCCGCGTAAATGAAAAAAATGAAATCGACCCAAATGGAAAATCGCTTATTCCGGGCGTCGAGGCATTGACATTCCAAGCAACCTCCGGGTTGACAGAGATTCAAACGAAGGCGGTAGAAGCAATAAAAGCAAGTTTGGGAAGTACCGCTAATATTGAGTCAGTTCTATCACGTATCCGTTTATTAGAGCAAGCGCTGGGGAAAACGAAAGTCGAGGGGCTAGACTCAAAAGAGTATAGGCAACTAGGCAAAGATATTTGTAAAAAAATTTCTGAAATAGTCGGAGTTTATTTACCCAAAGAACGAAACGCATATTCTGATTTAATTGCATGGATTACTGGTACCGTTCGGTCGAACTCTGTAGAAATATTCACTACGAATTATGATTTTCTTTTCGAAGAGGCATTTGAACGCGTTAGGTCTCCTTATTTTGACGGGTTTTCTGGCGGCAGCAAGCCTTTCTTTGACCCTGTATCAGTAGCAGGCGACGACTTACCTGCTCGATGGGCAAAGCTATGGAAGATGCATGGTTCCCTAGGCTGGGCTTTGGAAGACGGGGCGGTTGTCCGAGGACATGGTAGAGAGGCCGCCGAATTAGTTTACCCGGACCATTTAAAATATGACCTAACTCAAAAACAACCTTATTCTGCTCTCTTTGAGAGACTTAAAAGGTTTTTACTTACCCCCGACTCTTTGTTGCTCACGGTTGGATTTTCATTTAGGGATGCACATATTTGTGCCGTTCTTGATGAAAGTTTGGCTATGAACGCCAATACGGCAGTTTTGGCGTTTCAATATCAAGATCTTGCAAAGGAAGAGCCAGCTGTAAAATTAGCAAGTGACAGACCTAACCTGAGCGTCTACGCAGCAGATGGAGCCGTCATTGGAGGAGTTTCAGGAAAATGGCGTCCAGGGGAGTTACCTAAAAACTGGGGAAGTATTCGTGAAAGTTTCTGGGCAGCACGGTGGCCGAAAGAGCCAAATAAATTTTTATTAGGGGACTTTGCAGCTTTTGCTCGCTTCTGTGCATTAGCTCAAGCAAATGACTTGATAGCACAATCTTTGAAAAGGGATGAACCAGATAAAGCTGAGGATGAAACCAATGGAAGCGGCAGAAATGCGGTTGAGCTAGAGGAAGGCCAAGATGAGTGGTAATGATCCGACATATTTAGGTGCCGTTAGTGCTGTCTCAGGCGCCACCCTCACTATAAAACTTGCTGAGTCCTTAGACTCCGGCTTTGCCGTCATTAAAGGACATACATATCGAGTTGGCCAAGTAGGCAGTTTTGTCAGAATTCCTCAGGGCTATCAGGACCTATTTGGTATCGTTTCTGAGATCGGGGCCACTGCCGCACCCTCACAATCTGATGTTTCTGAAATTGACTCAGGTAGATGGATGACAGTCCAGCTTGCTGGTGAAACAGTCGGTGGTCAATTCGAAAGAGGCTTAAGCCAGCATCCTAATATAAATGACTCAGTACACTTGGTTACTGAAGCTGATCTAAGAAGAATCTACGGTTCAATCGGTGACGACCAAGTGAGCATAGGACATCTTGCGAGCGCGGAAAACATTGACGTACGTCTTTCTTTAGATGCTCTTGTAACGCGCCATTCAGCAATACTAGGGTCAACTGGGGCAGGTAAATCCACAACTGTCGCTAGCCTCCTGAGATCAATTATTCGGAAAGATGAAATTCAGGGATCACCTGGCGCTCGTATCCTTATGCTCGACATCCACGGTGAGTACACTAAAGCTTTGGAAGACGTATCGACTGTTTTCAGTGCAACCCCTAACCAGGATCAAAAACCTTTATTTGTTCCCTATTGGGCTTTAGAGGCTGGTGAACTTTTAGATTTCATAACAGGAGGGCTTTCTGAAGCTCACGAAATTGCCTTCACAGATAAAATTGTGGAGTTAAAAGACAAGGGCATTAAAGTAAATCCAAGAGCAGGTATTGATTCTAGAACTCTTACTGTAGATAGCCCGGTACCGTTTAGCTTAAAACGACTTTGGTATGAATTAGTTGATTTTGAAACAACCACCTATATCGGTGCAAATCGTGATGAACCTGCGCTTGAAGAATCTGGGGATGCAGAAACCTTGGTCGCGCCAAAGTATCAACCTCATGCAATGGGTGCCAAAGGGCCATTCACCAACACAGCAGCTAGAGGTATTCGAAGACCATTAAATTTACTTCGTTCCCGCCTACTAGATCGCCGCTATGATTTTCTTCTTCATCCTGGCGATTGGGAGCCTGACCTAACGGGAGCAGTTAAAACAGATCTCGACAAACTGTTAGAAGGTTGGCTCGGCCATGATAAACAAATCACTATATTGGATTTGTCCGGAGTCCCTAGCGGAGTTTTGACTCGACTCATCGGTTCTATTTTACGTATTGTTTATGAAGCACTTTTTTGGAGTCGGGAAAAATCAGAGGGAGGTGTAGAGCGTCCTCTTTTAGTAGTGATGGAGGAGGCTCATCGTTATCTTGGACCTGATGCTGGAACAGTCGCCTCTGAAGTGGTAAAACGCATAGCAAAAGAAGGTCGTAAATATGGTGTAGGTGCTATGATTGTGTCCCAGCGACCAGCAGAAGTAGATGAGACCGTTTTATCTCAATGTGGCACGATCATCGCGCTTCGGTTATCAAATCCCGTAGATCGTGCGCGTGTGAAAGGAACTTTGCCGGATAACTTAGCCGGGCTGATGGACCTTTTGCCCGTGTTGAGAACTGGTGAAGCAATAATTACCGGGGAAGCTGCTCGACTCCCTGTCCGCTGTCGCATTACTTTGCCCTGCCAAAAGCACTTACCACGTAGTAATGATCCCAAGGTAACCCAAGCCTGGGCGAGTAGGCGTTCAGCCGAAGGCTATGACCGTGTGGTTGCCTCTTGGCGTAGTCAGCAGACTAATGCAGTTGTCCAAAAACTTGAAATCACCCGTTCACCAATCGAAGATGAACCTGAGGAGAGCTAAATATGCACCGCGACGCCGTATCATCGTCAAACATTATGTCTGCTGGTTATGATTCCGCCAGTGAAACCATGGAAATCGAATTTAAGGATGGGGCTGTTTACCAATACTATAATGTTAATGAGCATCTTTACGAGCAATTCAAATCAGCCCCTTCTAAGGGACAATTTTTTAATATGTATATAAAGCATGCTGTTCCATTTTCGAGAGTTTGATCTATTCAATCGGGTTGTTTCACATACAACCCGATCTCTATCAGTATTGTTGTTATATGGTTAGGATATCTCATTCTCCATATACTTATCCTAATAAATGTAATATTTTAATCAGATCCTTTGTAAGAAAACTTTTTTGATAGAGCAGCCCCCCTTTGGAGTTATTTCAACTCAATTTAAGTATTGAATGGAACCTCACTATCATCGATGAATATAGTTCCATGCAAAAAGGTATTTCTTTCATATGTGTTTGTTAAAGGAAATGAGGCACAATGACTATGGCTCTGGACATATAACTCGGATTGCCATTGTTTACGTATTTCTGCATCCTTGATATTTTTTCCTTCTAAAATATCAGATGTATACAAATCCGCGAGATCTTTTGGTATAGCATGTTCAGTTCCAATTCTAGATCGAATATTCGCACTACAAATCTCTATTATCAGACCGGTAATACCAATATTTAGAAGGCGATTAAGAATTTTCAAGCGTGACCTTGATGCAAAATCAGAATGCTTAATTAAAACGTTATATTCGGGTTTAAAATAGTTTATTAATCCCGCTTCGGTTAAAGAAACTATATCAGCACGAGTCAATTTCACATTACTTAGTCTGTTGAAATGGAGCGAATCTTCTGTTGTTGAAGAAAGCGGTTCTACATTCATATTGCCACCATTGCTTATAATGGTTCGTCCATGCTCAAACCGATAAAGTAGCAGTAATACTTCGAATGATGGAAAATGAGTACTCATTTCTGCAAGAATACGTTGTAAAGTTGAATGAGCTCGCAATCTGTCAACAGCAGTACGCGTCCCTTTTCGCCCAATACCTTGACCAACATACATAACTCTTAGATCAGTATCAGTGGGAAGTAATTTTGAACGGGCCTCTGCAATCAGATTACTAACAGATACAATCTGTTTTATATTTTCAGTTATTATAACAAGTTTAGTTCCGTTTAAATCAACAGCAATATCGATGATTTGGTATTCTTCCGGCACAATTTCTTTAGAGATGTAATATTCAAACGGTACCTCAACAAAGCCAGCCACTCTTTTAACAAGAAATGAACCAATAACAGTCCTACCATTCAGTAAAAATTTTTCTGGCTTAATAAATATCCGCTCACGACAAGTAATAAGATAAATATTACAGCCTTCTAATGCCTTCAGATAGGCAGGATTGCGATTGACTTGGTAAAGATCAGCCGTGGTCAGTAAGGCAGGCTCACTTGAATAAATATGCGTTGCACCTTCCATAGTGTATAAACGTGTTACATCTGAGTAGTTGTTCATTATATTATCCTAACACATTGATTATTACTCTTTTAAATGCCCATTTAACATAGTAAAGTTGTATTGTATCAATCTAAATATATACCCGCAGTTGTACCCGCATCAATAATTTGATGTAGATTGAATCAGGTTGACTTAGGTTGAGTGAAAATGCGTGGAAAGCCTTGCGGATACCGGATTTCAGACGCAAAAAAAGCCGCCCTTAAGCGACTTTGATTTGCATCTTTTGGTGCCGAAGGCCGGACTCGAACCGGCACGTATTTCTACGGTTGATTTTGAATCAACTGCGTCTACCGATTTCGCCACTTCGGCACTGAAGGGGATGCGGAAACGTTGTGGATTATACCTGTCGCGCGCCGCCATGCAAGCGGCGACGCGCTAAACCTACGCTAAGTGCCCAAAAAACCAGCGCCCTGTCATTCTACCTCGGAAACCGCCAGCCGAATCACGCCTGCCGCCTTCTGCTCTGGCAGCGCCAGCACCTTCGCCCACATCTCCTGCACCATGTCGCAGGAGAGCTTCTCTTTGCCCACCGCCTTCTCCGGCATCTGCAGCAGCTGGATGTCCTCGCCGTACTTGTCGGCCAGCGTTTTCATAATCGGGCGGACATCCGTCACCGCGGCGTCGCGTTCTTCCGGAGTTACGGTGTGGCGGTTTTTGCCGTAGGCCGCGCGCATCATGTCGGCGTCGGCCTGCATGCGCCGCGTCATCAGGTCTTTATCCAGCATGCGCATCGGGTTGACGCCCCCTTTTACCGCAGGGTAGAGGAAGCGGAAACAGGCGTCGTCGCTCACCTTCTGGATGGCGGCGGTCTGCTCCATGTTGATCGTCATATAGTTCACCACGTTAGCGTCCGGCGCGTTTTGCAGGCGCGACATCTGCAGATGCAGGATCTGCGGCTGGATGGTGTCGATAATCTTCTGCTCCGGCTCGCCGGCTTTTTGCAGGGCCGCCATCTGGTCAAGAATGCGCTGATGAAGCACAGGCTCCTGCTCTTTAATCACCTGCCAGGCGGGCATTGCGTTGAGGGTGGTATCTAGCTGCTGTTCGGGGGTGTGCTGGCGTTGTTTGTCGAAGTAGACCCAGAACGCCACGACGGCGGCCAGGAGAGTCACCACGACTATACGGATCCACGTTTTATTCATCTCGCATCCTTTTCTTTTTGCTATGCCGGTTTACACCGGCACGCCGCTGTGAAAGCGAAACTCGTTGTCCGGTGTCGAGATAAGTGTGGCTTCAATTTCGCCAAAAAGCTGTATGCGCGGTGAGATATCGTCGTCGCTCACCTGTTGGGCAAGCGTCAGGTAGTCCTGATAGTGGCGCGCTTCCGAGCGCAGCAGCGAGAGATAGAACTTCTGCAGGTCGTCGTCGAGGAACGGGGCCAGCGCGGCGAAACGCTCGCAGGAGCGGGCTTCGATGTAGGCACCGCAGATGAGTTTGTCGATAAGCGTCAGCGGTTCATGCGTGCGCACCGCTTTCAGCATCCCTTTGGCGTAGCGGCTGGCGGTGATTTTGACGTACGGAATGTCGCGCGCCAGCATCGCCTCGCGCACCTGCCAGAAGTGGTGCAGCTCTTCTTTAATCAGCAGCACCATGCTGTCGATAAGCGCCTGGCCCCACGGGTCGTCGGTTTTGGGCATGACGCTTTTGCCAATCTGCTTGTGCAGGGCCACAAAATCCGGTTCCGGGCCTTCGCGGAAGGTGAACGCTTCGTAGGGTTTGAGCCAGTCGAGCAGCGCGTCGGCACCGCTTTCATCGGCGACGTATTTACGCACCAGCAGCAGCGCGGTCTGAGCGGCCTTGAGCTCGCACACCATGTGGTCGGTGAGCAGCAGCGGCAGGTTCGCCGGGTCGCGGGCGTGATCAATCCATGCTGTCGGGGTTGGGCACTGGAGGAAGGTAAGAACGGGGGCGAGTATCTGCGGGTAATCCATGGTTCTGCCTTGAAAAAGCGGTGGCACGCGCCACCGCCTGAAACGCTTAGTGACGCACGCCGTCGTCGTCTTCGTCGATGAAATCTTCGTCGTCGCCTTCTTCGCCGTCTTCACCGTTCGGATCTTCGAAGTAGGTTCCCCAGCCGTCGTATTCCACTTCGAGCTTCTCGGCCAGGTTCATCAGCTGTTCGACCTGAGCGTCGATCAGTTCTGCTTTCAGCGCGCCTTCGCTCAGAATATCGCAGCAGATGACGGTGTCGCCCTCTTCCACTTCCAGCTCTTCCGGCTCGGTCACTTCGTAACCCAGTTTGAAAGCTTCTACCGCCAGTTTTTCCAGCGCGTCGAAATCGTCAGCAGAGAAATGGTGCTCGATGGTGTACAGCGCGTCCGGATCGCTACCGTCTTCCAGCAGTTCTTCGATAATCAGGCGCGTCTCTTCGCGTTGCTCTTCCAGGTGTTCCGGGTTTGCCATGGCTCATTCCTCTTTAAAGTGCGGCAGATACTTCTATTTTCACACACGGACGGGTTTGCCTCCACCTTTGTTGGAAAGATTTGTGAAACGGGGTTGCAAATGAATAATTACACATATAAAGTGAATTTTAATTCAATAAGTGGCGTTTGCCATGTGAGGATAAAATGTCTGATCTGTACAAGAAACACTTTCTGAAATTGCTCGATTTTACCCCTGCACAGCTCAATTCCCTGCTGACCCTTGCCGCTCAGCTTAAAGCCGATAAAAAAAAGGGTAAGGAAGTACAAAAACTTACTGGCAAAAACATCGCGCTCATCTTCGAAAAAGACTCAACCCGTACACGATGCTCTTTCGAAGTTGCCGCATTTGACCAGGGCGCGCGCGTCACGTATTTAGGGCCGAGCGGCAGCCAGATTGGGCATAAAGAATCAATTAAGGACACCGCGCGGGTACTCGGGCGGATGTACGATGGCATTCAGTATCGCGGTCACGGTCAGGACGTGGTCGAAACGCTGGCGCAGTATGCGGGCGTGCCGGTGTGGAACGGGCTGACCAATGAATTCCATCCGACGCAGCTGCTGGCGGACCTGCTGACCATGCAGGAGCACCTGCCGGGTAAAGCGTTTAACGAGATGACGCTGGTTTATGCGGGCGATGCGCGTAACAACATGGGTAACTCGATGCTGGAAGCGGCAGCGTTAACCGGGCTGGATCTGCGTCTGGTGGCACCCAAAGCCTGCTGGCCGGAAGAGCGCCTGGTGGCGGAGTGCAGCGCGCTGGCGGAGAAGAATGGCGGGAAGATCACCCTGACGGAAGAGGTAGCGGCCGGCGTGAAAGGGGCGGACTTCATCTATACCGATGTGTGGGTGTCGATGGGCGAGGCCAAAGAGAAGTGGGCCGAGCGGATTGCCCTGCTGCGCGGGTATCAGGTGAACGCGCAGATGATGGCGCTGACCGGTAACCCGGACGTGAAGTTCCTGCACTGTCTGCCGGCATTCCATGACGACCAGACCACGCTGGGTAAGCAGATGGCGAAAGAGTTCGATCTGCACGGCGGAATGGAAGTGACGGACGAGGTGTTTGAATCGGCGGCGAGCATTGTGTTTGACCAGGCGGAAAACCGGATGCATACCATTAAGGCGGTGATGGTGGCGACGCTTGGGGAGTGATCCTCTGCGGTCTGGTGCCCTCCCCCCGGCCCTCTTCCACCGGGAGAGGGCGTAAACCGGCGCCACTTCATTGATTTTTTCGCCTGAAAAAGGTACGTTTTCGCCTTAATTCCTGCGTGGACATACCAGCATTATGCCGATTATTCAGTCTGTTGAACGTGCGTTGCAGATCCTCGACCTGTTTAACGAGCAGGCCACCGAGCTTAAGATCACCGACATCAGCAAACTGATGGGGCTGAGCAAAAGTACCCTCCATTCGCTGCTGAAAACCCTGCAGCTTCACGGCTATATCGATCAGAACCCGGAAAACGGTAAATATCGCCTCGGCATGAAGCTGGTGGAGCGCGGCCATTTTGTGGTGGGCTCAATCGATATTCGCCAGAAGGCGAAAGGCTGGCTGACGGAGCTATCGCAGCGTACCGGGCAGACCACCCATCTGGGGATCCTGGACGGTCGTGAAGGCGTTTATATCGAGAAGATTGAAGGCAAGCTGGCGGCTATCGCCTATTCACGCATTGGTCGTCGGCTGCCGGTTCACGCCACCGCCATCGGCAAGGTGTTGATTGCCTGGCTTGGCGAGGCCGAGCTGAACGCCCTGCTTGAGGGCTATCAGTACACCACCTATACCCCTTCCACCCTTGCCTCCCGCGACGCGTTGCTGGAGGCCCTCGCCAAGACCCGCGAGCAGGGTTACGCCTTCGACCGCGAAGAGAACGAGCAGGGCGTGCGCTGCGTGGCGGTACCGGTGTGGAACCATGAATCCCGCGTGATTGCCGCCCTGAGTCTCTCGACGCTGACGTCACGGGTGGATGACGCCGAACTGGCCAGCTTCCGCGAGCAGCTTCAGCAGGCCGGGCTCCAGCTCTCACGCGCGCTGGGTTACCCGGCCTGAGCCGCTATTTCGCGAGCGGTTCGTAGGTGAAGTAATCAAAGTCAGCGTGGCAGCCGTCACCGCTGATGTCTTCGCAGTGCAGGCCGACAAACGCGCCGGTAAAGAAGCCGCGCCCACCGATGTAGTCATCCGACAGTTTCCACGCTTCATACGTCACCGGCACGGTGTGCCACGTGTCACCGTCAAACGAGTAGCTGTAGCGGTAAACCAGGGTGTCGACGTCAACCCGTAACCAGATGCTCTCTGCGCTGTCCGGTACCGGGATCGGCTGTTCATGCAGCGGCCACGACGGCACGTTGTGGTCAAGCTGGATCACTTTGATCGTTCTGCCCTGCCCTTCCTCATAGTCCACAAAGCAGTAGCTCCAGTTTTTACTGTTGTAGTAGCAGGTCAGCCCGGCGCTCTGCTGGAAGTGAACCGGCGAGAACTGCATGCGCGTCTCTGCCCGGAAGGCGAAGTGTTGCCAGCGGCGTGCCACGGTCGACTGGGTAAAGGTCGAGTTGAGCGAGTCGTTGCCGTAAAGCCGCAAATACCCCGGGCGCACGCTCAGCGAGCCGAGGCTGTCGTCGAACGGAATGCGCAGGGTCTGCAGCTCCGGGTCAAGCGTGCTGCCGTCGAAATCCTCCCGCCAGCTGTCCCGGGAGGCGGCGGGCTGCTCCGCTATCTGCGGGCCGGGGACGGTCAGTTGCGCGTGTTTGCCGCAGTCAACGTACGGCCAGCCGTCGCGCCATTCGATGCGCGCAATGCCGGTCTCGCGTCCCAGCGGGCAGTAGCCGCGCCCGCCCGAGGCCAGCAGCGGTATGCCCGGCAGGCGCAGCGGTCGGCTGGTGAGGTAGGCCATATACCACTCCCCGGTGTGGGTCTGCAGCAGCGAGCCGTGGCCGCTCTTCTGCAGCGGGTTCTCCGGCAGATGCCAGCTGGTCATCATCGTCACGTCCGGATGCAGTTCGTACGGCCCGTCGAGCGTTTTTGAGCGCAGCACCACCACCGCGTGTTCATAGCTGGTGCCGCCTTCGGCGACCATCAGGTAGTACCAGCCCTCTTTACGATAAAGGTGCGCCCCTTCGGTGTAGCAGAGCGGCGTGCCGGTAAACAGGGTTTTGCGCTCGGGCGAAAGGGTGCCGGTCTGCGGGTCAAACTCCTGCATCACGATGGTGTTATGCGGGTTACTGTGATGGCGCGGCCCCCACGGCCGGTAGAGGTAGTATTTGCGGCCATCGTCGTCGTGGAACAGCGACGGGTCAAACCCTCCGTTGCCCATCGGGATCGGTTCGCTCCACGGCCCCTCGATGGAGGGCGCAGTGACGAGGAAGTTACGGCCATTTTTCCACGGCGAATCGACAATTTTCACGTCGGTGTACAGCAGCCAGAATTGGCCATCGGCGTAGCTCAGACACGGTGCCCAGATGCCGCCGGAGTCCGGGTTGCCCTTCATGTCCAGCATCGACACCCTGTCCAGCGGCGTGCTGACCAGCGACCAGTTCTTCATGTCGCGGGAGTGGTAGATGCGCACGCCCGGAAACCATTCAAACGTCGAGGTGGCGATGTAGTAATCCTCCCCCTGACGGCACAGGGACGGATCCGGGTTGAAGCCGGTGAGGATCGGGTTTGTTATCGTTGTCATGTTGCCTCCTGTTAATGGGATGCGGCTGTCGCAGCGTCGGGCACGGCGTCACCCTGCGTTGCACGGTGCTTAATCAGCTGCTGACTGATGGCCGCCACGCGGGCGTCGGTGAGTTTGTAGAACGACAGCATGATGAACATGCCCACATAGAGCACCACCGGCACCACGCAGAACAGAATTTTAATGGTGGTCAGCACTTCGACCGGCTGCACGCTGCTGCTGGCGGAGTAGTTCACATACGCCAGGATCCAACCCACCACCGCACCGCCAATCGCCAGACCGATCTTCAGGCTGAACAGATAGGTGGAGAACACCAGCCCGTCGAGGCGGCGACCGCTGCGGCTCTCCTCGTAATCCACCACGTCAGAGGCCATCAGCCACTGCAGAGGCGTGGTGGTGTTAAAGACGAACAGGAACAGAATGTTAAGGGCGAAAATCAGGGCGATATGTTCGGCCGGGATGAAGAAAATCAGCAGGCTGATCAGGGAGTAGGCCACGATTATCCACTTGAAGGCGGTCACCCGGTCAAAGCGCCCCAGCAGGCGGGATGAGCAGAGCGAACCAAACATGGTGGCGAGACTGCCGTAAAGCAGAAACTGCGTCGCCATCTCCGGGTGATCCATGACGTACTTCACGAAGTAGAGCGTCGCCCCGCCGCGGACCACGTTGGAGCAGGTCGCCATCATCTTGAACGCACACATAATGCGCCACTGGGTATTGCCGAAAAGAAGCTTGAGGTCTTTCGACACCGACGAGCCCGGCTGCACCTCAAAGGTGTAGCGCTCTTTGGTGGTGAAGAAGCAGACGTAGAGCAGCACCACGCCGCTCAGCCCCAGCACGCACATGGCGCCGAAATAGCCGACCTGCTCATCGCCTTTACCAATGATGCTCACCAGCGGCAGGGCAATGCCACTGATGGCCAGCGAACCCGCCGCCGCGAGGAAAAAGCGCCAGGACTGCAGCGCGTGGCGCTCTTTCGGGTCAGCGGTGATGACGCCCGGCATGGCGCAGTAAGGGACGTTAACGAAGGTGTAGACCAGGGTCAGCAGAATGTAGGTTATGCAGGCGTAGATGATTTTACCCTGCGCGGAGAAGTCCGGCGTGTAGAAGGTCAACACGCAGACAATCCCAAACGGGATCGCGCCCCACAGCAGGAACGGACGGAACTGGCCGTGACGCGTGCGGGTGCGGTCAACCAGCAGCCCCATCAGCGGATCGGTGACGGCATCCAGCACGCGGGAAACTAAAAACAGCGTCCCCATAATGCCCGCCGACAGGCCAAACACGTCGGTATAGAAATAGGCCAGCAGGAACATGGTGGCCTGCCAGACAAAGCCGCAGGCGGTGTCACCCAGCCCGTAGCCAATTTTATCTTTCATGGTTAATTGCATCATTACCCCCAACGGCAGTACGTGGAACAGTGCAAACGCCAGGGTCCTGATTCAGGCAAATAAATGCCCGGTGCATCATCAGGAATACACCCTTATTTCGTGTGCTGAATTCACAACATCGTGTTAATAGAGTGTAATTAAGTGTTCAATTAACCGACAATGGTCATATCTTATTTCTGAATTATGATATTTTGCTTTTGTGACGCCACTCGACATCCTGATATCATTTAAAGACTTTGTTTTTCATGCAATTACATTATTTTCGAAATAATAAAAAACAGACATGCAAAAGCCGTCCACGGAATATTTTCCGTAGACGACAAGAGCCAGAAATATAATTAAAGGCCGAGCGCTTTTTTACCGGCGTTAATTACCTCGATGATTTTATCGGTGTCATAGATACACCCTTTCCAGGTGCCGCCGCTCACCGACTGCAGAGCCGCCCACAGGCGGGTATCGTCCGGTAAAAATGCATGGGCGTGCAGGTCAGGATGCACCGGACGCGACGCCAGCACGCGCGCCCCCTCTTCCGGCGTCAGCGGCTGTTCCGCCGTGCCGATAAAGTTAACGCTGCCCGTTAAGGACAGGCGGTCGACGCTGATCTCAATGATATCGTTGTCGCGCAGCTTGCCGATGGGGCCACCTGCCAGCGCTTCCGGCGACACATGGCCGAAGCACGCCCCGGTTGATACCCCCGAGAAGCGCGCATCGGTGATCAGCGAGACCGTCTTGCCCCACGAGATATGTTTCAGTGCGGAGGTCAGCTGGTAGGTCTCTTCCATGCCGGTGCCGGACGGGCCTCCGCCAATCACCACCATAATATCGCCCTGCTGGATCGCTTCCTGCTTAATGGCCTTGATGGCCTGCGCTTCAGAGACAAACACCCGCACCCGGCCGGTATGGCGGTAAACGCCATCGTCATCCACAACAGACGGGTCGATGGCCGTGGCTTTGATCACCGACCCTTCGGGCGCGATATTGCCGGTCGGGAAGCAGACCGTCGAGGTCAGGCCTTTCGCGTGGGCGCGCTCAGGCGGCAGGATCACGTCATCCGGATCGACGCCATCCTGCTCGCGCAGGCACTGACGAAAACGCGCCCGACGCGCTGAGTTTTCCCACCAGTCGAGGTTATCCCCGACCGTCTGGCCGGTAACGGTCATGGCATCTTCATGCAGCAGCCCCAGCTTGCGCAGATGGAGCATCACCTCCGGCACGCCGCCCGCCAGGAAAGCACGCACAGTCGGGTGGTAGTCCGGGCCGTTTGGCAGCACGCTCACCAGACGCGGAACCTTACGGTTGATGCGCGTCCAGTGCGCCACATCCGGAATGGTGCAGCCCGCCGCATGGGCAATCGCCGGGATGTGCAGCAGCAGGTTGGTGGAGCCGCCAAACGCCGCGTGAAGCACCATGGCGTTTTCAATGGCTTTGTCGGTCAGGATATCGCGGGTCGTGATCCCACGGTTATCCAGCTCGCTCACCGCCCGCGCAGACTGACGGGCAATCTCCAGCCACACGGCCTGCCCGGACGGGGCGAGCGCGGAGTGCGGCAGCGCCAGACCCAGCGCTTCGGCCACCACCTGTGACGTTCCCGCGGTGCCGAGAAACTGACAGCCGCCGCCGGGTGATGCGCAGGCGCGGCACCCCAGCTCGGCGGCTTCCTGCAGCGACAGCTCATGGTTAGCGAAACGCGCACCAATGGTCTGCACTTTTCCGGCATCTTCCCCCACGGTAGGCGGCAGCGTCGCCCCACCCGGCACCAGAATGGTCGGCAGATCATGCATGGAGGCCAGCGCAATCATGGTCGCGGGCAGCCCTTTATCGCAGGTTGCCACGCCGATCACCGCGCGCCGCGTCGGCAGGGAGCGGATCAGACGACGAAACACGATCGCCGCGTCATTACGGTACGGCAGGGAGTCGAACATGCCGTGGGTGCCCTGAGAGCGTCCGTCGCACGGATCGCTGACGAAGGCCGCAAACGGGATCCCACCATTACGGGTGATCTCCTTCGCCGCCGCCTGCATCTGCATGCCAATCTCCCAGTGCCCGGTGTGGTAGCCCAGCGCAACAGGTCGTCCGTCCCCGGCGCGAATGCCGCCCTGCGTACCGATAATCAGCACCTCTTTGCCGGTCAGCTTGTTGGCGTCCCAGCCCATACCGGCGTTTTGCGTCATGCCAAACAGGTTACCGCTGGGGGATTCCATCAGCATTTGCGGCGTCAGCGGCAGCGCCCCCTGCGGCCCGGCCGCATGGGTGATGACGGCATAAAACGCATCGTCCTGTGGGGTGAAAATTTTCTCAATGGTCATCGTCATCTTCCGGCTCAGCAGAGCTTGAGCTGTTGCAACAGGGTTTTCAGCTGCGCCTTACGCGGTTCATCCAGTGGCGACGCGGGCGGCAGCACGTATGTGGAGATCGGGCGGCCGCACAGCACAATCGCCTCTTTAATGACGTTCACAAACGGCGTATCGAGCTGATACATCTGCGGTATTTGCAGCAGGATCTGGTGGTATTCGGCCGCCTTCGCCACCTCCTGGTCACGCCAGGCCTTCAGCAGATTCACCGACACCTGCGGAGCAAAGTTACCGCTGGCCGAGATCGCGCCATCGCCCCCCAGCAGCAGCGTATTAAACAGATGATCGTCATAGCCGCACAGCACCGTGAAGTGCGGATGGGCAGATTTGACGTTGTGGATCATGCTGCGCAGATGGGCGACGGAATCGATCGTGTCTTTGATGCCGACAATATTGCTCCGCGAGTCGGCCAGGGTTTTGACCAGCGCCGGAGTCAGATCCTGCCCGGTCAGCGCCGGGAAGTTATACAGCATTACCGGCAGCGTGACGCTGTCTGCCACCTGTTCGAAATAGCGGATCAGATTCGATTCAGACACTTTCCAGTAGTACGGGTTGATCACCACGATCCCGTCGGCGCCGGCCTGCTGCGCATGCTGGCTCAGTTCAAGGGTTTCCCGGGCGTTGGTGCCACCGGTGCCGATCAGCACCGGCACCCGGCGATCGACATGATCGATAGCAAACCGGGCAATGGTTTTACGCTCTTCGGCGTTTAGCTGGGAGAACTCGCCGCCGCTGCCCAAAAAGAACAGGCCATCGACGCCTGCGGCGATCAGGTCGTCGATCAACGCGGCAGTGCCGTGTTTATCAAGCTGTCCATCGGCGGTAAAGATGGTGGAGACAGGGGGAATGATTCCCGTGAACAACGCGGTCTGCGGCATGAGATCTCCTTGCTGAATTATCTTGTTCTACATTATAGAACAGCGTTCATTAATTTAACGATCATACTATGACGCAGAAAAAGCGCAGGTAAATGGGAGGCGAGGAGGGAGTGCGGAAAATATAAGCTGGATCACATAATGACGGGCTGCGGCCTGATGCTTTCACCCTCTCCCACCGGGAGAGGGAACATTTCACCCTTCTCTTACGCTAACAGGGCTTACCCCACCAGCATTTTCACTACCACTTTACGCACCTTCGCAGGCGCGCCCACCGCGCACAGCGGCTTATGCACTTCACCCGGATAGAACACCACAAAATCACCTTCACTTAACACCACCGTTTTCTCCTGCCCGCCCTCGGGCAAAAACGCGATGTCTTTATCCGCCAGCCAGTCGGTGTCCGGCGTACCGTGCGGCAGGGTACTGAAGGTCATCCCCTCCTGGCCTTTCATGATTATCTGAATATCCAGATAGCGGGCGTGATACTCAGCGCGGCGCTCGGCAAACGGCTGGGTCATATCTTCAGACACCAGATAAAACAGGCTGTTGCCGTCGATGTCGTGTTTGCCGCAGGGGGTAGCATCGGTAACGTGCGCCTTGACGTACTCGATAGCCTGACGCAGTTCTTCAGGTAGCCAGGACTGCAGATGATGGATGTTGCCAGCGATCATAAATAAACCCTCAATATAAAACAGCGTTTCATTTTAATCTTTTATACGAGAATTCAGACTGTCCTACCACCGCTTTTTCGATGAGTTTTGCGCGAGCGCATGTTTATCGGGAAATGTGTTACTTCACTGTTAATCGCTCACAGGCATTTATGCAGTCTTTATGCATAACCTCAGCCCTCCGCTTTCAGGCCGTGATGCTAACTTACTGATCGTATACGCTTCATAGCAAAACTCTCTGTGACTTCACACTTTATCATTTTGGTAATTTGCTATTAAATCCCATAATTATTTATTGATTTTTCTTAAGTCGAAAATAGTTAATGGATAATAGTGCATAGTCATTCTGCGCGCCGTTTAATTATCATTAAAATCAATAGCATAACTAAATATGTCAAAACATTAAATTCTACAAAATAATAACAACTCCAAATAATGCCAACGGATCCTGCTTAGCTATTCACCCGCAAATATAATCAAATTAATCATTATCTGATACGAATCATGCAAATGAAAACAAACTCCTTAATAGCTATTCTCACGTGAGCGACGTCACAATATTCATTATTTAAGCGCCTACTATAAATCTCGAAATCAATTGAGCTTAGCCGCCATGTAAATAAACACATCACATGGCGCATGCCCTTTTTATTCTGAAAAACAGTTAAAGGAATAATTATGGAAAAGCATTACGTCGGTTCTGAAATTGGTCAATTGCGTAGCGTTATGCTGCACCGCCCAAATTTAAGTCTGAAACGTTTAACGCCATCGAACTGCCAGGAGCTGCTATTCGATGATGTGCTCTCGGTTGAGCGGGCGGGTGAGGAGCATGACATCTTCGCTAACACCCTGCGCGAACAGGGTGTGGAAGTCCTGCTGTTGACCGACCTTCTCACGCAAACCCTTGATATTGCAGAGGCCAAAACCTGGCTGCTGGAGACGCAAATCTCTGACTATCGCCTCGGGCCAACCTTTGCCGGCGACGTGCGCGGCTGGCTGGCAGATATGCCACACCGCGAACTGGCACGCAGATTAAGCGGCGGATTAACCTACGGTGAAATTCCGGCTGCCTTTAAAAATATGGTGGTGGATACCCACACGGCAAATGATTTTATTATGAAGCCACTGCCTAACCATTTATTTACCCGCGATACCTCGTGCTGGATTTATAACGGCGTGTCAATTAACCCGATGGCCAAAGCGGCCCGCCAGCGTGAAACCAATAATCTCCGGGCCATATATCGCTGGCACCCTGCATTTGCCGATGGCGATTTTATTAAGTATTTCGGCGATGAAAACATTAATTACGACCACGCCACGTTAGAGGGCGGCGACGTATTAGTCATTGGCCGCGGCGCAGTGTTAATCGGCATGTCTGAACGCACCACGCCGCAGGGCGTTGAGTTCCTCGCCAATAGCCTGTTCAAACACCGCCAGGCCGAGCGCGTCATCGCTGTGGAACTGCCAAAACACCGCTCCTGTATGCACCTCGATACCGTCATGACCCACATCGACGTGGACACTTTCTCCGTCTACCCGGAAGTGGTGCGCAAAGACGCTCAGTGCTGGACGCTCACCCCGGACGGCCGCGGTGGCCTGCTGCGCACCCAGGAAACGGATCTGCTACACGCCATTGAAAAAGCGCTCGGCATTAATCAGGTACGCCTGATCACCACCGGCGGCGACGCCTTTGAAGCCGAACGCGAACAGTGGAATGACGCGAATAACGTGCTGACCATCCGCCCGGGCGTGGTGATTGGCTACGAGCGTAACGTCTGGACCAACGAGAAATATGACAAAGCGGGTATCACCGTGCTGCCTATCCCGGGTGACGAACTGGGACGCGGCCGCGGCGGCGCGCGCTGCATGAGCTGCCCACTGGAACGCGACGGAATTTAAAGGAGCCATCATGGAACGAAAACCCACTCTGGTTGTGGCGCTTGGCGGTAACGCATTGCTGAAACGCGGCGAGCCGCTGGAAGCGGAGATCCAGCGCCAGAACATCGAGCTAGCGGCCCGCACTATCGCCGGGCTGACGGAACAGTGGCGCGTGGTACTGGTTCACGGCAACGGGCCACAGGTTGGGCTGCTGGCGCTGCAAAACAGCGCGTACGACAAAGTCACCCCCTACCCGCTGGACATCCTCGGCGCCGAAAGTCAGGGAATGATCGGCTACATGCTCCAGCAGGCGCTGAAAAACAACCTGCCCCAGCGTGAGGTGAGCGTCCTGCTCACCCAGGTGGAAGTGGACGCCTCCGATCCGGCGTTTACCAACCCGACCAAATACATCGGCCCGGTCTACAGCGAAGCCCAGGCAAAAACGCTGCAGGCGGAGAAAGGCTGGGTGTTCAAGGCCGACGGCAGCTATTTCCGCCGGGTGGTTCCCTCTCCACAGCCGAAACGCATCGTTGAGAGCGACGCCATCACGGCACTGATACAGCGCGATCACCTGGTGATCTGCAACGGCGGCGGCGGCGTGCCGGTGGTGGAAAACGCCAATGGGTATCACGGCATTGAAGCGGTGATCGACAAAGACCTCTCTGCCGCCCTGCTGGCGCGCCAGATTGAAGCCGATGCCCTGCTGATCCTGACCGATGCCGACGCGGTGTACCTCGACTGGGGCAAACCAACCCAGCGTCCGCTGGCACAGGTCACGCCGGAACTGCTCAGGGGCATGCAGTTTGACGCCGGTTCGATGGGGCCAAAAGTGGCCGCCTGCCGCGAGTTTGTCGAGGCCTGCAACGGCATCGCCGGGATCGGCGCGCTGGCCGACGGGGCAGACATTCTGGCGGGCGAGAAAGGCACGTTGATTCGCCACTGAACCGTATTTTCCCCTCACCTTCCCTCTCTCCCTGTGGGCGAGGGTCGGGGTGAGGGCACCAGACAACACCATTTTAAAAGGGACGACCCAATGACCATCAATCTGAAAAACCGTAATTTCCTCAAACTGCTGGACTACACCCCGGCAGAAATCCAGTACCTGATCGACCTGGCCATCGAACTCAAAGCCGCCAAAAAAGCCGGACGTGAAAAACAAACCCTGGTCGGGAAAAACATCGCCCTGATTTTTGAAAAAACGTCCACGCGCACCCGCTGCGCCTTTGAAGTCGGAGCCTTTGACCAGGGCGCACAGGTGACCTACCTCGGCCCAAGCGGCTCGCAGATTGGCCACAAGGAGTCGATGAAAGACACCGCCCGCGTGCTGGGGCGGATGTACGACGGCATCGAGTATCGCGGCTACGGCCAGGCCATCGTGGAAGAGCTGGGCGAGTATGCGGGCGTGCCGGTGTGGAACGGCCTTACCGACGAGTTTCACCCCACGCAGATCCTCGCCGACCTGATGACCATGCTGGAGCATGCTCCGGGCAAAACCCTGCCGGATCTGAGCTTTGCCTACCTTGGCGACGCGCGGAACAACATGGGCAACTCCCTGATGGTCGGTGCCGCCAAAATGGGGATGGATATCCGCCTCGTCGCACCGAAATCGTTCTGGCCGGAAGCCGGGCTGGTTGAGCAGTGCCGCGCCATCGCCAAAGAGACCGGCGCACGCATCACGCTCACCGACGACGTGGAGGAAGGCGTACACGGTGCCGATTTCCTCTACACCGACGTGTGGGTCTCGATGGGCGAGCCGAAAGAGGCCTGGGCCGAGCGCGTCAGCCTGATGAAGCCTTACCAGATTAACGCCCAGGTGATGAAAGCCACCGGCAACCCGAACGTCAAGTTCATGCACTGCCTGCCGGCGTTCCACAACGAACACACCAAAGTCGGCCGTGAAATCGAGATGGCCTACGGCCTGAAAGGACTGGAGGTGACGGAAGAGGTCTTCGAATCACCGAACTCAATCGTCTTTGACGAAGCAGAGAACCGCATGCACACCATTAAAGCGGTCATGGTGGCGACACTCGGCGACTAATCACCGCCCGGCGCGCCACGGGGTGCGCCGGGTACAGGAGAACATCATGGGCAAGTTCAAGTTTCCCTCCGCTTACACCATTCTCTTTTTTCTGATTGCCGTTGTGGCGGCACTGAGCTGGGTCGTGCCTGCCGGTCAGTATCAGATGGCAATGAATGAAACCCTCGGTAAAGAAGTGCCGATTGCCGGAACGTACGCGCACGTGGCGGCGCATCCGCAGGGGCTGGTTTCCGTACTGATGGCCCCCATTGCCGGGCTGTACGATCCCGTTTCCGGCCAGGCCGGGGCGATCGACGTCGCGCTGTTTATCCTGATCATCGGGGGATTTCTCGGGATCGTCACCAAAACCGGGGCGATCGACGCCGGGATCGAACGCGTAACCACCCGCCTTCGCGGACGTGAAGAATGGATGATCCCGATCCTGATGGCGCTGTTCGCGGCTGGCGGCACCATTTACGGCATGGCCGAAGAGTCCCTGCCCTTTTATACCCTGCTGGTCCCGGTGATGCTGGCCGCCCGTTTCGATCCGGTTGTCGCTGCATCCACCGTGCTGCTCGGGGCCGGGATCGGCACGCTCGGCTCCACCATCAACCCGTTTGCTACGGTGATCGCCGCTAACGCCGCCGGGATCCCGTTCACCAACGGTATCGCCCTGCGCGTGGCGCTGCTGGTGATCGGCTGGATCATTTGCGTGGCATGGGTAATGCGCTATGCCCGTAAAGTGCGGCTGGATCCGTCATGCTCCATCGTCGCAGACAAGCAGGAAGAGAACCTCGCCCACTTCCTCGGCAATAAAGGCGAGCAGTCGCTGGAATTTACCCCGGTGCGCAAAATCATTCTGCTGATCTTCGCCCTCGCCTTCGCGGTGATGATCTACGGCGTAGCGGTGCTGGGCTGGTGGATGGCGGAGATCTCGGCGGTATTTTTGGCCAGCGCCATTATCGTCGGGCTGATTGCCCGCATGAGCGAAGAGGAGCTGACCTCGACGTTTATCAACGGCGCGCGAGATTTGCTGGGCGTCGCGCTGATTATCGGCATTGCGCGCGGTATCGTAGTCATTATGGATAAGGGCATGATTACCCACACCATTTTGCACAGCGCGGAAGGGCTGGTCAGCGGGTTGTCCACGGTGGCGTTTATCAACGTGATGTACTGGCTTGAGGTCGTGCTGTCGTTTCTTGTGCCTTCTTCGTCCGGCCTGGCCGTTCTGACGATGCCGATCATGGCACCCCTTGCTGATTTCGCTAACGTCAACCGCGACCTGGTGGTTACGGCTTACCAGTCGGCCTCCGGCATCGTTAACCTGGTCACGCCGACCTCAGCGGTTGTGATGGGCGGTCTGGCGATTGCCCGTGTGCCTTACGTGCGTTACCTGAAATGGGTTGCGCCGCTGCTGGCGATCCTGACGGTGGTGATTATGGTGGCGTTAAGCCTGGGTGCCTTGTTGTAATTTGCCGGCTGGCACTGCGCCTGTCCGGCCTACGGACCGGTGCGGTGCCACCGGTTATGTCGGGAACTGATATGGGAAATATGATGGATTACGAAGACTGCTCTCCCAGAGAACAACTGCAGCTAACGGTGTGCCAGCAGCTGATCGCCGAAAAGAGTTATCTCTCCCAGGAAGAAATCCGCCGCGATTTGCAGGAGAGAGGGTTTGACAGCATCAGCCAGTCGACCGTTTCGCGTCTGCTGAAATTGCTCGGTGTCATAAAAATTCGAAATGCCAAAGGGCTAAAGATTTATTCGTTGAATCCTCAGTTGCGCCCTGCCCCCGATGCCGCGCGTACCGTTTCCGAAATGGTGGTGAGCGTGGAGCATAATAGCGAATTTATCCTTGTTCATACCGTGGCCGGATATGGCCGTGCGGTGGCGCGAATTCTGGATTATCACCAGTTACCGGAAATTTTAGGTGTGGTTGCCGGAAGCAGTATCGTCTGGGTCGCTCCACGGGTGGTGAAGCGTACTGCGCTGGTGCATAAACAAATTAATTATTTACTCAGAACGAATTAATATTCATAAAGAACCGTTTGCATTGAGTAAAGTGTGCATTAAACCCCTTGATCCGAAAATCGAGCTGCGTATAATGCCCGACAATTTGCCGGGAGGAAGCATGGTCAAGCGTGTACGACATAACGTCTTACCGCGTCTGAAATCAGACGCTGGCCTGCCGTTTTTCTTCCCGTTGCACAATCTATTCCCAGAGCCCCTCATTTGAGGGGCTTTTTTTTGCCCGGCGTCAGGAGATAAACATGAATCCGCTTTATCAAAAACACATCATTTCCATAAACGACCTCAGCCGCGAAGAGCTGGAACTGGTTCTGGAAACCGCGGCAAAACTGAAGGCAAATCCGCAACCGGAACTGCTGAAGCACAAGGTGATTGCGAGCTGCTTCTTCGAAGCGTCGACCCGCACCCGCCTCTCCTTCGAAACCTCCATGCACCGCCTCGGCGCGAGCGTGGTAGGGTTTTCAGACAGCAGCAACACCTCGCTGGGTAAAAAAGGCGAAACGCTGGCGGATACCATTTCAGTTATCAGTACTTACGTTGACGCGATTGTGATGCGCCACCCGCAGGAAGGCGCGGCGCGTCTGGCGACCGAATTTTCCGGCGGTATTCCGGTGCTGAACGCCGGAGACGGGGCCAACCAGCATCCGACACAGACTCTGCTGGATCTGTTCACCATTCAGGAAACGCAGGGCCGTCTGGAAAACCTGAACATCGCCATGGTGGGTGACCTGAAATATGGCCGTACCGTTCACTCGCTGACCCAGGCGCTGGCGAAATTTAACGGCAACCACTTCTTCTTCATCGCGCCGGACGCGCTGGCGATGCCGCAGTACATCCTCGACATGCTGGACGAAAAAGGGATCCCGTGGAGTCTGCATGCCAGCATCGAAGAGGTGATGGGCAACGTTGATATTCTGTATATGACCCGCGTACAAAAAGAGCGTCTGGATCCGTCTGAATACGCCAACGTGAAGGCTCAGTTTGTGCTGCGCGCCAGCGACCTCGACGGTGCACGCGAGAATATGAAGGTGCTGCACCCGCTGCCGCGTATCGATGAGATCACCACCGACGTGGATAAAACGCCACACGCCTGGTACTTCCAGCAGGCCGGAAACGGCATCTTCGCCCGCCAGGCGTTACTGGCACTGGTTCTGAATCGCGAATTGGCTCTGTAAGGGGAAATGACAATGACACACGATAACAAACTCCAGGTTGAAGCCATCAAACGTGGCACCGTGATTGACCACATCCCTGCCCAGATCGGCTTTAAGCTGCTGACGCTGTTCAAGCTGACCGAAACCGATCAGCGCATCACCATCGGCCTGAACCTGCCGTCGGGTGAAATGGGCCGCAAAGACCTGATCAAGATTGAAAACACTTTCCTGACCGACGAGCAGGTTAACCAGCTCTCTCTGTACGCGCCGGATGCCACCGTGAACCGCATCGACGAGTACGAAGTGGTCGGTAAATCCCGTCCTAATCTGCCGGATCGCATTGAAAATGTGCTGGTCTGCCCGAACAGCAACTGCATCAGTCATGCTGAGCCGGTTTCGTCCAGTTTTGCAGTGAAAAAACGTGCCGATGACATCGCACTCAAATGCAAATACTGCGAAAAAGAGTTTTCTCATTATGTGGTGCTGGCCAACTAATTGAGGTTGGTAAAGGATCCCGGCCTCCCTATAATGGCCGGGAACATTTAATCAGCTGTTATTCTGGAGAAATCATGACCAAAGTACTCGCGACGGAAAATGCACCAGCGGCTATCGGCCCATACGTTCAGGGCGTTGATCTGGGTAGCATGATTATTACCTCTGGCCAGATCCCGGTGAACCCAAAAACGGGTGAAGTGCCAGAAGACGTGGCGGCGCAGGCGCGTCAGTCGCTGGAAAACGTACAGGCTATCGTGGAGTCTGCGGGTCTGAAAGTGGGCGATATCGTGAAAACCACCGTGTTCGTGAAAGATCTGAACGATTTCGCGACCGTTAACGCCACGTACGAAGCGTTCTTCACTGAGCACAACGCCACTTTCCCTGCACGCTCCTGTGTGGAAGTTGCGCGTCTGCCTAAAGACGTGAAAATTGAAATCGAAGCGATCGCCGTACGTCGCTAAGTTTCAGTCAGGGGCAGCCGAGGCTGCCTTTGCGCCCGGCAGGCAACGCGCTACCGGGCGTTTTGCTACTGATTCCGCGTCGCCCGTAGCAGCGTTTCCAGCGGATACACCGCCGCAATCACCACTTCATCCTGTATTTTCGCCGCGTTATCCAGCTCGCCCTGAATAGAGGCAATTTCGTTGTCATCCAGCGTCCCCTGACGCGCCACCAGATCCGTCAGCCGCAGACCAATCGAGGCCAGCTTATCCACCTCCTGAATGACCGGTTTAATCGCCTTCAGTGCGTAGCTGTTTTCACTTAATGCCAGCGCATCGCTGGTGTTACTTTGCCAGCGGTTGAAGACGTGGCGCAGCGCGTCGGCGCTTTCCGTGTCTTCCGCGTCGCTGACCAGGCGGTCAGCCCATTTGTTCATCTGGCGCACCGTGGCACTTTCGGCGTTGAGCGCATCAGCAAACCGGTTAAGCGGTTCGAACTGATGGTAATTTCCGGCCTGGAACTTAAGGTGCTGACGGGTGTAATACTGCGCCGGCTCGATTGCCTGCGCGAGGATTTGCAGCGGAAGGGTATCGGCGTTATTCGCCAGACGCGTGAACTGCACCTGCTGCTGAGTATGCTGCTGCAGCCCGACCGAGACCGTCGACCAGCTGTCCATCGCCTGCAGGCGGGTGTACATATTGTCGACATCGTTAACGTCCTGCGCGGACCATAACCGCTCCGCCACCGCAAAGGTGCGCGGCCACAGGCGGATATCCAGCACCGGTGCGACCACGTTTTCCGCCCACAGCGCGGCTTCCCCGCCGAGCAGGTTCACCTGATGAGCGGCGTCCGGTACCACCGGCGGGATGCCTTTGGGGATATCGTCCAGCCGCTTGCCGCTAATGGGATAGCGGGCATTGCCCACCAGGAAATAGCCGCTCAGCTTATCGTTGTCCACCGACACCACCGGGCGCGTTTCGCCCATCCAGGTATCGACGGTAAACGTCACCTGATTGTCGTCGCGCCACGCAATATCCTGTACCGCACGACGGGATTTCCCGGCGAAATCAATAAATCCACGCCAGCCGGAATCCCCTTTCACCAGGGTGAAGCTCCCCTCCACCGGCTTGCCTTTCAGACGCGGCATGGTGAATGTCCAGCTTTGAGCGCTGTCGGTGTCGCCAATCACATCCTCGCCGTTTAACCCCTGCGGCATAATTTCATTGCGGTAGTGATAGGCGGTGGACTGGGGCTGATCGAGGTAAAAGCCGGTCGAGAGAATGCCTTTATAGCCATTTTGCGCCACCTGCCCCAGCGCGTCCTGGCCCTGCCAGGACTGGATCAAGATGCTTTTTGGCAGATCAGGATGAGCAATTTCATCCCAGCCCACCATCTGCCGGTGGTGTTTTTCGAGGATATTTTCCAGCTTGCGATTGAAATAGGCCTGCAGGGCGTGGCTGTCTGCCAGTGTGTTGTCGCGCATAAACTGCTGAATGGCGGCGTTCGCTTTCCACTGGGTGTCATCCACCTCATCGCCGCCGATATGCAGATACGGATCGGGGAAGATCGCCGCCAGTTCACTGACCATCGCCTCCGCAAACTGATAGGTCGCCGCTTTTGTCGGATCCAGGACCGGTTTCAGCACGCCCCAGTGGCGTTCCATCACATACGGTCCCGGGGCGCTCATCAGTTCCGGGTAGGCCACGGCAATCGCCGAGGCGTGGCCCGGCATGTCGATCTCCGGCACCACGCGGATGCCGCGCTCGGTGGCATAGCGCACAACGTCGCGCATCTGTTCCGGCGTGTAAAACAGCCCGTCGCTGGCGAGCTGCGTGAGCTTTGGATAGCGTGTCGAGCTGAAGCGCCAGCCCTGATCGTCGGTCAAATGCCAGTGCAACACGTTGAGTTTTGCCGCCGCCATACCGTCAATCTGCCGCTTGATATCCGGCAGCGGGATAAAGTGTCGTGCCGAGTCAAGCAGCAGCCCACGCCACGGGAAACGGGGGGAATCCTCAATAGTGACCCACGGCAGGGAGGTGTTTTCCGCCCCGTTTTGTATCAGCTGGAGCAGGGTTTCCATGGCGCGCAGCGCGCCAAAACGGGTGTTGGCGGTGATATCCACGCCACTGGCATCGACCGTGAGCGTATAGCGCTCATCGCTGTCCGGCAGCGGCTGCGGCTTCACTTTTTTGGTAATGGCAATGCGGATAGTGGGCTTGTCCGGTTTAACGGCCTGCGGCTGTAGCGTCCAGCCGGTTTGCAGGGCGATGCGCTGGCGCAGACGGTTGACCGCGTCGCCGAGGTCGTCTCCGGTAACGCTGACGGAAAGGGTGTTGTTGAGTACCAGTGCGCCCTGCGTCGCGGGACGTTCAACCTTCGCAGGCCAGGGCATCAGGGGAAGGTCGCCTGCCGGAGCGGCAAGCGCTGACGCGCCGAGCATCAGCCCGGCGGTTAAGAGACTGTACCGTAACATGAATGTTCCTTATCTGACGGGCCAAATAAAGGCAAAACATTCAGTTAACATGCGCTCATTTTGTCGTCAAGCGAATGCGCTGACGGAGATCACAGGTTGTTGAATTTGGGAGGAAACGTACCCCTCTCCTGTGCCGGGAGAGGGGAGAAATCACTGCCACCCATACCGACGGCTATAGAAGCCTTTGACCATCTGCGTCAGCACCATGTAGCCCGCGAGGATCGCCACCAGCCACGGGAAGTAGCTCAGCGGCAGCGCCTGCAGCTGGAGGTAACTGGCCAGCGGCGAGAACGGCAGTGCAATGCCGAGCGCCATCACGATACCGGTCATGACAATCAGCGGCCACGCGGCCCGGCTCTGGATGAACGGGATGCGACGCGTACGGATCATATGCACAATCAGCGTTTGCGACAGCAGCCCTACCACGAACCAGCCGGACTGGAACAGCGTCTGGTGTTCCGGCGTGTTGGCATGGAACACAAACCACATCAGGCAGAAGGTCAGAATGTCGAAGATGGAGCTGATCGGGCCAAAGAACAGCATAAAGCGCCCCAGATCGGACGGGTTCCAGCGCTGCGGCTTCTGGATCTGCTCGTCGTCCACGTTATCAAACGGGATGGCGACCTGAGAGACATCGTACATCAGGTTCTGTATCAGCAGGTGAAGCGGCAGCATCGGCAGGAACGGCAGAAACGCACTCGCCACCAGCACGCTGAAAACGTTACCGAAGTTGGAACTGGCGGTCATCTTGATGTACTTCAGCATGTTGGCGAAGGTACGACGTCCCTCGATAACGCCCTCCTCCAGCACCATCAGGCTCTTTTCCAGCAGAATGATATCCGCCGCTTCACGGGCAATGTCCACCGCACCGTCTACAGAGATACCAATATCCGCCGCACGCAGGGCGGGCGCATCGTTAATGCCGTCGCCCATAAAGCCCACCACATGCCCTTCGCGACGCAGCAGGGTGACAATGCGCTCCTTGTGCATGGGTGTCAGCCGGGCGAACAGCGTGGTGCGCTGCGCAAGCGTCGCCAGCGCATCATCGGAGAGGGGCTCAATATCACTTCCCACAACGACGTCACCCGCATCCAGCCCCACTTCATGACACACTTTGGCGGCCACCAGCTCGCTGTCGCCGGTAAGGATTTTCACGGTGATGCCGCTGGCCTTTAACGCTTTCAGCGCAGGCGCGGTGGTCTCTTTCGGCGGATCGAGGAATGCGATATAACCCTCGAGGATCAGATCGGATTCGTCGATACGCTGATAGTCCCCTTCGCGTGCAGGCAGGAATTTACTCGCCACCGCCACCACGCGCAGCCCCTGACGGTTCAGGTTATCGGTGACGCGCTTGATACGGCGCAGCATGGTTTCATCCAGCGGCACAATGTCGCCGTTATAGCGCACCTGGGTTGAGACATTGAGGATCTCCTGCAATGCGCCTTTGCAGATCAGCTGATGCACGTCCGGATGCTCGCTCACCACCACCGACATGCGGCGGCGCTCGAAGTCGAACGGGATCTCATCCACTTTCTGCCAGCGCCCGGAAAGCGTGCGGGCAGATTCTTCATCCACGCCTTCGAGCACGGCGACGTCGAGCAGGTTTTTCAGCCCGGTCTGGTAGTGGCTGTTCAGCCAGGCGCTGTGCAGCACGCGATCGCTGGTTTTACCGGCGATATCGGTGTGGTTCTCCAGCACAATTTTGTCCTGGGTCAGCGTGCCGGTTTTATCGGTGCAGAGAATGTCCATCGCGCCAAAGTTTTGAATGGCATCCAGGTGTTTGACGATCACTTTCTGTTTTGACAGTTTGACCGCTCCGCGCGCCAGCGTGGAGGTGACAATCATCGGCAGCATTTCAGGCGTTAACCCTACGGCGACGGAGAGCGCAAACAGCGCCGCTTCCCACCAGTCGCCTTTGGTATAGCCATTGATCAGCAGCACAATCGGCGTCATCACCATCATAAAGCGGATCAGCAGCATGCTGACGCGGCCAATCCCCTTCTGGAAGGCATTCGGTTCGCTCTCCTGCTCGCTCACGCGCCCGGCCAGCTGTCCAAACCAGGTGTTGCCGCCGGTAGCGATGACCATTGCCTGCGCCGTGCCGCTGACCACCGTAGTGCCCATAAAGCAGAGGGTGTCACACTCGAGCGGGTTCATCTGCTGCGGGTCGCGGGTGCGCGCCACTTTTTCCACCGGCAGAGATTCACCGGTCAGCGAGGCCTGCGCCACGAACAGATCCCGCGCCTGAAGAATACGTAAATCCGCGGGGATCATGTCGCCGGCCGCCAGCTTCACCAGATCGCCCGGCACCAGCTGGTCGATAGGCAGCTCAACCCAGGCGTTCTCCCCGAGATCGTTAATGACGCGCGAGACGGTTGCGGTGTTGCTTACCATCGCTTTCAGGGCGTCTGCCGCGCGGGTAGAGCGGGCCTCCTGAATAAAGTTCAGCAGCGTGGAGATCCCCACCATCAGGGCGATAACCCCGGCGGCAAACAGATCTTCGGTGGCATAGGAGATAATGCCAAGCACGGTCAGCAGCAGGTTGAACGGGTTACGGTAGCAGGTCCACAGATGCACCCACCACGGCGCCGGTTTTTGCGCCGGAATTTGGTTATCGCCATGCACGGCACGGATTTTTTCCACTTCCGCCGCGTTCAGCCCCTCCGGATGCCCGCCAAAGGCACGCCAGACTTCGTTTTCATCCATCGCCGCCACGTTCAGGCAGCGTTGGCTCAGGGAAGCAGGGATCGCTGCAGAGGCCATATTTTTGGCATTTGGCAGCGGGTCGCGCTGAACAAGACGATGTGGCAGGTGGCGGCTCAGCATCGCCTGCAGCTGCCGGGTGATATTTTTAAACATAGTCATTCCCCCGCGCCCGCAAACGCGGACACAGTATTTCCTGCAGGCGTGGCAAGGCCGTACCTGACAGGCACTTAATGTTTTAAGCAGGAACGTGCAGGACGTTGCTGCCTCACATACCGGTGAGACAGCACAAAGGCTGGCTTACCGGAAAGAAAGAACGCTCCCGTTCAGGAGAAGCGTGGGATCGGGATCCATGTCACCTCCGGTAAGTAAAAAAGTAGGGTGCCGCCGCGCAGTATAAGGATTTAACCGTACCGTTTGCGGCGATTCGGGCGGTATTATACTCCCCCGCAAATAAACCGAACGTAAACCAGACTTTGCCCATAGCGAAAACACGCTATAGCATTAGGCTCTACTGACCACGTTGTCATTGTTACAGGGAATACAGCATGCAGAACCGCCTTACGATAAAAGACATCGCGCGTTTAAGCGGCGTGGGGAAATCCACCGTATCGCGCGTGCTCAACAATGAGAGCGGTGTCAGCGAACGCACCCGCGAGCGCGTCGAGGCGGTAATGAATCAGCACGGTTTTTCCCCTTCCCGTTCTGCGCGCGCCATGCGCGGGCAAAGTGACAAAGTGGTTGCCATTATCGTCTCGCGTCTGGATTCCCTGTCCGAGAACCTCGCCGTTCAGACCATGCTGCCCGCCTTTTATGAGCAGGGCTACGACCCAATCATGATGGAGAGCCAGTTCTCCACGCAGCTGGTTGAAGAGCATCTGGGTATGCTCCAGCGGCGCAACATTGACGGCGTGGTGCTGTTCGGTTTTACCGGCATCAAAGAGGAGATGCTGAAGCCCTGGCAGGCGTCGATGGTGATGCTGGCGCGCGATGCTCACGGTTTTGCCTCCGTCTGTTACGACGATGAGGGGGCGATTATTACCCTGATGCAGCGTCTGTACGATAAAGGCCATCGCCATATCAGCTACCTCGGCGTACCGCATGCAGACGTTACCACCGGCAAGCGGCGTCACGAGGCCTACCTGACCTTCTGTAAACAGCACAACCTTTCCGCCGTCGCGTCTCTGCCGGGTCTGGGAATGAAACAGGGCTACGAGCAGGTCGCCAGCGTGCTGACCCCGCAGACCACGGCGCTGGTGTGCGCCACCGATACCCTGGCGCTGGGCGCGAGTAAATATCTTCAGGAGCAACGCATAGAAGGGCTGCAGATCGCGAGCGTAGGCAGTACGCCGCTGATGAAGTTTCTGCACCCGGAGATTATCACCGTCGACCCGGGCTACGCCGAGTCAGGCAGGCAGGCCGCTGCACAGCTGATCGAGCAAATTAACGGACGTGCTGAGCCGCGTCAGATCGTAATTCCTGCCCACCTTTCATAACCCCCGTTTATCCGTTTATTGTGATCTTCGCCCAATTTCGGGAACGTTCCCATTTTCGCCGTCACGCTGAAGGAGTAGGCTTGCGCTCAGGTCATTACACCCCTCACCATCGGTCATGAGGTTTCATGATGAGTAAAGTCAAACAAGAAGATATCGACCAGTTGATTGTCCTGGTAGGCGGCCGTGAAAACATCGCGACCGTCAGCCATTGCATTACCCGCCTGCGCTTCGTGCTGAACGATCCGGCCAAAGCCGATCCGAAAGCCATTGAAGCGCTTTCCATGGTTAAAGGCTGCTTCACCAACGCCGGTCAGTTCCAGGTCGTCATTGGTACCGAAGTGGGCGATTACTATCAGGCTCTGCTGGCGACAACCGGGCACAGTTCAGCCGACAAAGAGCAAGCCAAGAAAGCTGCACGCCAGAATATGAAATGGCACGAGCAGTTAATTTCCCACTTCGCGGAGATTTTCTTCCCGCTGCTCCCGGCGCTGATCAGCGGGGGTCTGATTCTGGGCTTCCGCAACGTTATCGGTGATGTGCCGATGAGCGACGGCAAAACCCTGGCGCAGATGTACCCGGCGCTGAAAACCGTTTACGACTTCCTGTGGCTGATTGGCGAAGCGATCTTCTTCTATCTGCCGGTCGGGATTTGCTGGTCAGCGGTGCGCAAAATGGGCGGCACGCCGATTTTGGGTATCGTGCTGGGCGTCACGCTGGTCTCTCCGCAGTTAATGAACGCTTACTTACTTGGTCAGCAGGTGCCTGAGGTGTGGAACTTCGGTCTGTTCACCATCGCGAAAGTGGGCTATCAGGCGCAGGTGATCCCAGCCTTGCTGGCCGGTCTGACGCTGGGCTTTATTGAAACGCGCCTGAAACGCATCGTACCGGATTACCTCTATCTGGTGGTGGTGCCGGTCTGCTCCCTTATTCTGGCCGTCTTCCTCGCCCATGCGTTTATCGGTCCGTTTGGCCGCATGATTGGCGACGGCGTTGCCTTCGCGGTACGTCACCTGATGACCGGCAGCTTCGCGCCGATTGGTGCCATGCTGTTTGGCTTCCTGTACGCCCCGCTGGTGATCACCGGCGTGCACCAGACCACGCTGGCGATTGATATGCAGATGATTCAGAGCCTGGGCGGTACGCCGGTCTGGCCTATCATCGCGCTGTCTAACATTGCGCAGGCCTCGGCGGTCACGGGCATTATCCTGGTCAGCCGCAAGCATAACGAGCGTGAGATTTCTGTTCCGGCCGCCATCTCCGCCTACCTCGGCGTCACCGAACCGGCGATGTACGGTATCAACCTGAAATACCGCTTCCCGATGCTGTGCGCGATGATCGGCTCCGGTCTGGCAGGCCTGGTATGCGGTCTGTACGGTGTGATGGCGAACGGGATCGGTGTCGGCGGTCTGCCTGGTATTCTCTCCATCCAGCCCGCTTTCTGGCAGGTGTTTTCCCTGGCGATGGTCATCGCGATTGTCGTTCCAATGGCTCTCACCACCGTGGTTTACCAGCGTAAGTACCGTCAGGGCGCGCTGCAGATTGTTTAACTTCATCTTTCGGGGCGCAGTTGCGCCCCTTCGCATTTGCAGGAACGCATTATGAATACCCTTCCTCACTGGTGGCAGAACGGCGTTATCTACCAGATCTATCCAAAGAGTTTTCAGGACACGACGGGCTGCGGTACCGGCGATTTACGCGGCGTCACGCAGCGGCTGGACTACCTGCAAACCCTCGGCATCGACGCCATCTGGCTGACGCCGTTTTATATTTCCCCGCAGGTAGATAACGGGTACGACGTGGCGAATTACACCGCCATCGACCCGGCCTACGGCACGCTGGATGATTTTGACGAGCTGGTCGCGCAGGCCCATCAACGCGGCATTCGTATCGTGCTGGATATGGTGTTCAATCACACCTCAACGCAGCACGCCTGGTTCCGGGAATCGCTGAATAAAGAGAGCCCGTATCGCCAGTTCTACATCTGGCGCGACGGTACGCCGGAACAACTGCCCAATAACTGGCGCTCCAAATTTGGCGGCAACGCCTGGCGCTGGCACGCCGAGAGCGAGCAGTACTATCTGCACCTGTTCGCCCCCGAGCAGGCGGACCTCAACTGGGAAAACCCGCAGGTGCGCGCCGAACTGAAAAAGGTGTGCGAGTTCTGGGCCGACCGTGGCGTGGACGGTTTACGCCTCGATGTGATTAACCTGATTTCCAAAGACCAGGATTTCCCGGATGACGCCGTGGGCGATGGCCGTCGCTTCTATACCGACGGACCGCGCATTCATGAGTATCTTCAGGAGATGAGCCGCGACGTCTTTACCCCGCGAAACCTGATGACGGTAGGCGAGATGTCGTCGACCTCGCTGGAAAACTGTCAGCAATACGCCTCTCTCGACGGGCGCGAGCTGTCGATGACCTTCAACTTCCACCACCTGAAAGTGGATTACCCCGGCGGCGAAAAGTGGACCCTGGCCAGGCCGGACTTCGTGGCGCTGAAAACCCTCTTCCGCCACTGGCAGCAGGGCATGCACAACAAAGCCTGGAACGCGCTGTTCTGGTGTAACCACGATCAGCCGCGCATTGTGTCGCGCTTTGGCGATGAAGGGGAGTACCGTCCCCACGCCGCGAAAATGCTCGGTATGGTGCTGCACGGAATGCAGGGCACCCCGTATATTTATCAGGGCGAAGAGCTGGGTATGACCAACCCGCACTTCAGCCGTATAACCGATTACCGCGACGTTGAAAGCCTTAATATGTTCGCTGAACTGCGGGCCAACGGTCGCGCCCCTGAAGAATTGCTGGCTATTCTGGCGAGTAAATCCCGCGATAATGGCCGCACGCCAATGCAGTGGGATGCCACACACAATGCGGGCTTTACCGAGGGTGAGCCGTGGATTGGCGTTTGCGACAACTACGAGACGGTCAATGCCCGTGCGGCGCTGGACGATACTGATTCGGTGTTTTACACCTACCAGACGCTGATTCGCCTGCGCAAAACCCTGCCGGTGCTGACGTGGGGCGATTATGAAGACCTGCTGCCTGACCACCCTTCCCTGTGGTGCTATCGCCGGCGGTCGCAGGGCCAGACGCTGATGGTGGTGGCAAACCTGAGCCGTGAGCGCCAGCAATGGGTTCCCGCGTCAGTACAGGGAGCATGGCGGGTCGCACTGAGCAACTATGCGGATGCTCCCCCTCAGCCCGACAACCTGCTGTTGCGCCCGTTTGAAGCCATCTGGTGGATACAGGAATAACCCTCAAGAGATACAGCCAGCTGTATCTCTTTTTTTATGTTTAGCGATACGCTAAATGTACGACGATAACTTTTACTTCACGGTGTGCCAAAATAAGAATAGCCCTGCCATTTAAATAACCTCGGCAGGACATTATGAAAAAGACAATTATTAAAGCAACATGTATTAGCGCATTATTATTAAGTACCCAGGGATGGTGCGGAAATACCTCCGTCGATCTTCGCTTTGGTCATAATACGCGCTCAGACGTAAATGATTCACGTATTAAAGTGATGCATCAGGCTGATAACGGTTTTTACTTCTCCGTCGAAGCGGCGCAAAACCATAACGATACGTTCTTTGGTGATACCGACCGATATAATCCGGACGAAAAAGGGTTAACGGAGGCAGCACAGGAAATCGAAACGCGCTGGCGTTTTGATCTGGGAAATGGGTTCGCCATCGCGCCAGGGATGGTGACCGTCTTTACCGCCAGCAATACGCATTACCGGCCCTTCATCCAGGGCTGGAAAGCATTCGATAACGGCCTGAACCTGTCTGCCCGCTACCGCTATAACACCGTTAACGACGCGCACAGCGACAAACGCCTGGACGGCAGCGGCTACACCCGCCGCGAGTCGCACCAGTTCGACCTGTGGTTCGCGTACAACATCGGGAAATTCGGCATGTCCTATAACCCGCGCTTCCGCTGGCAGGATAATGTCGATCAGGGAACCGGGGATGATACCTACTGGGAGCACACCGTAGCGTTCAACTACAAGCTCGACGACGGCTGGACGCCTTACGTCGAACTGGTGTCGCTGGATAAAACCTACCTCACTCAGGATGGCAATCATGAAAATGATTACGCCATTCGTCTGGGTATCGTGAAACAACTCTGACGGCCTGCCTACTCCGTATCGTGCTGCAGAAGCCTGCAGCCGATACGATCGACGGCGCTTAACAGGTCCAACTGCCCCTCTCGCTGGTATAACGAGACGGCATTCATATCAATCGACAACGGCCAGCACAGAGTCGAAAGCCCGGCCAGCGTCGAACCCTGACGGGTAATCGCAATAATCTTTAGCCCTTTACGCAGCGCGTTACGCGCCATTTCAATCAGCGACTGCGTCTCCCCGGATTTACTGATCAACACCAGCGTGCCCTTCGATACCCGGGTCAACTGGTGCATATCATTCAGAATCAGGTGCGGCAGGCTCGCCAGTGACAAAAAACGCGACAGGTAGTTGAGGCTGGTGAGAGACGCCCCGCGTGCATATAAATAGATATGGCTGGAATGGGTCAGTAACCGGGACACGTCCACCACGATATCGTCTGCCTGCGGCCCCATCGCAGGCTCGGCAGGGACAGACGTAAAATGGTCGCGTAAAAACCGATAGCGAAGCTCGGTATAACTTTTATAGCCCATTTTCTTACAGACACGATTAACCGAGGTGGTTGTCGTAAAAGTATCACGCGCAATCTCTTTTGCCGATATATCAGAAATATTGCGTGCGTGGTGCTGAATGTATTCAAATATCAACCGTTCACTTCCCTGAAATGAATTCATTTATTACGTCCTGTTAAAACCCAACATGATATTAGCAGAATAGCGAAATAGTCTCTGGAAGGCGCTTCACATATTGCAACATAGCGTATGACGATACGTAATTAGTATTAGCAAACCTTAAACACTGTTTTAAGTTCTCTTTATACTTTCGCTATTTTCACACCCAGGGAATTATTACAATGATGAATCAAAAAATTATCGCTGTAACGGCTTGTCCTACAGGGATCGCGCACACGTTTATGGCGGCAAGTAAAATTATTGCATGGGCAAAAGAGCATAATATTGAGGTCAAGGTCGAAACGCAGGGCAGCGACGGCGTAAAAAACAGATTAACGAAACAGGATATTGCCTCCGCCACGGCCATTATTCTTGCAACCGACGTTCCCATTCAGGATGCAGAACGTTTTGAACACGTTCCTCACCTTCAGATCCGCACGCAAGAGCTGATTAAAAATACCGACCGCTACCTGCGTCAGGCGCTGGCCATGCAGAAAAACGTCACCACTGTGGCGGACGAAGACGCCATTCAGCGTTCGGCTTACCAGATTTTTATCGGCCATATCATGGCGGCCATCAGCTATATGTTACCGGTCGTGGTAATGGGCGGCCTGATGATGGCGACGGCCAAAATTACCGGGCAGTTTATTAACATTGAGCATTCGCCGTTCAGCGTGCTGGATAAAATGGGCTTTATGACCATCAAGTTCATGTACCCGGTCTTTGCGATGTATCTGGCCTTTTCCATTGCCGGTAAACCGGCGCTGATCCCCGGACTGATCGGCGGCATCATGTCAGATGAGGTCTACAAACGCTTCTTTGATATTGAAGGCTTTATGCCCTCCGGCTTTTTCGGCGCAATTGGCATCGGCTTTTTTGTCGGCTATCTGGTGCGCTGGCTGAATGATGCAATTCACGTCCGACAGCAGCTTACCACCCTTAAAACCATGCTGGTCGTTCCGCTGATCACCGGTATTACGCTGGTGATGGTAATGGAATATCTGATCAACCCGATTTTTGGTTCGCTTAACCAGCTGATGGTGGTCTTTTTTACCTCGGCGGGTGATACCGGACGCGGCTTCTATTCGGCCATGATCGCCGCGGGTACCGCGTTCGATCTCGGCGGCCCGGTCAACAAGGCGGCAGGATCGGTCGCGCTCGGCCTGAACGGCATGAGCGAGACATTTGATTTAACCGCCCGCGAGCTCTCCATCGTGATTCCTTCTATTGGGGTAGGCCTCGCCGCGTTCCTCAATGGGCGTTTTGGCCTGCCGGATGTGTTCAGCCGTGAAGAGAAAACCGTTGGCAGCACTTCGTTATTGCTGGGCTTTATCGGTATTTCAGAAGGCGCTATCCCGTTCATTCTGAAAAACCCACGCCTGATCCCCGTGTTCATGACAGGAGCCGTCGCAGGTGCGCTGGTGGCGATTGCCCTCGGCGTGAAGCAGACGTTGCCCCTGCCGGCTATCTGGGGCTGGCCGCTGGCGACCAATGTGGTCGGGTACCTGGCAAGCGTCTTTATTGGCGCACTGATTTGCGCCCTGGGCGTGCTTTATCTCAGCCCAAAGAACGCAAGATAAGGAGAGCGCAATGAGCCAGATCCACGTCATAGCCCATACCCACTGGGATCAGGAGTGGTATTTCACCCGCCAGGACAGCATGGTGCTGGCGTCATACAACTTTGCGGAGGTCATCGAGACGCTGGAGCAGGACCCGGCCTGGCAGTGCTATCACCTTGACGGGCAGATGGCGGTGGTGGATGACTTTCTCGCCATCAATCCCGATTACCGGCCCCGGCTGGAAAAACTGGTCCGGGAGAAAAGCGTGTTTGTCGGGCCGTGGTTCACCCAGACGGATACCTACAACGTTCACGGCGAATCGATTATCCGCAACCTCAAGTACGGCATTTTCGCCGCTCGGGCGCTGGGGCATGCCATGCAGGTCGGTTATCTGCCGGATACCTTTGGGCATAACGCGCAGATGCCCACGATTTTGCAGGGCTGCAATATCGATAATATCGTTTTCTGGCGCGGTATCGACCACGACACTCAGGCCAAAAACAGCCAGTTTCTCTGGCGCGCGCCGTCAGGTGCAACCATCATCGCCTGTGCAATGGCGCTGGGGTATGGTGCGGCCAAGAACATGCGCGCGGAGGCCAGCCATCTGCACGGCAAGATCTACCCGATGGTGGATCTGCTGCGTTCACGGTCGCAGATTGACGACCTCCTCCTTCCTTGCGGCGGCGATCAGGTCAGCATCGACCCGGCGCTGCCGCATATCCTGCAGGCTGCCAGCGCGCACTCTCCCACGAAGGACCGTTACGTCCTCAGCTCGCTGGAGCAGTACGTCGCACTGCTGCGCACAAAACGGGAACAACTGGCATTATGGGAAGGTGAGCTGAAATCGCCGCGCTACACCCGCATTCACAAAACGATCGGGTCTGTGCGTTACGACATCAAAAAGAAAAATGCCGACATCGAGCAGTTCATCCTGCGACAACTGGAGCCCACTATCGCCATGGCGCGTCATCAGGGCATTCCGGTCACGCTCCCGATCGTGGACACCCTCTGGAAGAAGCTTCTGCGAAGCCATGCCCACGACTCCATGGGCGGCTGCAACAGCGATGCCACTAACCGCGACATTCTTCATCGGCTCGAGCAGACAGAGCAGCTTTGTCACAGCCTGTGGAATCTGGTGGTGAAGTCACTGGCCGCCGCATGCTGTCAGGAGGGTGACCTGCTCATTTTCAACCCGCTGGCCACCCCGACCCGCTGCGTGATCCACACCACCCTGTACAGTCGGGCCGACAATATCACCCTGACGTATCAGGGCCAGCCGCTGCCCTTCGACGTTCTGGAACGCGAGACGTTACCCGGAGGAACGGCCATCTCCCTCACCTGTGAGGGCGAACGCGAAACGCACCTTCCGCCTTATTTCCGCTGGCATGTTGTTCTGCAGACGCCTCTCCTGCCGCCGGTGGGCTATATCACCGTCAACCTAAAAGACACGCCGGCTCCGTTTGCCATGACCTGCGCCGCGAAAGGAGGGGAGATAGAGAATACGGTTTATCGACTGACGCTGGAGGCCGGTACGCTGGTGCTTGAAGACAAACGCAACGCCAGGCGCATCACGTCGTTATTCAGTCTTGAAGACTGCGCGGATGCCGGAGACAGCTATGATTTCTCGCCGCTCGCGGGCGATGAACCGACGCGCTGCGCGCATTTCACGCTGATCGACTGCAGCAAAACCCCTCTTTGCCAAACGATGGTACTTGAGGCGATCATGTCGCTGCCGCCGGATCTCGCTGGACGCCGGGAAAATACCCGCACCCCGTTATCAATGCGCATAGTGTGCGAATTACGTCACGACGATCCGAACCTGCATGTTGATAGCTCGCTGGTAAACAGCCACTGCGATCACCGGCTACGTTTACTGATCAACAGCGATATTTGCACCCGTCACTCCCTCGCCTCGCAGCCGTTCTCGATAATCGAGCGCGAAACGGGGTACGACGATACTCACTGGCAGGAGCGCTATCGTGAGAAGCCCGTGGACATCGAAACCAGCGAGGGCATTATCGCTATCGCGCAAGCGGGCAAAGCGCTGGTCGTGAATAGCCGCGGCATGAAAGAGTTTCAGGTTATTGGAAGCGATCCGGCAGTCATTGCCCTGACCTTATTCAAATCAACCGGCGTACTGGGGCGCAGCGATCTTGACTGGCGACCTGGCCGGGCGTCTGGCATTAACAATACGGTGGTCGACACGCCCGATGCGCAGCTGCTCAAACCGCTGCACTTTTCCTTCACCGTGGCGCTGGCCGACAACGCAGACCATCTGACGCTGCGCCAGCTGGAGAATCAGGCGACGGGTCACCCCTTCACCTATCAACGGCAAACGCTGCATACCCTCGATAACCGGCTTGAGCGTTTTTCGCTGCGCCTGCCCGAACGCACGCTGCCGGCAGAATTTTCGTTATTCGCCTTACCGGAACCGCTCGTTCTTTCTGCCCTGCCTCATGCGCAACGATCGCCTGGCACGATCGCCCGCGTGTTCAACGCCGGGACGCAGCCTGTCCCTGTTCCGGCTGGCCTGGCAGAGCGTCCCCAGCTCAATTATCTGGAAGAACACGTGCCATCGGTGACGACGATCCCCCCTTCTGCGACCTGTGATTTTTTGATTGAGGCTTAACATGAACTTGCTTGAACTCACGCACCCCGAACTGGTGTTTATTAACCCACCCTGCCGCACGCCTGAAGCGCTGATCCGCTGGCTCTCCGAACCGCTTGTCGGGCGAAACGTCATCACCGATAAAGACGCCTTTATCCAGAGCGTCTTACACCGCGAAAGTGAAGGTCCCACCGCGCTGGGCGAATCGCTGGCCGTTCCGCACGGTAAATCAGACGCGGTGCAGCAGGCGGCGTTTTGCCTGGCGCTTTTTGATGAGCCGGTTATCTGGCCGGGGCTGGAAGGCGATGAAGCGGTCAGGATGGTTTTTCTGCTCGCCATTCCGCACGCCGAGGCCGGCAGTACGCATATGCAGCTGCTGACGACGCTGACCAGTTCGCTGGCGGAAGAGCGCGTGCGTAACGCGCTTCTGGCGGCGCGCACCGGCGAAGAAGCGCTGTCCGCGTTGCGCAGAGAAACGCCACAAAACGCGGACGCCGAACCCGGGCGCTCACTTGTTATCCCGCTGATACTCGGGAGTATTGCGGCGGCAGCCTTTCTCCAGGCCGGACTGAACTGGGCATGCGGGGTGAGTTAACCGACTGGCGCTCGGCACATGCTGCTGAGCGCTTGTTTTTGTTGAATAATTAATCAGAATTTTCCCTCTCGTCTTTACAAACGCTGGAGTGCCCGTCGTTTGTACTCTCGTCTTTTTACTTTGTTCTGAATCAAATAAATCGCAAACATGTTTGATGCAAATCACTATATGTAGCACTTAAAATGCACGCCGACCCAACATATTGTATTTATCGTCTACTATTCCAACAACAAGACGGCGACTCAGCTCTCCGGAATTGTGGATAACACGCGTTGGGAACGTGGGAAGTCTCTGGCCTGGCTGACAATACGCCCGGTGAACACTTCTCCACCTCTGTGGATAACCTGTTTTTAAAAATGGAGTGATCATGACACCGCATGTGATGAAACGTGATGGCTGTAAAGTGCCGTTTAAATCAGAGCGCATCCAGGAAGCCATTCTGCGTGCAGCTAAAGCAGCGGGTGTCGATGACGCAGATTACTGCGCCACCGTCGCAGAAGTCGTTAGCAGCCAGATGAACGAACGCAGCCAGGTCGATATCAATGAGATCCAGACCGCGGTTGAAAACCAGCTGATGGCGGGCCCCTACAAGCAGTTAGCCCGCGCCTATATCGAATACCGCCACGATCGGGACGTTCAGCGTGAGAAACGCGGTCGTCTTAATCAGGAGATTCGTGGCCTGGTGGAGCAGACCAACTCCGCCCTGCTGAATGAAAATGCCAACAAAGACAGCAAAGTGATCCCCACCCAGCGCGACCTGCTGGCCGGTATTGTTGCCAAACACTATGCCCGTCAGCACCTGCTGCCGCGCGACGTGGTCTCGGCGCATGAGCGCGGTGAGATCCACTACCACGATCTCGATTACTCGCCCTTCTTCCCGATGTTCAACTGCATGCTCATCGACCTGAAAGGCATGCTGACCCACGGTTTTAAAATGGGTAACGCCGAGATTGAGCCGCCAAAATCGATTTCCACGGCCACAGCGGTCACGGCGCAGATTATCGCTCAGGTCGCCAGCCATATTTACGGCGGAACCACCATTAACCGCATTGATGAAGTACTGGCACCGTTCGTCACGGCAAGCTTCAATAAACACCGTCAAACCGCTGAAGAGTGGCAAATCCCGGACGCCGATGGCTACGCGCACTCCCGTACCGAAAAAGAGTGCTACGACGCGTTCCAGTCGCTGGAATACGAGGTGAACACCCTGCATACCGCCAACGGTCAGACGCCGTTTGTGACCTTCGGTTTTGGTCTGGGTACCAGTTGGGAATCACGCCTGATTCAGCAATCGATCCTGCGAAACCGTATCTCCGGGCTTGGTAAAAACCGTAAGACAGCGGTGTTCCCGAAACTGGTGTTCGCTATCCGCGACGGCCTGAACCACAAGTTTGGCGATCCTAACTACGACATCAAACAGCTGGCGCTGGAGTGTGCGAGCAAGCGCATGTACCCGGACATCCTGAACTACGACCAGGTGGTCAAAGTGACCGGCTCGTTTAAAACGCCGATGGGCTGCCGCAGCTTCCTCGGCGTGTATGAAGACGAAAACGGCGAACAGGTTCACGACGGCCGTAACAACCTCGGCGTGATCAGCCTCAACCTGCCGCGTATCGCCCTCGAAGCCAAAGGCGACGAAGCGGCCTTCTGGGCGCTGCTGGACGAACGTCTGCAGCTCGCACGAAAGGCCCTCATGACCCGTATCGCGCGTCTGGAAGGGGTGAAAGCCCGCGTTGCGCCCATCCTGTATATGGAAGGGGCCTGCGGCGTGCGCCTGAAGGCGGACGATGACGTGTCGGAGATCTTCAAAAATGGTCGCGCGTCGATTTCTCTGGGCTACATCGGTATTCACGAAACGATCAACGCGCTGTTCGGCAACCAGCACATGTATGACAGCGACGCCCTGCGTGAAAAAGGTGTCGCCATTGTTCAGCGCCTGCGCGATGCGGTTGACCAGTGGAAAGACGAAACCGGCTACGGCTTCAGCCTGTACAGCACCCCGAGTGAAAACCTGTGTGACCGTTTCTGCCGCCTGGATACCGCTGAATTTGGCATTGTCGAAGGGGTAACCGACAAAGGGTACTACACCAACAGCTTCCACCTCGACGTGGAGAAGAAGGTGAACCCTTACGACAAGATCGACTTTGAAGCCGCGTATCCGCCCGTCGCGAACGGTGGCTTCATCTGCTACGGCGAGTATCCGAACATTCAGCACAACCTGAAGGCGCTGGAAGATGTCTGGGATTACAGCTATCAGCACGTGCCGTATTACGGAACCAACACCCCGATTGACGAGTGCTACGAGTGTGGCTTTACCGGTGAGTTTGAGTGCACCAGCAAAGGCTTCACCTGCCCGAAATGCGGTAACCACGATGCGGCTCGCGTCTCAGTGACCCGCCGCGTATGTGGCTATCTCGGGAGTCCCGATGCGCGTCCGTTTAACGCCGGTAAGCAGGAAGAGGTTAAGCGACGCGTGAAGCATTTGGGGAATGGGCAGATCGGTTAAGGCGTCGGGGGTTTCCCCTCACCCTACCCCTCTCCCTCAGGGAGAGGGAACCGAACGCGCACCTACGTTTTCCCCCTCTCCCTGTGGAAGAGGGCTGGGGTGAGGGCACCCGCGCACACACACTCTGGACATCTTCTTATGCGATATCATCAATACTACCCCGTCGACATCGTCAACGGCCCCGGCACCCGCTGCACTCTGTTTGTCTCAGGCTGCGTCCATGAATGCCCCGGCTGTTACAACAAAAGCACCTGGCGCCTGAATTCAGGCCTGCCGTTCACCGCAGAGATGGAAGAGCGGATCATCCACGATCTCAACGACACGCGCATTCATCGCCAGGGGATTTCACTCTCCGGTGGCGACCCGCTTCACCCGCAAAACGTGCCGGACATTCTGAAGCTGATAAAACGCATTCGCCGCGAATGTGCAGGCAAGGATATCTGGGTCTGGACGGGTTATAAGCTTGAAGAACTGAATGCTGAACAGAGGGAAGTGGTGGATTTGATTAACGTACTGGTTGACGGCAAGTTTGTGCAGGATTTAAAAGACCCTGCGCTGATCTGGCGCGGCAGCAGCAACCAGGTTGTGCATCATTTGCGGTGATCGCTAAAGCCGTTTGTTTACGTCATGAGAAACGGCTGATTTCTCTCTTTTACCGATAGCAATAACACATACCGTCACAACGTTGTCATGAACCTGATAGACCAAACGATAACCCTGGGATCTGAGTTTTATCTTGTCGCAATCAGGCAGGCCATACAGGCGAGCCGATTCAACCCTGGGGTTCACCAACACGTTCGCAAGCTTCTTCTTAAACTGATTTTTTACGGTATCACCCAGCCTGGTCCACTCCTTGAACGCCCTCGGATCAAATACGAGTTCATAAGTCATCCAGCCTAACCTTAATTCCTTTTTGCGGATTAGCCAGCCGCTCACGGGCTGTCTGTATGAGTTCATCTTCACTGTCGCTAACAGTGACCGTTTTCACCGGCATACGCCCCGTCTCCGCAACGTACTGAAACAGCAACCGAACGGCTTCCGTTGGCGTGATATTGAGTTTTTCAAGCACGGCATAAGCCTCGTTTTTGAGTTTGTCATCCAGACGGACGTTCAGCGTGGCCATTATGTCTCCAGTGAAATCGAATGTGTAATGCATTTTAGCATTACATTTGCATTACATCGAATTCTGGATAACGTCTCTCAAAACCGGCTCACACTCTCCATCGCCACCGCTTTAAACCCGGCGAAATCATTGCAACTGCACAGCCGTGACATGGCGCGCTCACGCAGGAAAGTCACGAAAATATCGTAAATCGCCATCGCCTCTTCGTACTCGCGCTTGCTGATGGCGAGCAGGAAAATCACGTGGGCGGTTTCATCCCCCCAGGCAATACCCTGCGGTGCCAGCACGGTGTAAACCACCGTTTTTTGTGCCAGTAGCCCGAGGGAGTGCGGCAGCGCAATGCCGTCGCCCAGCATGGTGCTGACGATGGCCTCTCGCTCCACGACCGAATCCAGAAACTCCGCGCCAACAAACCCCTCTTCTTCGAGCTGCTCGCACAGCTCCCGGAACAGCATTTGCTGGTCAATCGGCCTGTCGATAATGCGGAAATGGGCGGCATCGAAGTATTTATCCAGCATCCACGGGCGGGTTCGGTCCACCAGCACCAGCTTACCTATCTGCTCAAGCTGGTAGTCCGTCGGGAACGGGGCGATCATCACCACCGGTTTAGACTTTTCGCTCACCCGGGCGGTCGAGATAACAAAGTCTTCGCCGATCGGTTCCGCCAGCTCATACTCGCGCAGCGTGAGCGTGCGGGTCACCTCAATTTGCGGATATTTGCGCTGCAGCACCGCTTCAATCATCCGGACCATCGCATTCCCGGCATCGCAAACTAACAGCACCCGCGGCTGGCGCTGGTAGCCGATGTTGTAGTGGCGCTCCAGCCCGACGCCGATATGCAGCACCAGGAAACCGATCTCGTTTTCGCTGATCACATACGGCGTGTATTTCCCCCAGCTCGACACTGCCGCGAGGGTCATATCCCACGCCATCGGGTAGTGCTGCTTGATGTTATCCAGAAGCGGATTAGGGATCATGATTTGATAGCGCACGCGGGTGATCATGGTTTTGATGTGGGTGAGCAGATCCGCATGCAGTTGCTCGTCGCTGAGCAGGTTGTAGTTATAGTGGGTATTGATGTAGCGCAGGATGTAATTGACCAGCGCTTCGTCGTCATCGGCATTGATGGCACTGGGGGCAATCTCCTGGATCTGACGTGCCGCGATGTGAACGCAGAGCCAGCTCTCTTCTGAAGGCGAAAGCGCTTTATCCGCCAGCTGTTGAATGGTCACAGCGATGTCTTTCGCCGCCTCACGGACATTCTCGGCCACATCTTCTGCGTGAAATTCCGGCAGCGGATAGCCCTCGCTGATGCGACGCACCGACACCGCACAGTACAGGCGCAGGAACAGCTCGCCCTCGTCAGTCAGACGAATGTGATGCCGCGTCAGCGCATCGTGCAGCACGGGAACCATCTGCTCCGCCACCCCCGCATTGAGCGCAACGTCGGTCACCAGCGGGTTCAGGCTATCCTGCTGTGCCAGCTCCCAGAGCAGATCGGTGAGACAGGCGCGGGTCGCCATCTCGCTGCCAAACAGCTTCATGCCGTGGCGCGGTCGGGTCTCCAGCGTCAGGTTGTAGCGGTGGAACCACTCGCGCACTTCCACCATGTCACTTTGCAGCGTCGCACGGCTGACAAACCACTCATCCGCCAAATCCTCCAGCTTGAGCGAAAACGCGGAGGTGAGAAAACGGACCACCAGATAGTGCACGCGCTCCGGCCCGGTGCGCGGAATGCGCAGCGCGCGCGGGTGTGAGGACTGAAGCTGCTGATAGCGTTCTGCATCGTCAATTTTGAGCTGATAGCCATTGCCGCGGCTGAGAATAAACTGCGCGCCGTGGCTCGCCAGCAGCGCGTTCAGGGCGGTGATATCAGTGCGGACGGTTCGCGTGGAGACCGACAGCCGCTGCGCCAGTTCGTCCTGCGGCAGCGTCTCGTTTTGCAACAGATCGAAAAGTTGCGCTAAACGTTGGTTCGGAAATCGCACGGGGTTGTCCTCTTACGGCTTAGGGTGAAATGACCATCTGGGATGGGCTGCCGACCGGGGTATAGTCCGGCTCGGCGCTGAGTTTGCCGTCCTGCGCCACGCGAAAACGGGTAATGTTGTCGCTGCGCTGATTCATGACGTACAGCCAGCGCCCCTGTTTGTCGAGCGTCAGGGTGCGCGGGTAATCACCACGCGTCCACACATCGTCCTGATGCGTCAGCGTGCCATCCGCTGTTACGGTAAAGTGCCCGATGCTGTTATGCAAACGGTTAGCCACATACAGCTGTTTGCCATCGGCACTGAGCGCCAGCCCGGCGGCAAAGCTGGTGCCTTTATAGCCGTGTGGCAGGGCGGAGAGGGTTTTCCCCTCCTGCAGCCTGCCCCGGGCATCCAGCGTATAGTGCGTGAGCGTGGATGCCTCTTCGTTAATCAGCCATAACGCATCGCCTTTCGGCGTAAAGACGAAATGCCGCGGACCGGCCCCTTTCGAGGAGGCACTGATAAACGGCGGATCGTTCGGGGTCAGCTTGCCTGTTTGATCGTCAAAACGGTACTGGTAGATACGATCCAGACCCAGATCGGTAGAAAAAACGTATTTCCCGCGCGGATCGGCGGCGATCATGTGCGCATGGGGGCCATTGTGATCGCTAATGGCAAAACTGCCTTCCACCGCCGCCGCCGGTTTCGCCGCGCCCGGCTCTCCCCGATCCTGATGCGTGTCCGTCGCCTCCCCCAGGCTGCCGTCTGCATTAACGGGCAGAACAGCAATCGAGCCGCTGACGTAGTTCGCCACCAGCAGGTGGTGACCCTTTGGCGTCAGGGAGAGATAGACCGGCCCCGCTCCGCCGGACGCCACCTGATTAAGCTCGCTCAGTTCGCCGTTATCGCCCACGCGCAGCGCCTGCACCACGCCCTGCTCCACTTCGCTCGCCAGATAGAGCGTCTTACCATCCTGCGAGACGGTGAGCTGCGCGGCGTTTGGCAGCGTGCTGACCAGCGTTTTATTCGCGAGCGCACCGGTTTGCGGGTCGAGGGTAAAGCGGTACAGCCCCTCGCCGTTGGGGTTGTACGTCCCGACCCAGGCGTACTGCGTCTGGGCGATGGCGGTGGTAGCGAGTAACGAGAGTGAAGCGACGAGCAGATTGCGGGTGTGCATGGTGGCTCCTTTGGTTTTGTGCGGTTTTTGCCCCTCACCCTAACCCTCTCCCCAAAGGGGAGAGGGGACAATTACACCCTCTCCTCTTTGGGGAGAGGGGACAATTACACCCTCTCCTCTTTGGGGAGAGGGCCGGGGTGAGGGGTAAAGACTACTTAGCCAGCTTCTTCGTCATCTCCAGCAGCGTACGCACATCTTCCGGACGCGTGTCGCCGCTGGCTTTGTCGATAATCGAGCTGTAGATATGCGGAATGATTTTACTCACGCCCGCATCAAGGGCGATCTGCAGGATCGCTTCATAGTTCTCCAGATCGATCCCACCGGTCGGCTCCAGCCAGAAATCGTGACGGGCGCAGGCTTCCGCCACTGCCTGGTATTCGTCCCGACACGCCAGGCCTCCCATCGGGAAGTATTTGATGGAGCTGCCGCCAAAATCTTTCAGCAGGGCAATCGCGGTTTCAACCGGCACAATGCCGTCCGGCGCCGTGCTGCTCAGCGGACCGGTGGAGATTTTCACCTTGCCAACGGTGCCGGTCGGAGAGACCAGGCCGTTGACCACGGATTCACTCTGCCCCAGCAGCGCACGGCTGGTTGCCACGCCGGTGAACACCTGGTTAACGTGCTGCGGCTGCACCTGACGGGCGATCTCACTGACCATCGCGGACTGGTTCGGATCGCCCGCGCCGAGGCCCACAGAGAGCGCATTATCGATAAGCTGAGCGTAGTCGCGCATATCGGCAACCGCACTGGCGACATCCGGGTAATTTTTGGAGAGCACGCCCACCAGCACGTGGCCTTCCGCCGCCTCGTAAATGGCGCTGGCGTTGGCTTTCGATCCTGCCAGCACGTTCAGGCAGACGCGGTCACGGTAAAAGTTGGGGGTCAGTTTCATGCCTTTTTCTCCTGTCCTAATACTTCACTCATGCGGCGATAAACAATGTTCAGCTGATCGGCATTCACGCTGCGCACGTCCGCTTCGATAATCCCTTCGTTGGCCTTGTAGCCACGGAAATAAATGGCGTACTCGCCCTGCTTCAGCGCGGTCACCAGGTCGCCGGTGCCAACACCGGTGGTGGCTTCATCAAACTTAATCTCGGTACGGGCGATATCGCGACCGGCACTGTCCCAGACCACGCGTGCCGTCACGCCGTTAAGGGTATTAAGCGCGTCAATAAAGGGCGTCATCTTCGCCACCATCTCTTCGCCGCTCTCTTTGGTCGCCGTCAGGTAGTGTTCGATGGCACAGGTAAGGCCGAGGATCCCCTCTTTACCCACTTTCATTGCGCGGCCAATCCCTGCCGTCTGGCGTTTCACCCACTCAACATACTGCGTTTTGCCGATCACCAGCCCGCTGGTTGGCCCTTCAATCGCTTTCGCACCGCTGTAGATAACCAGATCGGCACCGGAGCGATAGTAAACGTGAAGATCCTCTTCCGCGGCCGCATCCACGATCAGCGGCAGATCGTGCTTACGCGCCACCACCGCCGCCTGCTCTACGCTGAGCATGCTTTTCTGCACGCAGTGGTGAGACTTGATGTAAAGGATGGCCGCGGTACGCGGCGTGATGGCCGCCGCCAGCTGATCGGCGGAGCATTCGTTCGCGTAGCCCGCTTCCACCAGCTTGCCGCCGCCCAGCGCCACCATGGTGCCTACCGGTGCGCCAAAGTTAACGTTATGGCCTTTCGGCAGCACGATTTCGTTGTTCTCAATTGGGGTGACGTGCAGGTTCTCCAGCAGCCAGTCGCTGTCTTTGACCAGCACCGCCGCCACGGACTGGGCGATGCCCGCTGACGCGCAGGAGACCACCGTCGCCCCTTCCACATCCAGCAGCTTCGCGATGTATTCGCCGGTTTTGTTGACCAGATCCTTCATCTCGAAATAGTGATTCATGCCATCCATCGCCGCCTGCACCACGTCCGGGCGCGGCGTGGAGACACCCAGCGCCGTCATACGGCCTGAGGTGTTGATGACTTGCTTTAAGTGATACTTCTCATAAATCGAAGGCATGTTCCGTGCTCCCTTGTTCGGTCATGTAGCCCTTGCCTGCGCGGATGGCGGCAAGCGGCACCAGAATGTGTTCAGCCTGCAGGCTGTCATTTTCAGCATCCACCAGCAGCGTTGGCTGGCGTTTTATCGTGAACAGCGTCAGGTCGGCATCAAGGCCTGGCTGAATACGGCCTTTGTGCGTCAGACGCAGCCCGTCGGCGGCGTTCGCGGTGACGCACTCAATCACCTGCGGCAGCGACATGCCGATGGCGAGAAACTTCGACATCACGCTTGCCAGCGACCCTACCGGGCCGTTAATGCGGTTGCGGCAGTAAATATCCGAGCTGATGGTGTGTGGCAGAATGCCCATCGCAATGGCGCGTCTCGCCACCTCAAAGCTAAAGCTCGCCGTACCGTGTCCGACGTCCAGGCGCACACCGCGTTTCAGGGCGGAGGTGATGGACGCACGCAGTTCACCGGATGGCGTCAGAATGCGGTTCGGCTTGCCGTTGTAGCAGTGGGTGATGATGTCGCCTGAGCTGAGCAGGTCGGCAATTTCATCGAGGTTAGGCGGGTTGTTGCCGATGTGCACCATCAGCGGCAGGTCGCCGTTCTCTTTCTGGATGGCTTTCGCGCGCTCAAGCGGCGTTATGCCGTTTTCGCCAACCACGCTGCTGCTCATGCGCGCTTTCAGGCCAACGATAAAATCCGGGTAGCGCGTAACGGCCTGCTTCACGGCCTTCGCATCAATGTTGGCCATATTGGCCAGTTCGTTCTGGGCAATCAGCCCCACGCGGGAGATGTTCAGTAAGGCATAAACGTCGGTTGAGGCTTTACGGGTGATTTCATAAAAATCGTCCACGTCATCCGCGCCGGTACTGCCGGCATCCACCACCGAGGTCACGCCGGTGGCGATGCCCACGCTGTCCGGTTCGTCGTGATAAATAGGGGAGTTCGGGTAGCAGTGAACGTGGGAGTCAATCCAGCCTGCGCTGACGAACACTTCACCGTTCAACTCAACCGTTTTACGGGCGGGCGCGGTAATGTCGCCCACCGCCGCGATTTTTCCGTCCTGAATGGCGATATCGGTCAGGGTATCGTCGGTGAGGCGCGCACGGCGCAGGAGTAAATCAAACATGAGGATCTCCTGATAAGGCGGGCGCCGGGGCGCCCGCGGGCATTAAAGGGCGACCGGGAACAGCCAGCCCAGAATCATTGCACCGAGAATGGCGCCACCGGTAATCGGCTTCTGCCAGATATAGAACAACAGCGCACCCACCAGAGAGCCGACGCCAATAGGAATGGAGGCGGTCATGGCGCTGAGGATAATCAACGGCCCGAGGAAACGACCGGAGGCGTTACCGGCACCCATCATCACGTCCGCCCCGTAGGTGGAGTTGCTCTGATTGATGGTGAACTTACGCGCCAGGATGATGACGTAGCCAATTGCCAGGCCAATCACCAGGCCGGTGATCAGCGCGGCGATAAAGTTGGTCACCGGGAACATGATGCCCGCGCCCAGCAGCAGCGCCGGAACCCCGAGGCCCACCCCGGTCTGGATCGCCCCGCCGATATCAAGGATACCGACCAGCGACCCTTCGATAATACGGGCGAACAGGAAGCTCGCACCGAACGCCGCCACCGCGCCGTAAACGCCGGTATCCATCCCCGCTTTCAGCATCGCCACGAAGGCCACTTCGTTGAACGCGCCGATGCCGTAGAGGTAGTACATATGCGTCCCGGCGAAAACACCGGAAGAGAGCAGGCCAACGAAGATCGGGAACGACCAGTCGGCATACCAAAAACCTTTATTCTGTTCCATGTCGAGGCTCCTGTTATTTACCGCTGAGCGCGTTGTGGATCATGTCGAGCCAGTTCGGCACGGTCAGATGGAAGGATTCGATCATCTTCATGTCGAAGCCACGGAAGAAACCGCTCAGCACGAACAGCGCCACGATGGCCGCCATCATCACTTTGGTGACGTGGTTCCATCCGCTCTCTTCAACGCCCTTACCAATCAGGATACCCAGCACCAGACCCGGTACGGCGTTACCCATGATCAGCTGCGCCGCGCCGCCAAAAATGGTGGCCCAGAAGCCCGATTTTTTACCCGCATCGATGGCGGCCAGCCAGAAGATCACCGGCATCACGGTGTTGACCAGCAGGTTTGCCGCAGGCACCAGCACCTTCACGGCGGTCACCTGAAGCGCAGCCGGAACAGAAGAGGCGGTGAGGTTAAGGAAGGTGACGACAATCATGCCGATCACGCCGCAGGCAATCGCCATTTTGCGCGGATCGTGCAGCGTTTCGCCGACGTTACGGTTTTTAATCATCAGTGCTGCAGCACCCCAGTTCGGGATGATGCGGTGGTCAACGTCCTGTGTGAATGCACCTGCAGCCACGGAAGAGGCCCAGGCGTTAAAGAAGAAGCCTAACCCGAAGGAGAAGTGAGAAGCCGGATCCCCTTCACAGGAGTTCAGTTCCCCCAACGTACGAAACGCGCCCATACCCTGAGTGGTAGGCGCATGAAACATGCGTGCAGCCCCGGCCCCCACACCGACGCCAACCAGGCCGCCAATGATGAGCGATTTTATTAATATAATTAAGAACATCAGTCTGCCCTTTTATGAATAATCAGCGTTGCGTGACGAAATCCACCTGGTCGAGATTGATGGCAGTCACGTTGACGGTCACATCCAGCTCCACGCTGTAGGTGCGTCTTTCCCGGCGCAGAAAGAAGAACAGAAAAGCTTCTTTACGCACCGCTTCTTGCGCCTGAACGACCTGCACATCCTGTGGCTCAATACGCAGTAAGATATGCGGTGAGGCTTTCATCACCGCGGCCTGAACGTGGTTGAGCGCATCAGCAAAGGCGCGCGCTTTAGCGTCGCCTTTGCCCTTCACTCTCACCGTGGTTGTGAACTGTTCTTTCATGCTTATGCGCCGTGTTTCTTCTGCCACGCCTGAACCAGACGCTCACCCAGCTCTTCTTTATCCATAAAGCCAAAGCCCAGCACATTGCAGCCTTCATTGATGGCGGTGACGCCTTCATCCACTGAACGCATGCCGTATTTGGCTTTGTAGCCATATTTGGTTTGTGCGGTGATGGCACCCGCGCCGCCGCTGCCGCAGAAGGAGATGCCGAAGGTGGCATTTTCCGCTTTCATCACGTCACCGAGCTTCATGTCTGCCGCCACACCCGGCACGACAACCGCACGTCCACCGGCTTTTTCAACGCCTGCCGCCACTTTCTGACCTTTACCCAGGCGATCGCCAATCACGACTGTAATCTGTTCCATGTGTTGCTCCTTAAAGGTTGTCTTTCGCGACTTCGAAGTGAACGGAGAGCAGCCAGGCCTCTTCATCAGGAAGGTTGCCAAACTGCGCGACCACTTCACGGGCAAGCCGCATTGAATCGGGAGAAATTTCGTCGAACAGCTCGGCTTCAACCTCCGGCAGCGGCTCGCCGGTCACGGACCGGTGCGCCATCGCGCGAACGTGGGAGGTGAGCATCTGTTCCTGTACTGCGTTGGGGATGATGTTGTGCCGGGCCAGCAGGGCATACACCTGCGTCAGCATGGTGTTAGCGAGCTGCTCTGTTTGCACCGCCTGATCTCCAACGTCGTTCATTACCGCTCCGTTAATCACTCGTCTTACCCCGTTAATGGCTCTGGAATAAAACTAACGTTGGGGGGGAATTGTTTGTAGCGAGTTGTTTTCCACTTCGAAGTGGAAAGGCGAGCACCGGCAGTGATCTGTGCCACATAAATATGCTGAATATAGATAAATCACTGTATTTACGTGATGAATATCACGCTATCTGACGGCAATTAAGGGGGCGTGGGAGCGAAAAAGATTATGGGCAGGCGTGCAAATATGTGAGGTGGATAAGGTTTTCTTATGCCCGGAAAGCAAACATGCGGGGGCGATTAACCGCCCCCGCACGGGGAAAGCGCGTACCGAGAATTAACGATACTTTTTGTGATAGGTATTACGCGTGGTCACAAACTGGTCGGCTGCCGCCTGGGCTTCCTTCACTTTGCCTTCGTTGGCAAGCTTCAGTGCACCGTCAATCTGACCGACCAGCACGTCAAAGCCGTGGCGGTAGTCTTTCATCTCAGCGCTGTCTGCCGCTTTATTTTCCAGCTTTGGCGGCGTGGATTTCTGTGCGTCCAGTGCCGCTTCACGCATTTTGGTCAATGCGCCTTTCATTTCCGCCGCATTGTCCGTTTTCTGCACCACCTTCAGGTTTTCACTGAGGATGCCCATGTCGTCTTCAAGATCGGCAGCAAACGCAGAAGAACCAAGAACCAGCGTTGACGCTGCGACGATCGCTAACAGGTGTTTACGCATTGCTCACTTCCTTTTTTATTATTAAAACGCCTTTACGGGTATTACTGCCCGGCGATTTTCATCTCCGGTAAGAGGACTGAACCACACTGTATATTGCTACGTGTTTCAATATCGTTACCGACAGTAACAATATTGCGCCACATGTCTTTCAGGTTGCCGGCGATGGTAATTTCGCTTACCGGATACTGAATTTCACCGTTCTCAACCCAGAAGCCCGCCGCGCCGCGCGAGTAATCGCCGGTAATGCCGCTTACGCCCTGGCCCATTAACTCGGTGACGACCAGACCGGTGCCCATCTCTTTAAGCATCTGCTCAAAGCTCAGGCCCTGACCCGCGATTCGCCAGTTGTGAATGCCGCCCGCGTGACCGGTGCTTTTCAGCCCCAGCTTGCGCGCGGAGTAGTTGGTCAGCAGCCACTGCGTCAGAATGCCGTCTTTGATGATATCGCGGCGCTCGGTGCGCACACCTTCGCTGTCGAACGGCGTCGAGGCCAGCCCTTTCAGCAGGTGCGGATGCTCTTCAATGGTCAGCCATTCCGGCAGGATCTGCTTGCCCAGCGAGTCAAGCAGGAACGTTGATTTACGGTAAACGGAGCCCCCAGCAATCGCCCCCACCAGGTGGCCAAACAGGCCGGTCGCCACTTCATTGGCAAAAATGACCGGGGCTTTCATGGTGGAGAGTTTACGTGGCGACAGACGGGACAGCGTGCGCTGCGCGCATTCTGCGCCAACCCACTCAGGAGACTGCAAATCGCCCAGCGCGCGACCGATGGTGTAGGCGTAATCACGCTCCATATCCCCATTCTCTTCAGCGATAACGCAGCTGGAGAGCGAATGGCGCGTTGAGCAGTAGCCCTGCAGCATCCCGTGGCTGTTACCAAACACTTTGATACCGTAGTGGCTGTTAAAACTTCCGCCTTCGGTATTGGTGATGCGTTTATCGGCCTTCAGAGACGCCTGCTCGGCACGGGCAGCCAGTTCGATCGCTTCGTCCGGCGTCACTTCCGCCGGGTGGAAAAGATCGAGATCCGGGGCATCGAATGCCAGCAGCTCTTTGTCGGCAACGCCGGCGTAAGGATCGGGCGAGGTGTAACGCGCAATATCCAGCGCAGCCTGCACCGTACGGGCAATGGCATCCGGGCTGAGATCGGTCGATGACGCGCTGCCTTTGCGATTCTGGTGATAAACCGTGATCCCCAGGGCGCCATCGCTGTTGAATTCTACATTTTCCACTTCGCCGTAGCGGGTGCTGACGCTGATGCCGGTGGTTTTGCTTACCGCCACTTCGGCGCCATCTGATTTACCTGAAGCGAGCGTCAGCGCGGTGGAGACGGCTTCTTCCAGAATCTTACGCTGCGCTTCAACTTGTGAGGTTACTTTCATCGCAAATGCCATACTGTAAGAGAGAGTTAATTGAAGTCTAACAGAGAACCGTTTTTCAGTGCGCGTCTTAACTGGTAACATTAGCCTCTTTTTTTAAGGAGCCTGACATGACTAAGCAGCCCGAAGACTGGCTCGACGACGTTCCCGGTGATGACATCGAAGACGAAGATGATGAGATCATCTGGGTCAGTAAAAGTGAAATTAAACGTGACGCCGAAGAGTTAAAACAGCTTGGCGCGGAAATGGTAGAACTGGGTAAAAACGCGCTGGATAAACTCCCGCTCGACCAGGATCTGCGCGATGCCATTGAACTGGCACAGAAAATCAAGAAAGAAGGCCGTCGCCGTCAGCTTCAGCTTATCGGTAAAATGCTGCGTCAGCGTGACGTTGAACCGATCCGCCAGGCGCTGGACAAACTGAAAAACCGCCACAACCAGCAGGTTGCGCTGTTCCATAAGCTTGAGCAGATCCGCGATCGTCTGATTGAACAAGGTGATGATGCGGTACCGGAAGTACTGAACCTGTGGCCGGATGCCGATCGCCAGCAGCTGCGTTCGTTGATCCGCAATGCCCAGAAAGAGAAAGAGGCGAACAAGCCGCCGAAGTCTGCACGCCTGATTTTCCAGTATCTGCGTGAGCTGTCTGAAAACGAAGAGTAAGCACAGCATCGTTGAGTGCCCTTAACCTCGCCCCTCTCCCTGTGGGCGAGGGAGAAAAAGCCCGGTAAGCGTGAGCGCTACCGGGCTTTTTTTTACTCGGCGACCGCCTGCGCTTTCTTCGCCAGACCGTCCAGCAGCTTCTGATGGATCCCACCAAAACCGCCGTTGCTCATCACCAGAATGTGATCGCCAGGCTGTGCGGCTTTCACCACCATATCCGCCAGCGCATCCACATCCGCACTCCAGTGCGCAGGCTGAATGCAGGCATCGGCCACTTCGGCCACCTGCCACGGAATATGCTGCGGCTGCAGCAGGAAGACTTCATCGGCACGCCCTAAGGATGGCGCAAGATCGTCTTTGCAGATGCCCATTTTCATGGTGTTCGAACGCGGTTCCAGCACGGCCAGAATGCGGGCGGTCCCGCCGACTTTGCCGCGTAAGGCCGCAAGCGTCGCCAGAATGGCGGTCGGGTGATGCGCAAAGTCGTCATACACCGTGACGCCGTGGGCTTCACCGCGCAGCTCCAGACGACGGCGGGCGTTAATGAACGAGCCTAACGCATCCGCCGCATCCGCAGGCTGAACGCCCACATGACGTGCTGCGGCAATCGCCATCAGGCCGTTGTGCATGTTGTGCTCGCCCACCAGGCCCCACTTCACCTCACCCACTTTCTCACCGTCGAGCAGCACTTCCCACTCGGAGGCATCCGCGTTAAGTTTTTTCGCCTGCCAGTGCCCCTGCTCGCCCACCAGCTCCTGCTCGCTCCAGCATCCCATCGCCAGGGTTTGCTTCAGGTTGATGTCGTTTTCCGGCAGGATGATGCGGCCCTGACCCGGAACGATGCGCACCAGATGGTGGAACTGTTTCTGAATCGCTTTCAGGTCGTCAAAAATATCCGCGTGATCGAACTCAAGGTTGTTGAGGATCAGCGTCCGCGGGCAGTAGTGCACAAACTTGGAGCGCTTGTCGAAGAACGCGCAGTCATACTCGTCGGCTTCGATCACGAAGAACGGGCTGTCACCCAGACGCGCAGAAACATCGAAATTACCCGGCACACCCCCGATCACAAAGCCTGGCTTATAACCACAGGCTTCGAGGATCCAGGTCGCCATTCCGGCGGTCGTGGTTTTGCCATGCGTTCCGGCTACGGCAACGACCCAACGGTCGCGCAGCACGAAATCATGCAGCCACTGCGGGCCAGACATGAACGGAATGTTGCGTTCCAGAACCGCCTCAACGCACGGATTACCGCGGGTCATGGCGTTGCCAATGATCACCAGATCCGGCTCAGGATCCAGCTGGCTGGCATCGTATCCCTGAATCAGAGAGATGCCCTGTTTCTCCAGAAGCGTGCTCATCGGCGGATACACATTGGCGTCCGAACCTGTCACTTCATGGCCCAGAGAGCGCGCCAGCATTGCCAGTCCGCCCATGAAAGTGCCACAAATCCCCAATATATGAATGCGCATACGTCACTATCCTTCTTCAATGTGGCGCACATTTTACTCACATGTCTGCGACAGCGAAACGCATTTCAGGTAAATCCGTATATTGCTGGCGCGATTCACCTCTGCGCTAATATTTGAATGTTTGTTAAGATTGTTGGGCTTTAGTCGTTTTAGTGAACATACAATCGCTCTACTCACAAAGATGCAGGGAAAGTGTTATGAAAACGTTAGGTGAATTTATTGTCGAAAAGCAGCACGAGTTTTCTCATGCTACGGGTGAACTCACTGCTTTGCTGTCGGCAATAAAGCTGGGCGCTAAGATCATCCACCGTGATATCAACAAGGCCGGTCTGGTCGATATCCTGGGTGCCAGCGGTGCCGAGAACGTTCAGGGCGAGGTTCAACAGAAACTCGATCTGTTCGCAAATGAAAAACTGAAAGCTGCACTGCGCGCGCGCGACATCGTGGCGGGTATCGCCTCCGAAGAAGAAGATGAAATTGTCGTTTTCGAAGGGTGTGAACACGCTAAATACGTTGTGCTGATGGATCCGCTGGACGGTTCCTCTAACATCGACGTTAACGTTTCTGTCGGTACCATTTTCTCCATCTACCGCCGCGTCACGCCTGTTGGCACGCCGGTGACAGAGGAAGATTTCCTGCAGCCGGGCAGTAACCAGGTGGCAGCCGGTTACGTCGTTTATGGCTCCTCCACCATGCTGGTGTACACCACGGGCTGCGGCGTTCACGCCTTTACTTACGATCCCTCGCTGGGCGTTTTCTGCCTGAGCCAGGAACGTATGCGCTTCCCGGAGAAGGGCAACACCTACTCCATCAACGAAGGCAACTACATCCGATTCCCGAACGGCGTTAAGAAATACATCAAGTTCTGCCAGGAAGAAGATAAAGCCACTCAGCGCCCGTACACGTCCCGCTATATCGGCTCGCTGGTTGCTGACTTCCACCGCAACCTGCTGAAAGGCGGTATCTACCTCTACCCAAGCACGGCAAGCCACCCTGACGGCAAGCTGCGTCTGCTGTATGAATGCAACCCAATGGCGTTCCTGGCCGAACAGGCTGGCGGCAAGGCGAGCGACGGTAAAGAGCGTATTCTGGACATCGTGCCGGAAAGCCTGCACCAGCGTCGTTCGTTCTTTGTCGGCAACACCCATATGGTTGATGACGTTGAACGTTTTATCCGTGAGTATCCGGACGCATAACCCATAACACGGGGAGCCCTTCAGGCTCCCCGCTTCATTTATATATTTTACCGTATAAGTGTTTATAAAAAACACGCTTTAATATTCGGTTTTGCTCCTGCATTATTTCCATAACAGTTTGACAAATATTTCCTGGAGCCTAACCGTCATGAAAAATTATTCCCGTGCTAATACCGGCATTGATTTAAATCTTATCCCTGTTTTTATTGAAGTGGTCCGCTGCGGCAGTATGGCAAAAGCCTCTGTACGTCTGGAGATGTCGCGCCCCGCGGTGAGTCTGGCATTAAAACGCTTTAATCAGCTGTTTGACGAGCCGCTATTTTTCCGCAAAGGGTTATATCTTGAGCCGACTGAAAATGCATTAGCATTAACCCAGTCTCTGGAAATATTAATGGGTGATATTCACGATAATATTGGCGCATTAAATTCAGCGACACATAAAACCCCGACACAGAATGCGCCGGGGCGGGAAAATATTATGCCGCTGTCTGAGCCGTCAGTTTAAATGATGCCATGGCGTCCATCAGCTGACGCGATTGCTCTTCCAGCGAGCGCGTCGCGGCAGAAGATTGCTGGACCAGCGCCGCATTCTGCTGCGCGGTTTCGTCCATCTGATTCACGGCAATATTCACCTGCTCAATGCCGCGACTCTGCTCCTGGGACGCGGTCGCAATCTCGCGCATCAGTTTGGTCATGCGCAGTACTTCTGTTGCGATCTCATCCATCGTTTCGCCAGCCTGCTGCGCCAGCTCGCTGCCTTCGTTTACGTGGGTCTGAGAATCACTGATAAGCGAACGGATCTCTTTTGCTGCGTCAGCGCTGCGGCTGGCGAGGTTTCGCACTTCACCGGCGACAACGGCAAACCCGCGCCCCTGCTCACCCGCGCGCGCCGCTTCCACCGAGGCGTTCAGCGCCAGAATATTGGTCTGGAAGGCAATGCCGTCAATGACGCTCAGAATATCGGCGATGCGTGCCGAACTGCCGGCGATATCACGCATTTTTTCAATGACGTAGCAGACCATTTCGCTGCCGTGATCGGCGGTGTCAGACACGGATTTCGCCAGCTGGTGCGCCTGCTCGGCGTTGTCTGCATTGAGTTTCACCGTGGCGGTGATCTCTTCCATGCTGGCGGCCGTCTGCTCAAGCGATGTCGCGGTGGATTCCGTGCGCTGGGCAAGATCCATGTTCCCCGCCGTCAGCTCGCGGCTGCCGGTATCAATTTGCGAGCTGGCATCACGTACCCGTAAAACCGAGTTCATCAAAGACTGCCGCATCCCCTCAATGGCCGTGTTCAGGCGGTTAAACTCCTGGCTCGCCGGGTCATTCAGCGTATGGGTTAAATCGCCCGCCGCCACGTTCTCCAGCTGAGCAATGGAGGCCGAAAGCGGTTTGAGCAGCATGTGACGCAGTACCAGCCACGCCAGCACAATAATGCCAGCCGTCAGCAGCGCGGCCACCACGATCAGGATCAGTACCCGGTTTTTGCTCGACTGCACGGCCTTCACTTCCGCTTTCCCGCGCGCTTCGCTCCATTTCTGAAAGACCTGCATATCATTATCAAACTGCGCCGCCACCGGGATCAGCGTGTTCTCAAGCAGATCGTAATAGCTGTCTGCGCTCTGATCGTTCAGGGCTTTCAGCATCGGGTCGATCCCCTGCTGGTTATAGGTCGCCAGGCTCGCGGCCACCTTATCCAGCAATTTTTGTCCCTGCTCATCCGCCACCCCGCCGTCGATCACGCCTTTCAGCGTTTTACGGGCCTGGGCAATCTCCTGATTGATGTTTTTCACCGATTTGGCCGCGTCATCCAGCATGCCGATTTCCATCATCCGGACCGCCTGACCCGCTTCATTACGCGCGCGCAGGATCAGGGTATAGCCAGAATTAAGCTGCACCATCTGCTCACCCTGAAGGTGGTTGATGCGCTGGAGTGAAGAAGAACTCTGTGTGAGGGCATAAATGCCAATGCCGCTGACAATCAGCAGCAGAAGGGTCATAACGGCCAGTAAAGAGAGCAAGCCGGTACGAATCGATAGCGTTTTAAGCATGATATTATTTCCGGTAGCGAGATATTTCTGGGCATAAAAAAAGAGTATCGGCCGCTACCGGAAAATGTTTAGACTTTAAGCAAATTCAGCGTGTTATGGCTCTGTTACTGAAGTGTTTACACGGGTAACAGGCGAGCTTTGTCGGTTCTCCCAGAGCACCGTCAGGCCGCGCTGCAGAGCGATAAAAATAAACAACAGAATGCCAATGGCGATCTTGGTCCACCATGAACTGAGCGTGCCGTCAAAGTTGATATAGGTCTGGATCAGTCCCTGGATCGCCACGCCGAACAGCGTCCCCAGCACCGTGCCAACGCCGCCGCTGAGCAACGTGCCGCCAATCACCACCGAGGCGATGGCATCAAGTTCCACCCCGACGCCTGCCAGGGCATAACCCGCCTGGGTATAAATCGAGAAGACGATCCCCGCCAGCGTCGCCAGTCCGGTCGAGAGCATATAGATGCGGATTGTGGTGCTGCGGGTGGAGATCCCCATCAGATTTGCCGAGGTGGCACTGCCGCCAATGGCATAGACCTGATTACCAAACCGGGTACGGTGGGCAAGGAAGATCCCCACCACCACCACGCCCAGCATCAGCAACCCCATTGCGCTCAGACGACCGCCGCCGGGGATTTTCCACGCCAGGCTGGAGAGCGTGTCGTAGACAGGATGGTTAATCGGAATCGATTCTTCCGAGACCAGGTAGCTCACGCCGCGCAGGAAGAACATGCCGGCGAGGGTGATAATAAAAGCCGGAATTTTCAGCGCGTCGATCAAAAGCCCCATAAAGGCGCCAAACGCGCAGCCCATCACCAGCACCAGCGGGAAGGCCAGCAGCGGCGAGATCCCCCAGAAACCGATCGCTTTTGCGAGGAATACGCCCGTGAAAGCGATCACCGACCCAACCGAGAGATCGATCCCACCGGAGAGGATCACAAAGGTCATGCCAACGGCGATAATGCCTAAAAAGGCGTTATCCGTCAGAATGTTGCAAATCACCCGGGTAGAGGCAAAGCCCGGGAATTGCGTCAGGCAGTAGAGATAACCCAGCACAAACACGCCCAGGGTGATCATTAACGGTAAATTACGTTTTATCATGGCCACGGATCCCTTTAATGATGCTGACAAAGCGCGGCGACTGGACGATCAGCACGCAGAGCACGACCACCGCTTTCACCACCTGGTTGAGTTCCGGCTGAAAACCGGAGAGCAGGATCCCGGTATTCATACCCTGAATAATCAGCGCGCCGATCACCGAGAGCAGCAGATTAAACCGCCCGCCCATCAGCGATCCGCCACCGATAACCACCGCCAGGATCGCATCCAGCTCCAGCCATAGCCCGGCGTTGTTGGCATCCGCACCACGGATGTCCGCCGCGACGATCACCCCGGCAATGGCGGCGCAAATGCCGCTCAGCACGTAGGTCAGCATAACCATCAGCCGTGTATTAACCCCGGCGTTTCGCGCCGCACGGATGTTAATCCCGACCGCTTCAATGAACATGCCCAGCGCCGTTTTACGGGTAAAGAGCCAGAACACGACTAATGTGACCAGCGCAATAACGATCGGCGTCGGGAAGAAGAACAGTTTACCGCTGCCAAGCCATGCCAGCCCGGGGGAGTTGAAGGTCACAATCTGACCCGAGGTGATAAGCTGTGCCACACCGCGTCCGGCCACCATCAGGATGAGAGTGGCGACAAACGGCTGAATTTTCAGGACCGCCACCAGAATGCCGTTCCACAGTCCGGCCAGCACCCCGGTACCTAATGCAGCCAGCAGCACCACCGGCAGGCTGTGCCCGGCGACGGTCATGGACGCTGCCGTGGCGCCGGCGATGGCCATCACCGCACCGACGGAGAGGTCAATCCCGCCGGTGGCGATCACCAGCGTCATACCAATGGCCAGAAGCGCCACCGGGGCGGCACGGTTTAAAATGTCTATCGGACTGCCAAACAGCCGGCCATCCTGCACGATAATCTGAAAGAAATGCGGGGCGACCAGGCTATCGATCAGCAGCACCAGCAGCAACGCGATAATTTGCGGCGTGCCGGTAGGCCAGGTGAAGCGGCGCCTGGTTGCACCGGTTTGCGGAAGCGAACGGGGCATCACGATTAACTCCTTACGCCGCGATGGCATTCATGATTGCCGGAACGGACAGTTTATCCAGCGGGATCTCTGCCACCTGCTTACGATCGCGCATGATGATGACGCGATCGGCATACCCCACCAGCTCTTCCAGCTCGGATGAGATAACCAGCAGCGCCAGACCGTCTGCACACAGCGTTTCGATAAGCCGGATAATTTCGGCGTGCGCCCCAACGTCGATACCGCGCGTCGGTTCATCGAGGATCAGGAACTGGGGTTTAGTCAGCAGCCAGCGTGACAGCAATACCTTCTGCTGGTTGCCACCGGAGAGAAATTCAATGGGCTGTTCAGCGCTCGGCGTACGAATACCGAGCTGACGGATAAATCGCTCGGCAATGGCGTTTTGTTCTTTCCGCGGGATGGGGCGTAGCCATCCGCGCTGCGCCTGCAGAGCCAGAATGATATTTTCCCGCACCGAGGCGGCGGCAATTATACCATCGGTTTTCCTGTCTTCCGGGCAGAAGCCCACGCCCAGGCAGGAGGCCTGATGCGGCGATCGCAGGGTCTGCGGTTTACCTTTGATCAGCGCGCTGCCGCTGTCCGCAGGTTTGATCCCGAAGATCACCTCGGCGGTTTCGGTGCGCCCGGAACCCAGCAGGCCCGCCAGCCCGACAATTTCACCGGGCCGCACGTCCAGATTAAAGGGCGAGATCACCCCTTTTTTGCCAAAATCGCTGAAGGCCGCGACCGGTTTATCGCTGAGCAACGTGCGGCCTGCGCGCTGAAGCGCGTTGGTTTCCAGCTCGCGGCCCAGCATCATTTTGACCAGTTCTATCTGCGGCAGCTCTCGGGTTTCGCGGCAGCCGACAAAGCTGCCGTTGCGCAGCACCGTGATGCGATCGCTAACCTCATACACCTGATCGAGGAAGTGGGTGACGAAGATCAGGCTTACCCCCTGATCGCGCAGCTGGCGCATCAGGGTAAAGAGCATTTCAACTTCCTGGGTATCAAGGCTCGCGGTGGGTTCATCGAGGATCAGCACTTTCGCGGAGAGATCGATCGCCCGGCAAATCGCGACAATTTGCTGCATCGCGACGGAAAAACGGTTCAGCGGTTCGCGAACGTCCAGGGAGAAGCCATAGGATTCCATCAGCCTGGTGGCCCGCGCTTCCATCTCTTTGCGTCGCAGCAGGCCGAAGCGTCTTGGCTCACGGCCGATAAACAGGTTATCCGCCACCGACATATTCGGCAGCAGGTTCACTTCCTGGTAAACCGTCCCAATCCCCAGCTGTTGTGCATGGGCGGTGTTTTTTGGCGAAATGGCGTTGCCTTCTAGCCAGATTGTGCCGCGATCGGCATGGTAAACGCCGGTAAGTGCCTTAATCAGCGTCGATTTTCCCGCACCGTTCTCTCCCAGCAGCGCCATAATCTCACCGCGTCGCAGGCTAAAATCAACGTTATCCAGCGCTTTTACACCGGGGAAAAACTTGCTTAAGCCCTCTGTGCGGAGGATTTCCTGGTGTTGTGTGTCGGTCATGTTTCCCCCTCACCCTCGCCCTCTCCCGGTTGGGGAGAGGGAAATGTTCATGCCAGTCTACCCGCCCTTGTATACCCTTTCCCCTCAGGGGAGAGGAGTGGGGTAAGGGGCGAGGGAAAAGGCCTTAGTAGCCCATATTTTTCTTCTTCTCTAACTCTTCTTTCGCGGTGTCAGGCAGGTAGAGCGTCGATTTGGTGATCGTCACTTTTTCAGGCAGGGTGCCGTCTTTCTTGAATTTCTCCAGCGCATCGAATGCCGGGCCAGCCATGTTTGGCGTCAGCTCCACGCTGGCGTTCGCTTCGCCGTCCATCATCGCTTTATAGATATCCGGCACGCCATCGATAGAGCCAGTGAGGATATCTTTGCCCGGCTTCAGCCCCGCTTCTTTGATTGCCTGAATAGCCCCGATCACCATGTCATCGTTGTGGGCGTAAACCATGCAGATGTTCTTGCCGTTGTTTTCAGCCTTGATAAAGCTCTCCATGACCTCTTTACCTTTACTGCGGGTAAAGTCGCCGGACTGAGAACGGATAATCTTAATGTTTGGCGCTTTGGCGATGGCCTCCGCGAAGCCTTTCTTACGATCGATGGCCACGCTCGCCCCGACGGTCCCCTGCAACTCAACGACGTTACACGGCTTGCCATCCACCTGTTTCACCAGCCAGTCACCAATTAATTGGCCCTCGAGAACGTTGTTGGCGGTGACGGTGGTCATATAGAGAGATTTGTCTTTTACATCAATGGAACGATCGAGCAAAACAACCGGGATCTCAGCGTCTTTCGCTTCCTTCAGGACCGGCTCCCAGCCAGTGGCCACGACCGGCGCAATAAAGATGGCATCAACGCCCTGGGCGATAAATGACCGCACGGCTTTGATCTGGTTTTCCTGTTTTTGCTGCGCATCGGCGATTTTCAGGGTGATACCGCGTTTCTGGGCCTCGCTTTTCGCAACGTTGGTTTCTGCCGCTCGCCAGCCGGATTCAGAGCCGACCTGGGAAAAACCTACGGTTAAAGGGGCGGCCATCGCCATAGACGACATGGCTGCCGAAACTGCTGTGACAAGAAGTAAGCGCTTCCACATATGAACGTCCTCGTAGGGGTGTTTATTGTTGGTTAAAAGATGTTCTGCGAAATGACTATAGCCAATGAAATATGTAACGAATTGCGTTACATCACACTTCAGAAAAGTGAATAAAACGTTAATCACAAGTTTGTAATCGCTTTCATTTCACCATTAAAAAAGCGGCTGAGTTTATGGATTTTCCTGTCATGGAATCGGTCTGAAAAGTGGGGAGAACGTGGAGAGAAGACGAAAACAGGCGGAGACTTTCAGCGCCAGTTGGCTATAATACCTGCCACTTGTTTACCATCCATTTTAAAGGACACAGACATGAGCTTACTCAACGTCCCTGCGGGTAAAGAACTGCCAGAAGACATCTACGTAGTTATCGAAATCCCGGCTAACGCAGATCCTATCAAATACGAAGTGGACAAAGAGAGCGGTGCACTGTTTGTAGACCGTTTCATGTCTACCGCCATGTTCTACCCATGCAACTACGGTTACATCAACCACACCCTGTCTCTGGACGGTGACCCGGTTGACGTACTGGTTCCAACGCCATACCCACTGCAGCCAGGCGCAGTCATTCGCTGCCGTCCTGTTGGCGTGCTGAAAATGACCGACGAATCTGGTGAAGATGCGAAACTGGTTGCTGTTCCGCACACCAAACTGAGCAAAGAGTACGATCACATCAAAGATGTGAACGACCTGCCAGAACTGCTGAAAGCGCAGATCACTCACTTCTTCGAGCACTACAAAGACCTCGAAAAAGGCAAGTGGGTTAAAGTTGACGGCTGGGAAAACGCAGAAGCAGCGAAAGCGGAAATCATCTCCTCTTTCGAACGCGCTGCGAAGAAGTAATTCTTACCGCTGAATAATAAGGCCCCGCGAGTCGGGGCTTTTTTGTGCCTTGCGTCTGCGGTTAAATTCACGATTGCCTGACACCGTAGGAGTGCATCTCCTACTGTTTCATCTGACGCCACATCAATTCACTTTTCCTGAAGTGCAGCTGAATCCATCATCCGGACCTGGTTCACCAGGATGATGCCCCGAATATCCCGTTCCTCACACAACAGTGGCACGCTAAATCCGGCATCGCGGGCAAAGTTTCCCCCCCACGCGTCCTGTTCACTCATGTCAGGTGTTGACAGATCTTACTGAAATAACAACTCGTCGAGTGAATATTGTTTTGTCACCGGAGTGATCACTAACTGATTATTGGTTTCACATGTCGACACCTCCGCAGTTATACAAACGATAACAACGTAGGTACAGAGGTTGTTGTACTCTTTCAGGCAGGTATGCGCCAGCATGGAGGGAAACGATGATAGAAACAGGAAGCATGTTCGAAGGAAAAAGTAATTCAGTATCAATTTCACATGTGATTGTTAACCTATTCACAAAATGCAGACAGGCAGAGCAGCGGACGTGCCGTATAAATCATCACTGGGAGACACGAGATCGTTAAGAATATTCTTATTTTTTATTAATACCGATCATTACAATACAGAGAAACCTATCATATATGGTGGGAGCCAGTTGAATGGTTTAACCATTAATAACATACTGCTATGATAAACATATGCCATCACACGCCACAGGTTCACTATGTCATCGATTAACATTGATGTTGCCCGCCCAACTGGAATTTACTTCATCATTGAAAGGCTCTATGCACGTGATGGCCTTATGCCTTCCTTTGGTGAAATAAGCCCTTCTTTGACTCAAGTCCATCGCACAGTCATTCAGTTGAAACGAAAGCAAGATATGTTTATGGATGGTGTTAAGATTGCCCCCAAAGATATAACCTTATGGCAACAGATTAAATATATTACAGGTTCAAAAGTTACGACTAAAGATACAGATTCATTAGTTTATACAACGGAATTCATCGGTTCCCTTATTGCTACAACACCTTTAGGGAACATTGAGCATAAAGATATCCCTCGTTTCCTCACTACAGAATCTATCCACTCCCTCCCGCAGGCGGTCAATTATGGACGGGATCCTATCCCGCAGGTTCTACTGTATGGACGGCAAGATATTGTCTTCTTTATGGACAACGGTGGTAAAGGAACGCCAACGGCTATTGCCAAATATAATCAAAATACTCGCGACCTTGCCATAATTAAAGATCAGTTAGAAGCCAGCAAAACGATGAAAGCGCTTCTGGCTAGCGGGGCAAAATTATGAGAAAGAAACATCATATCTCTGGTATACTCGTATTAGCAATCGCAGCTTTTATCTTTGGCAGAGCAACGCATTTTGAATATTTGTCATGGTTTTATGGCAGCCATGACCTGATATTTACTAATATAAATTCAATTGTATTATCTAATTTTATTAATGGCCTGTATTTTTCCCTATCCGTTTTAATTGTTTATGCTTTACTCGCTGTATTAAAAAAATTGCCGAAGAATATAATCATTTCGTGTCTACTTCAGTTCTTTATTAATACAGGTTTGTATACCCTTTTTGTTGCAGTGCATAGAGGGTATAGTAAATGGTATACCTTGAGCTCAGGTGCAACTAACATCACCCATAGCTATTTTTTAATCGAGTTGCTGGCCAGCACACTCCTGACCGTCGCGATCGTGAGCGTTTTACATGCTAAGTTTCTTTCTTCAAAGCATAAAGATGGGCTACATAAAGGCGTTTGACTGTTACGGTAAAGACAGCAAATGGCAGTATCTCTGCATCATGACATTCCAGCTCGCCTGGTTTTTGTTTTATTTATGGATCCCCTACCGTAGCGATTATGCCATTTTGCTGTTTTTACTGTTTTTTATTCCCGTCATTTCAAGCAATACGCGGTGCATCAACTACTACGGCTTTTCACGCGCCCTGTGTCTGATATGGCTGGTTGCTCCGTACATCATGCTTTTTGTTCCGCTGTTTTTGACCCGACGCCGAAGCACAGAAGAGAGCTAAGCCCATAAAAAACAACGCCACCTGACGGTGGCGTTGTTTTTTTCAGTACTGGTCTCTGTCTAACCAGTTACCGCTTACAATCCGCTTTAACCCCTCGACCGGACGCTGGTAGACGTACATCCACGCACTTCCATACGGCGTCTGGATCAACTGGCGAGCGTATTCACCGCCCCTGGTGCGCAAGGCATCAAGTTCGGCAAGTGTAGCATTATCAATACGATAAACTTCACCCTGTACTGTTCCTTCCCCAGGAACCGCGCCTGGATAGTGGCCCAGGCTATACAACTGGTAGTTCTCGATATTGTAATTCCCCAGCAGCAGGGCATTGGTCATCCAGTGACTGTTGCCTTGCTTGGTTCGTAAACTGCCGTAGACAAATATTCGCATTGCTAAAACTCAAACTGATAGAGCAGATCAAGTGCCTGGTCTACGCCGGACACTGCTTCCAGATATAGCTTAGGCATAAGGCGATAGCGTAACGTGAGTGTTGCCAGTGAGTCAAAGATCCCCACGCCATATTTTACCTGCAGACCCGGCAGTACATAGCCACTGACCACCACTTGCGAGGAGTCACCCACGCCCTGGGTGTCCAGTGCCAGATTGCTTACGCCGAACGTCTCGCCGATTTTACCCACAACCTGCCCACTTTGTGCAACCCCCAGACCCACTAACATCGAGGTCATCGCCGCACTGTCGCTCTGGCCGCTCTCCAGTCCTTGCCCACGCAGCAGGTAAGACAGGGCTTCCTGTTGGGACATTGCCGGGTCGGAGAAGATCTCCGCCTTCGGTTCATCAGCAGAGCCGGTAACGCGAACACCCGCAATAACGTCGTTTTCGGTGGCTTCCGGGTTACGAATCGCTTCGATATTGAGCAGTGGCTGATCCGGCGGGCCGGAGAACAGAAGCTCACCTTTACGCACAATCAGATCCTGACCATAGGCATGGAAGCGCCCTTCAGGAATATTGATCTGGCCGTTCAGACCCAGACCCTGCTTGTCCTGCGCGACTTTCAGATCCCCCGTCAGTCTCGCCTTCAGCCCAAACGCATCCAGACGCACGTTATTGCCGACGTGAACGGTGAGGTTACTGTTGATCGGAATACCGGCGCTCTTCTGCTCAACGGGTTTGAGATTTTCATTGAGCATGACTTCGTCACTGGAGACGCCCACCGCGCTCTCAGGCACCTCGTGCACCACGATGCGTGCCCACGGTACGTCCACGTTGCCGTCCAGCGTGAAGAGGCTTGGGGTGGCTTCAAAGACAATATCCGGGGATACGTCCAGACGTACCATCGGCGGTACGGTGATCCGCACCTTGCTGCCTTTGGCCGCAACACGGGCCCGCCAGTTATCAAGCTGGCTCCAGTCGGCGTCGCCGCTGAGGTTGATTTGCCCCTGCTGGGTACGCACCACCCCGGCGAGGGTCGAGCTCATGCCGTTGAAGTTCATCGCAATCTGGCTTGGCTGCATATCAAACGGCATAAAGTTGCCGTCGATATCCACGCCGTTAAGCTGCATCTGCCCAAACAGCTGCGGGCTTTGCGCATTGCCCGCCAGACGCAGGTTCGCGCTGAGCATCCCCTCCGCTTTTTCTCCACGTGAGAAAATCGGGTTGGCCATCGCCAGGTTGAAGTTGCGGATATTAACGTTACCGGCGAGATTACGGCGTCCTTGCGGATCGGTAATCTGCACCTGCCCGTCAAACTGACCGTTGTTGGTCAGACGGATAAGCCACCCCAGCTCCGCGCGGTTGTTATGCAGATCGGCACTCAGGTTGAGGGTATCAAACGCCACAGGCAGCGGTGCGTCGTTTACCTCCTGTATCACCTTCACGTTACGACCGGAGAGCGTCACGCTACCCTGCGGCAGCCCCTCTTTGGTTGTGTCCCACGCGACATCGGCTTTCCCGCTAAAGACGCCGCTGGCCTGAGTTGTCTCCGGCATAAACGGTTTTAGCATCGCCAGGTCGAAGCGATTAAGGTTGAGCTGCGCACGCCCTTCCGCCCCCGCATCAATGGTCTGCGGCACGCACAGTTCCGCATTCGGGTTGGTCCAGCAGTGTGGTCCGATACTGATCTTTTGTTCGGCGTTGCGGTAGTCCAGCGCGATAGAGCGGGACAGCGCCAGCGGCCCTACCGGGGTGTTGAAGCGGGTATTGTCCAGTGTCCCTTTCCAGCGCGCCTGTTTGCGATCAAAGCTTCCGGTCAGATGAAGCTGACCGGATACCGGCTCGCCCTGCACCTTAAGCTGGAGATCGTGCTGTTTTTCGTTACCTTTGGCATCCAGAGTGACCAGATTAATGTTCACGTCGGGCTGAGAAATGCGCTCCACGCGCAGGTTCAGGTTACCGCCAATCTGATCGGTGGATTTCACATCCCCTTCGACGCGAACCCGCGCAACGGTCAGCGCCTGCCAGCGCAGGTTGCTGGCGGTGATATCGGCCAGCAGCTGCGGAGCCTCTACCGTGCCGCGCACCTTCACTAACCCTTTCGCCGTGCCGCCCAACCCTGGCAGGGCGTTATCCAGATTTGGTGCATCAATGGTGGCATCCAGATTAAGATCTTTCACCCCCAGCTCGCCTTTGATATCCGCCGTGTTACGGCCCAGCGCCACGTGCAGACCCGGGATCACCCACTGCAGATAGCTGTTGCCCTTCAGCGAGCCTTCAACGTTGACCTTATTCTGCTTCACGTTACCGGTAAGCTTGATTTCCGGCACGTCCATCTGCCACGTACCGCCATACAGGCTGCCGCGGGTTTTGATCAGGCCGTCCAGTTTTGATGGCCAGTCCGGTACCTCTTTGGCCGTGTTGATCCCCGTCAGCTTCAGCTCGCCACGCCAGCTGATCGCCTGCTGCCAGTCGAGCAGCGCGGTGAGTTCCGTTTTGCCTTCCAGCGCCGCAACGGTCAGTTTGTCGAGATTCACCTGCTGTTCGTTGCCTTTAGCATCCAGCGTAATCGTCGCTGGCGGAACACCTTGCCCCTTCACCGCCGTGCGGAACGACAGGGTGTAATCCGTCATTTTGCCGCTCAGCTTCAGCTTCAGGTCATCGGCCTGGAACTGTTTTTCGCCGGTGAACGGCCAGTAGAGCTGCTTACTGACAACCTCAAGGTTGAGCGGCAGCCCCGCTTCCGCCAGCTGTGTTTGCGCGCGCAGATCCATATCCACCGGGCCGGAGAGGTTAACGCCGACATCCAGTTTATCGCGCAGCGCCCCGCCCACGTTGACCTTCACTTTTTCGCCTTTCAGCGGGTCGATGTTGAGCGAACTGTTCAGGGTGATATCCACCGGCCAGTTGTCGCGCAGCAGGGCATTCCCTGACGCGTTAACCGAGCCCTGGTTGGTGTCGATATCCAGCGCGTCGAGTTTCATGTTGCCGTCGATGCTGCTGACTTTAAGCAGCATGTTGAAGACCGTCAGATCGGTATCGCCGGTGAGACGCAGCTGCTCGCCTTTAAACTCTTCGATATTCAGGTTCAGCGGCAGATGAACGTCCGTCATCTCCGGCAGCACAGGTTTAGAGAAGAGATCTTTCAGCGTTTCGCCCAGCGGTTTCTCTTCCGGCTGCGGGTTCTGGATCTTCGGTTCGACAATTTCTTCCTGCGCCACGTCCGCCACTTTCGGCAGCGCAATCAGCAGCCCCTGAAGGGAGGTTGGCGTCAGGGTGAGGTTTTTCTCCTGCCAGCGCAGGCCGGAGGTGAAATCCATGACGGAGACGGTGGTGTCGTCGATTTTGACATTGACGTTATCCAGCGCCACCCGATAGAGGGCAATCGGATACGGTGTGGAGAGATTCAGCGGGCCGCTATCCTCTTCCTCAACGGGTGCCGATTTCGGCATTTTCTTCGAATCTATCGCCACGTTCACGTCTTTCAGCGACAGATCGTTAACGCACAGCTTGCTGTCCCGCAGGCAGCCCAGCTTCACCGCGAGGTGAAATTCCCCCGCGTTTACCGCCACGCCAGGCTGCTCGTAGCGGATGTTTTTCAGACGCAGATCGCGCCAGCCGCCTGTCACCTGGCCAATTTCCAGCCCGGGAACCCAGCGGTTAGCCGCGTTAAACAGCAGATGCAGGCCAGACGTCGTTCCGACCAGAAACGCCACCGTACCGAGCAGCAGTACGATAAAAATCAGCACCCCGAGGCTTATCTTCTTCCATAAACTCATAATTCAGGCCCCAGACCGATGTAAAACTGTAAACCGTGTTCTTCTTTATCACCCACCGGCACGGCGAAATCGAGCTTGATTGGCCCGACGGGAGACTGCCAGCGTACGCCCACGCCCGCGCCGGTTTTAAAGTCGCTGCGGCGGATATCGCTTACCGCTTCGCCGCCGTCGACAAACATCGCGCCCCACCATTTTCCGCTGACGTTGTACTGGTACTCCAGCGAGCCGGTAGCCAGCTTGGAGGCACCAATCAGCTTGCCGTCATCATCTTTCGGCGCGATGGATTTGTATTTGTAACCGCGAATACTGCGGTCGCCACCGGCGAAGAAGCGCAGATCCGGCGGAACTTTGTCGAAGTCGCCGGTTTCAATCCAGCCGAGGTTGCCGCGCATCACGAAGCGGTGTTTGTCATACAGCGTGCGGATCCAGACGTTTTGCGCCTGAATCACCGAGAAATCCACATCGGAACCCCACATGGTGTTGGAGTAATCGATGGAGTAACGCTGGGAATCGCCCCAGGTTGGCATCAGGCCGCCACGCGAGCGGGTACGGCTGATCATCACTCCCGGGTAGAGCAGCATGGTGGTGTTGGTGACGTTGGCCTGGGTAAAATGGTCCAGACTCCAGCGCAGGTTAATGGCGCGCTGCCAGCCGCTGGAGAGGTCCCAGTATCGCGATACCGCAAGCGTGGTGGAATCTGCCTCGGTATCGTTCAGGTCGGTACGCTTAAAACCGCCCTGAACAAGGTAATACTGTTCAAGCGGGTTTTTCAGCAGCGGCATTTTGTAGCTGAAATCGAGCTGCTGTTCCGGCGCCGAGATACTGGCGCTGGTGGTCAGGCTGTGACCGTATGAGTTCATCCACGGCTTTTTCCACGTGGCTTTCACGCGCGGACCGACGTCGGTCGAATAACCAACACCGGTCTCAATGGTGTTCTCGGTGCGCGGCGAAACAACGCCATGCAGCGGCAACACCTTGGTTTTGCGCGATTTATCAAACTCTGGCGCGACAACCACCGAGTTAAACCACCCGGTGGCGGAGAGTCGGCGGTTCAGCTCCGCCAGATCACGCGACTGGTAGTAATCGCCCTTTTTGAAAGGCACGAGGTTTTGCAGATACTCTTCACGAATTTGTGAGCCTTCGAAGGTCACATCGCCGAAACGATAACGTTCGCCGCTGTCATAATCGATATCCCAGAAGGCCTGGTGCCTGTCGAGCGCAATGCCCAGCTGGCTTTTGTCGAACTGGCTGTCAAAGTACCCCTTACGCAGGGAAACGCTCGTCAGCTCTTTTTTGAAATGATCGTAGTCACCGTGGTTCAGCACGGTACCGTTTTTCGGCCGCGTGCTGAGCAGATCCAGGTAGTCCCGGTCCGTACGCGCGCCGCCGCGCAGAATGACGTTAGTGCCGCCGATCAACACCGGCTCACCCGGTGAAACGCGGGCAATAAGCACCTGTCGCCCCTTCTTTGGCGGCGGACGGAGATCGAAATCAATGGTGGGTTCGTAATAACCCAGCGCTTTCAGCCCTTCGCGGATCGCATCATCCACGCGCGCGCGAAAACGCCGGTCCGGCGTCACTTCGTCGCTCTCGATGGTCGACAGCTGCGCACGCACGTTTTTTTCCAGCGCCCCGGATAACCCCTCAACCTGCAAACGGACATTCGCCGCGCTGGCAACCCCGCTTGTCAGCAATAAACTGACCAAACATAACTGGCGGATTTTTGTCACGTTTTCTCCTGAATATCCCTTTTTCCACCCTGGAAGCAAATGAAGTGCCGCTCCGCGGCAAAATACGGCCTGTTAGCCAAAAACCCACATCACGGGTTGAAAACGGGTGTAACACCCAAATATTTCTTATGATTAAATCTAGACTCATTCAGCGCATTTATTGTGTTCAATTAAACGCTTCGTGACAACCTTAACCGAAACATCGCAGCCCGGGAGGCCCCCATCGTGAGTTTATTCGACAAAAAGCATCTTGTTTCACAAGCTGATGCATTACCGGGACGCAACACCCCTATGCCTGTGGCGACCTTACACGCCGTGAATGGCCATTCAATGACAAACGTTCCTGATGGAATGGAAATCGCCCTGTTCGCCATGGGCTGCTTCTGGGGAGTAGAACGTCTCTTCTGGCAACTCCCCGGCGTTTACAGCACCGCGGCGGGTTACACGGGGGGGTATACGCCAAACCCAACCTATCGCGAAGTGTGCTCTGGCGAGACCGGTCATGCCGAAGCCGTACGCGTGGTGTATGACCCTGCCGTCATTAGCTATGAGCAACTTCTGCAGGTGTTCTGGGAAAACCACGACCCGGCCCAGGGCATGCGTCAGGGTAACGACCACGGCACCCAGTACCGCTCGGCTATCTACCCTCTCACTCCGGAGCAGGAGACGGCCGCCCGCGCAAGTCTGGCGCGCTTCCAGAAAGCGATGCGCGATGCCGGTGACAACCGCGAGGTCACCACAGAAATCGCCTCTGCCAAACCGTTCTACTATGCGGAAGACGACCACCAGCAGTACCTGCATAAAAACCCGTACGGCTACTGCGGTATCGGGGGTATCGGCGTCTGCCTGCCGCCACAGCTGGCCTGATTACTGGTCTAGCGCCACGCGAGCCGCGTGGCGCGTGGCATTACTGACCGACCCATAATTCATGACTTTTCCCTGCAACAGCAGGTTAAAAACCGGTGCCTGCGGCCTGTTAAGGCGGGTCTGCAACAGGTGCACGGCCTCAATCCCCAGTTCGCGGCAGGGCACCGTGACCCCCGTGACCGGTTTTTCCAGCCGGTGCGCTAAATTCCAGGCAAAATCGGTGGTAATCAGAGAGATGTCTTCCGGAACGCGCAGCCCGTGGCGGGTTAATGCCCTCACCACACCTTCGGTCATGCTGGTGCTGTTTGGGAAAATCACCTCTGGCCACTGCGCTCTGTCATGACTCAGCAGCCACTCATCCAGCGCCCGCTCGGCTTCGTCTGCGGTAAACCACTCCGTCACGAGTAAATCACGCTGCGGCTCAAAGGCGACGTGAAAATGGCGATACGCCTCTTTAATGCCATCCAGACGAGCGTAAAGCGTATCTCGCCGAAGGCAGGTCAGCGTCAGGACCCGCCGATGCCCCTGTTCAAAGAGATACTGCATGGCGGTGAAGCCAATCGCCCGGTGATCGGGTGATACCGAATCCAGTACCCGCTCCCGGTCCACGGAATTAATTAAGACGCAGGGTTTATTGAGCGTGCTGGCCAGTTTAAATATGGTGGCATCATCAGTACCAATAATAATTATCGCGTTGATGTTCTTCTGGCTGGCCTTTTCCATAAATAATTTTACATCGGCGTGCTGTTCTTCTAATCCGCAACAGCTGACCCACACATTGTGTGGCGAGCAGGCCTCAGCAATCCCTTTGGTCACCTCAAGATAAAAAATATCGCCGCGCCCCTGAAAGGTTCTTTCCGGAGCAAAAACGGCAATACCGTTAATCAACAGCCGTCCACTGGCCATGGACTCCAGCACGCCCAGCTCTCGTGCGGTGCGAACGATCGCATCCCGGGCTTTATCGCTGGTATATGACTTGCCGCTTAATACCCTCGACACCGTGCTAACGGAATATCCCGTGAGGGCCGCGATCTCCTCCATTTTTAACCTGCCCGGCATAGTGTGACCTCGCTCTCAATCAGTTTTTGCAAATATTTGCAGAAACAGCCTTTTGATTTTAAAACCAAATTTCAGAAAGCCTGGAGATTACTTATTCACCTTGCGAGTATTCTCACAAAAACACATTGTCGCTACGCCTCGCCTTTCCTATTTTCCGGTCATCACTTCTTTTCAACTGAAATTAAGGTGTGACATGGAGAAGGTACGTTTTGGCATTATTGGTATAGGTAATATCGGTACGGTCCACGCACGTTATTTACTCGCGGGTACGGTCAATGACGCCTGCCTGACGGCAGTTTGTGACAATGCACCGGAAAAACACCCGGCCATTCGCCAGCTGGTGGGGGCCATTCCCCTGTTCAGTGATGCCCAGGAGATGATCCAGAGCGGGCTTATCGACGCGGTGATTGTCGCCACGCCCCATTACGAACATCCGCGCCTGTCGATGCTGGCAATGCGTAACGGCATTCATACCCTGTGTGAAAAACCGGCAGGCGTTTATACGGCGCAGGTGCAGGAGATGAACGCCTGCGCGCGCGAGTGCGACGTGGTGTTTGGCATCATGTACAACCAGCGACCAAACCCGCTCTACCGGAAGGTTAAGGATCTTATCGACAGCGGTGAGCTGGGCGAGATCCGCCGTTCTAACTGGATAATCACCAACTGGTACCGCTCGCAGAGCTACTACAACTCCGGCGGCTGGCGCGCGACCTGGAAAGGAGAAGGCGGCGGCGTGTTGCTCAACCAGGATCCGCATCAGCTCGATCTCTGGCAGTGGCTGGTGGGCATGCCGGTCCGTCTGCGCGCGTTTTGCCAGTTCGGCAAACATCGTGACATTGAAGTGGAAGACGAGGTCACCGCCTATGCCGAATATGCCGGTGGGGCTACCGGTGTATTTATCACTACCGTGGCAGAAACGCCGGGGACAAATCGCCTGGAGATCGTCGGGGATCGCGGCAAAGTGGTGGTCGAAGAGGGGCGACTTCGCTACTGGCGGCTACGTGAGTCCGAAACCGCGTTTAACGCCCGCTGGCAAAACGGTTTTGGGGAGCCTGAATGCTGGGAGGTCGACATTCCTGTCGCCGCCGAATGCAGCGAACATCATGTCATTACCGCAAACTTCTGCGCCGCCATCCTGCGCGGTGAACCGCTGATTGCGCCGGGCCTGGACGGGATCCAAGGCCTGACGCTCTCCAATGCCATGCATCTTTCCACCTGGACTGACGACTGGGTCGAACTGCCGATCAACGAGAAACACTACTTGCGCCTGCTCCAGCAACGCATCAGCACCTCAGTTGCTAAAGAGGCCATAAACGTGACGCTTGATGCCTCAGGCACCTGGTAACTCCGGAGACGACACGATGCTAAATATCGCCATTGTAGGTACAGGCAATATCTCACATAACCATATTCAGGGTTATTTGCAGTTTGGTCAGCGCTGCCGGATTGTCGCGCTGGTGGATATCTACCCGGAAAAAGCGCACGAGAAAAAAACGCGCTATGGCCTGACGCAGGCCCGCGTGTATGAGAGCCATCAGCAGATGCTGGCATCCGAGCCAGACGTCGATATCGTCGATGTCTGCACCCCGCCGTATGTCCACGCACAAATAAGCATTGATGCACTGGAGGCCGGGTGTCATGTGCTGTGTGAAAAGCCGATGGCCGCCTCGCTTGAGGAGTGCGACGCGATGATTGCGGCTCAGCAGGCCAGCGGCAAAACGCTCTCCATCATTGCGCAAAATCGCTTTACCGATGCCTTCTGGCGCTTAAAAGCAGCGCTGGATTCCGGCCTCGCGGGCAAAATCTGCCATGCGCAGGTGGATTCGTTCTGGTGGCGCGGCCACTGCTATTACGATCTGTGGTGGCGTGGCACCTGGGAAAAAGAGGGGGGCGGCTGCACGCTCAATCACGCGGTTCACCATATCGACGCCATTCAGTGGATGCTCGGGTTTCCATCCGAGGTGGTGGCGATGATGACCAACGTAGCGCATGACAATGCCGAAGTGGAAGACCTCAGCGCCGCAATATTCAAATATCCCAGCGGCGCACTCACGCAGCTTACCGCCTCGGTGGTGCATCACGGCGAAGATCAGAAGATCGTCATCCAGGGCGAGCGCGCACGCATCTCTGCCCCCTGGCAAGCCTGTGCCAGCGTGAGTGCCGATAACGGTTTTCCTCAGGAAACTCACGACCAGCAGCGGGAAGCACAGCTCAACGCTGTTTTTGCGCAGACGCCGACACTCGCGTGGACGCTGCATACCGGGCAGATTAACGACCTGCTGCTGAGTATTGAACGCGGCACGGCCCCGCTGGTGGATGGATTACAGGGAAAACGCTCGCTGGAATTGATTACCGCAATTTATAAATCTGCCATCACCCGCACCGTGGTCTCGCTCCCCATTCCACGTGACGATCCGTTTTACCGTACCGGCGGGATTAACACCCTCGCCCCCCGTTTTCATGAGAAATCCGCAAGCGTGGCCAACTTCAGCGAAGTGGGGGCTATCCCCCTGGGTAAAGATCTGGATCGAGGAATCTGAAGATGAATAAACATGACGGAATGAACTACGCGCCAGTCGGCAAACCTCAGCCCGTTGTCCGGGAAGGTGAATTTGTCTTTGCCGCTGCCGCGCTCGACCACGGGCATATTTATGGAATGTGTAATGGGCTGATTGAAGCCGGCGCCACGCTGAAATGGGTTTACGATCCCGATCCGTCCAGAGTGGATAAATTTATCCAGCAGTATCCGCAGGCCAGAGTGGCAGATTCGCTGGAGGCGATCCTCGCCGATAACGAGGTGCGTCTGGTGGCAGGCGCCGCCATCCCCTCTGAACGCTGTGCGCTGGGGCTGAAATCGATGGCAGCGGGGAAGGATTACTTTACCGACAAAGCGCCGCTCACCACCCTTGAACAACTGGCAGATGCCAAAGCGATGGTTGAAAAAACCGGTAAGAAATACGCGGTTTACTACAGCGAACGTCTGCATGTTGAGAGTGCTGTCTTTGCCGGTCAACTGGTAAAGCAAGGTGCCATCGGCGACGTGGTACAAACGCTGGGGACAGGCCCACACCGTGAAGGCGAAGGAAGGCCAGACTGGTTTTACGATCGGCGATACTTCGGCGGCATCCTGTGTGACATCGGCAGCCATCAGATTGAGCAGTTCCTTTTTTACACCGGCAACCGCGATGCCACCGTGATGGCAAGCCAGGTCCGGAACGTTAAACACCCGCAGTACCCCGCCTTTGAGGATTTTGGCGACGCAATGCTCAAAGGAGAAAACGGCGCCAGCGGCTACTTCCGCTGCGACTGGTTTACCCCGGACGGGCTGTCCACATGGGGTGACGGGCGACTGACGCTGCTCGGCACCGAGGGCTACATCGAAATCCGCAAATACGTCGATTTAACCCGCGGCGAGCAGGATGTGGTTTATCTCGTCAATAAAGAGGGGGAGTTCCGTTATCCGGTAGCAGGCCAGGTCGGATTCCCGTTCTTTGGCGAACTGATCCTCGACTGTCTCCATCGGACTGAAAATGCCATGACGCAGGCGCACGCTTTCAAGGCTGCGGAGCTGTGCGTGAAGGCTCAAATGCTCGCCAACGCGGCGGGTTAAGGGGAGCCGGAGATGACTATCCTGAATACCGCTATCATCGGCGGCGGGGCGATTCATGGCTGCCATGTCAATGCCCTGCGCCAGATACCCAACGTCGCGCTGCGTGCGCTGGTCGACATCGACAGCGTTAAAGGACTGGCGCTGGCGAAAGACTATCAATGCCGTTTTTATCAGGATTACCGGGAAATGCTGCTGGATGATGCCATCGACGTGGTACACATCTGTACGCCCCATTTCGAGCATAAAGAGATGATTCTGGCGGCACTCGCCGCCGGGAAGCATGTTTTTTGCGAAAAACCGGTGGGCATGAACACCCGTGAACTCATTGATATCACCCGTGCCGCCGATCGGGCTCAGAGCCTGCTCGGCGTGTGCTATCAGAACCGGCTCAACCCCACCAGCCAGCGTATTTGGCAGGAGTTAGGCCATGGACAGCTGGGGAAAATGCTCAGCATCAGGGCAGTACTCACATGGTCACGCGCGGGCGCTTACTACACGCAAAGCCCCTGGCGCGGCCGGCTGGCGACAGAAGGCGGGAGTCTGCTGATCAACCAGGCAATCCATACGCTCGACCTGATGCAGTGGTTCGGTGAAGGCGTGACGCGAGTGAAAGGCGTGGTGGATAGCGGTGAGCTGGCAGACGTGACCGAAGGCGAAGACAGCGCAATGGCCACGCTACACTTCGCCAACGGCGCCCGCGGCCTGTTTTATGCCAGCAATTGCCACACCACGGACGCCCCTCTCCTGCTGGAGATCCACTGTGAACGCGGCTCGCTGCTGCTCAATGACAACACTCTCTGGCGCGTCACACCGGGTGAGCGGTTAAAACTGGCAAGCGATGATTCCCCCGACGGCACGGTAAAAAGCTACTGGGGGCTGGGTCATCAGCAGGCGATCCACCGGTTTTATACTGCCGTTCATCATCCGGAAAACAGAGACTATATCGATATCCGTACCGCCGGAAAATCACTCACCCTTGTGGAGGCTATTTATCGGTCATCTCAAACAAGACAATGGATAAATATCAACAACCAGAACGTAATTTGAATTCCAGACGTTAATAAAAATACGCCCCGTAAAACGGGTTAATCATTACCCTACACTGGATATTATTATGGTCAAACCAACTGAACGTAGAGTTGGTTATGGCGTGGCGCTTGGCTACGGCATAACCGATCTGTTTGGCGGAGGCGCTTTCGCCATTATCGGCACCTGGCTGTTATTTTTTTACACGACCTATTGCGGGCTGTCTGTTATTGAAGCGGGCTCTATATTTGCTATCGCCCGCGTCATTGATGCGCTGTTAAGCCCGATCATGGGTTATATCACTGATAATTTTGCGGGTACCTGGCTCGGACGTAAATTTGGCCGTCGCCGTTTCTTTTTATTACTGAGTTCCCCGTTAATGTTTTTGTATGCCCTGTTATGGCTGACGGATATGGGGTACTGGTATTACCTGGGAACCTATCTCTCGATTGAACTGCTGTCGGCGATGGTGCTGGTGCCGTGGGAGACGCTGGCCGCAGAAATGACGAACCGCTACGAAGAGCGCAGCCGACTTTCAGGGGTGCGCATGATCTGCTCTCAGCTTGGGGGGTTCCTTGCCGTTTCCGTCCCCGGCGTCATTATGCAGTTCACCGGGAAAGACAATCCGTTTACCTATACGCTCACCGGACTGATATTTTCCTGCGTTTTTTGCCTTGCGGTGTTTATTACGTGGTACACCACGTGGGAAGCGAAAGATGTGCATCAGGAGTCCGATTTTAAGATAGATAACCAGCGCAGCAGCGGGGTAGCCAATCATCTGAAATATCTGGTACTGGACCTCTTTTCGTCCTTTCGCATCCGCGCATTCCGCCTGCATATCATTATTTATATCTTCTCGTTTACTGCGATGGACGTCTTCGGCTCAGTCTTTACCTATTATGTCGTTTATTGTCTGAGCCAGGATGCGGCGGCCGTGTCGGGCTGGCTGAGCATTGCCGCCTTTGCCTCGGTACCAGGCACGTACGGATTTATGCTGCTTTTGAACCGGCTGAATATCACGCCGTCCGCCGCGCTGCGCCTCTCTTATGGCTGTATCTTCGCCGTGCTGGTATTCCTGCTTACGGTCTACCTCACCAAAACGCAGGTGCCAACGCTGCTGTTCTCGGGGGTCTTTATCCTGCTCGGTGCCGCCCGCTCTGGTCTTTATTACATCCCGTGGAATATCTACAGTTTCATCCCTGATATCGATGAGATTGTGACGCAGCAGCGCCGCGAAGGGATTTTTGCCGGGGTGATGGTATTGACCCGCAAAAGCACCGTGGCGATTGCCATTATGATCATCGGCCTGGTGCTGCAGGAGTCAGGGTTTGTGAAGGGCAGCGGCGCACAGCCTGAAAGCGCGCTGGGGGCCATTATCGGCCTGCTGATTTTCGCGACGGCGGCCCTTCTGGCCGTGAGCTTCTTCACGACCTATAAATTTAAACTGACCCGCGAGACGCACAAGCTGCTGCTGAAGGAGATTGCGCGCCGCAAGCTGGGCGGAGATTATCGCGACTGCGACGCCAACACCCGCGTGGTGATCAAACAGCTCACCGGCTATGAGTATGATCAGGTGTGGGGAGGGGATGCCACGCGCCGGGCGGCAGGAAACGCAAGTTTATCCGCAGTAAAATAGCCGTACGTACCGGACAGCGCTTCGCTGTCCGGCCGGTTTTATGCCAAAATGTGACCTCTGGCAGATTTACACGCCTTTACGCTATACTACCCGCTGAAATAATCAGCTCAACGCTACGAGCTGACGTTCTATGTGTCTTCACACAAATGTAATTAACTTCCCTTCCGAGGATCTGGCTGAAGCCGGATAAACTATGTTAAACAGTATTTTAGTGATACTTTGTCTCATTGCCGTCAGTGCATTTTTCTCGATATCCGAGATCTCGCTGGCCGCCTCCCGTAAAATCAAACTGAAACTGCTTGCTGACGAAGGCAACGTTAACGCATCACGCATACTCAAAATGCAGGAAAACCCGGGAATGTTTTTCACCGTGGTGCAGATTGGCCTTAACGCGGTCGCCATCCTGGGCGGTATCGTGGGGGATGCAGCATTTTCACCGGTGTTTCATGGTCTCTTCGCACGCTACTTTTCACCTGAACTCTCCGAGCAACTGAGTTTTATTCTCTCCTTCTCGCTGGTGACTGGCCTGTTCATCCTCTTCGCTGATCTGACCCCGAAACGCATCGGTATGATTGCGCCAGAAGCTGTGGCTTTGCGCATCATCAACCCGATGCGCTTCTGCCTGTTCCTGTTCCGTCCGCTGGTGTGGTTCTTCAACGGCCTGGCCAACAGCATTTTCCGCCTGTTTAAAATTCCGATGGTGCGAAAAGACGATATCACCTCTGATGATATCTATGCGGTCTTCGAAGCGGGTGCCCTGGCGGGCGTGCTGCGCAAGCAGGAGCACGAGTTGATTGAGAACGTGTTTGAGCTGGAATCCCGTACCGTACCGTCATCCATGACCGGACGCGAAAACGTGATTTGGTTCGACCTGCACGAAGACGAGCAGAGCCTGAAGCAAAAGGTGGCCGAGCACCCGCACTCCAAGTTCCTGGTCTGTAATGAAGATATCGACCACATCATCGGTTATGTGGACTCGAAAGACCTGCTGAACCGCGTGCTGGCCAACCAGAGCCTGGCGCTCAACAGCGGCGTTCAGATCCGCAATACCCTGATTGTTCCGGATACCCTCACCCTCTCTGAAGCGCTGGAAAGTTTCAAAACGGCCGGTGAAGATTTTGCCGTTATCATGAACGAATACGCGCTGGTGGTGGGCATCATCACCCTCAACGATGTGATGACCACGCTGATGGGCGACCTGGTTGGCCAGGGTCTGGAAGAGCAGATTGTGCAGCGTGACGAGAACTCATGGCTTATCGACGGCGGTACGCCGATTGACGATGTCATGCGCGTGCTGGATATCGACGAGTTCCCGCAGTCAGGTAATTACGAGACCATTGGCGGCTTTATGATGTTTATGCTGCGAAAAATCCCGAAACGTACCGACTCGGTGAAGTTCTCTGGCTACAAGTTTGAAGTGGTGGATATTGATAACTACCGCATCGACCAGCTGCTGGTGACGCGTATCGATAATAAACCGACCGTGCTGGTGCCGCGGATGCCTGACGCAGAAGAGAAAGTGTCGGCGTAAGGCCCATAAACATCAACGGCTCCCATCGGGAGCCGTTTTTTTATCAACTGCGTTTTTAACTACTGCATAGCACGTTGGTTAAGCCATCTCAGTTTGCAGACGCATAACCTGACGGTTGACTTCAGACATCACAGACAGGTGCTGCTTGTCCTTCACTTTTGGGATAAGGATCTTGCCCTTATCAAACTCAAAAGCGCCAACATCCTTGATATACAACCGTCCACGGAACAGGATCTTCACGTACTTCGCCACCTGAAGCGGGTTGTAGCGTTGGAAAATTTTCATTCTTGTATCTCCTGCGAATCATACGCTCTTGCGGTGCCACAATCGGCCCGACTGTCCTGAGCGCAAATTTTGTTGCCCAAAGACTATAGACCAGAACTACGGTGTTACCCAGTATGCATAAGTTTATTTACCGTTTGATTACAATTATTCAGAATAATCTTTGCAAAGCTTCACTCAGGGCAGTATAAGCCGTCGTTTTTTCATGGATATGTGCGTTCACCCGCAAACTGGCATCGGGATTGCGGGAAAACCACATTGATCGCACTTATGATTAAAAGCGTATGACCAAGTGGTCGGATCACCTGCAAACAATAAGGAAACACCATGACCCTACGTACTATCCTTGCAGCAGCCTGTCTGCTTCTGCCTCTGTGGGCTAGCGCTCACGCGATTGAAAAAGGACAACGAGTACCACCAGTCGGCATTGCTGACCGGGGAGAATTGATTCTCGACAATGATAAGTTTAGCTACAAAGCGTGGAATAGCGCGCAGCTCGCAGGCAAAGTGAGAGTTGTACAACATATTGCCGGTCGTACATCCGCAAAAGAGAAAAATGCCAACCTGGTGGAAGCGATCAAGGCCGCAAAATTCCCACACGACCGCTACCAGACCACCACGATTGTTAATACTGACGATGCCATTCCTGGCTCCGGCATGTTTGTGCGTTCAAGCCTTGAGAGCAATAAAAAACTCTATCCGTGGTCGCAGTTTATTGTCGACAGCAACGGCGTGACGCGTAAGGCGTGGCAGCTGGAGGAAGAGAGCTCCGCAATCATCGTGCTGGATAAAGACGGCCGCGTGCAGTGGGTGAAAGACGGGGCATTAACCCAGGAAGAGGTGCAGCAGGTTGTCGCCCTGCTGCACAAACTGCTGGCTCAATAAATAGAGACGCGGAAGCCGGGGTTAAGGAAGGATTCGCGCGGGGTGTAGTCCAGCGGCTTACCCTGCCAGTCATGAACATGTGCCCCGGCGGCCGTGGCGACCGCATGCCCTGCCGCGGTATCCCAGACGTTCGTTGGCCCAAAGCGAGGGTAGAGCTGAGCATGACCTTCCGCCACCAGACAGAATTTCAGTGATGAACCAATCGAGGTCGTCTGGTGTTCACCCAGCTGTTGCAGATATTCCTGCAGTTCGCTGTCGCTGTGCGACCGGCTGATCACCACCAGCGGTGGACGCGCATCGCGCACCTGAATCTGCTTACGCACGCCGCACTCTTCCTTCCACGCCTTACCGTCTGCAGCGCTGTACATGACTTTCATCACCGGCGCGTATACCACCCCAAGCACCGCTTTGCCTTTTTCAATCAGCGCGATGTTGACGGTGAACTCACCGTTACGCTTGATAAACTCTTTGGTGCCGTCGAGGGGGTCCACCAGCCAGTAACGCTGCCAGTGCTGACGCTCGTCCCAGCTCTGCGGCGCTTCTTCTGACAGGACCGGGATATCCGGCGTTAAGGCCTGCAGCCCTTGCAGGATCACCTTGTGAGCCGCGATATCTGCCGCGGTGACCGGAGAGTCATCAGCCTTGCTGACGACCTCCATCGGTTTTGCACCGTCATACACCTGCATGATGGCATCTCCCGCATCCCGTGCGAGCTGACAAATCTTATCTAACATTCTCCACCTCTTTGTTAACGCAGTGGGGTTAACTCTTTGTTTTAGTTATATCGTAATGGGAACAATTCCGCTATCTGTGAAGCAATTCTGGTTTCATGGCGCTTTTTTCTGTCAGGATTCACATTTCTGTAAGCAACACGCTATAGATACATACTCTTTTGTGGCCTGGATCGAAAAAAGGACTCCTCTGATGATTAAGTTTAGCGCAACGCTCCTGGCGACGCTGATTGCAGTGAGCGTACAGGCGGCGACGGTAGACCTGCGAATTCTGGAAACTACCGACCTGCACAGCAACATGATGGACTTCGATTACTACAAAGATACCCCGACGGAAAAATTCGGACTGGTACGCACGGCAAGTTTGATCGCTGCCGCCCGCAATGAAGTTAAAAACAGCGTACTGGTCGACAACGGCGATCTCATTCAGGGTAGCCCGCTCGGGGACTATATGGCGGCGAAGGGGCTGAAGAAAGGCGAGATCCACCCGGTGTATAAAGCGATGAACACCCTGGACTATACCGTCGGCAACCTGGGCAACCACGAATTTAACTACGGCCTGAAGTACCTGCACGATGCGCTGGCTGGCGCGAAATTCCCGTACGTTAACGCCAATATCATCGACGTTAAGACGCAGAAGCCGCTCTTTACCCCCTATCTGATTAAAGAGACCGAGGTTGTCGATCAGGACGGTAAAAAACAGACGCTTAAAATCGGCTATATCGGCTTTGTGCCGCCGCAAATCATGACCTGGGATAAAGCCAACCTCGACGGTAAAGTGACCGTTAACGATATTACCGAAACTGCGCGCAAATACGTGCCGGAAATGCGCGAAAAAGGCGCAGATCTGGTGGTGGTGGTTGCGCACTCGGGACTCTCCGCCGATCCGTATCAGGCCATGGCGGAAAACTCCGTTTATTATCTGAGTGAAGTCCCGGGCGTCGATGCGATTCTGTTCGGCCACGCCCACGCGGTCTTCCCGGGTAAGGACTTTGCCAACATTAAGGGTGCAGACATCGAGAAAGGGACGCTCAATGGCGTGCCGTCGGTGATGCCGGGCATGTGGGGCGATCACCTTGGTGTGATGGATCTGGTCCTCAATAACGACGGCGGCGACTGGAAGGTCACTCAGTCAAAAGCAGAGGCGCGCCCGATTTACGACGCTGCGGCTAAAAAATCACTCGCCGCCGAAGATAAAAAACTGGTCGACGTGCTGAAGCACGATCACGACGCCACCCGCGACTTCGTCAGCAAGCCGATCGGTAAATCGGCGGATAACATGTACAGCTACCTGGCGCTGGTGCAGGATGACCCAACTGTCCAGGTGGTTAACATGGCGCAAAAAGCCTATGTCGAACACGTTATTCAGGGCGACCCGGACCTGGCAAAACTGCCGGTGCTGTCGGCCGCGGCACCGTTCAAAGTGGGCGGGCGTAAGAATGACCCGGCAAGCTACGTTGAAGTCGAAAAGGGCCAGCTGACCTTCCGTAACGCCGCCGATCTCTATCTCTATCCGAACACCCTGGTGGTAGTGAAAGCGACGGGTAAAGAGGTGAAGGAATGGCTGGAGTGCTCCGCCGGGCAGTTTAACCAGATCGATCCGAAGAGCAGTAAACCGCAGTCGCTGATTAACTGGGACGGGTTCCGGACCTATAACTTTGACGTGATTGACGGCGTGGAGTATCAGATTGATGTTACCCTGCCTGCAAAATATGACGGCGAATGCCAGGTCATTAACCCGCAGGCCGAGCGCATCAAAAACCTGACCTTTAAGGGCAAAGCCATCGACCCGAATGCCACCTTCCTGGTGGTAACCAATAACTACCGCGCCTACGGCGGCAAGTTTGCCGGCACGGGAGATAGCCATATTGCCTTTGCCTCACCGGACGAGAATCGCTCGGTGCTGGCGGCGTGGATCAGTGCGGAGTCCAAAAAAGCGGGGGGCATTCATCCGGCAGTGGACAACAACTGGCGCCTGGCCCCCATTCACAGCGACACGCCGCTGGACATCCGTTTTGAAACCTCACCGTCCGATAAAGCGGCGGCGTTTATTAACGATAACGCCCACTATCCGATGAAGAAAGTTGCAATGGATGATATTGGCTTCGCCATTTATCAGGTGGATTTAAGCAAGTAACGCGGTGTGTGCCGGGTAGCGGCTTCGCCTTACCCGGCCTGCCTTTACGCCGCGCGTTCTTCCCGGTTCGCCATCACCTGCGGCGTATGCACTTCTATCCAGTCCGCCAGCGCGGCCACTTTCTCACTCACCTCTGTCCCTAACGGCGTCAGGCTATACTCAACGTGCGGTGGTACAACCGGATACGAGACGCGATTAACAAACCCGTCCTGTTCCAGCGCCTGTAGCGACTGGGCCAGCATCTTTTCGCTGACGCCTCCCATTTTTCGGCGCAGGTCGCTGAAACGGTGGGTTCCCTGTCGCAGGGCCACCAGAATCAGCACACCCCAGCGGCTGGTGACATGTTTGAGGACCTCTCTGGAAGGACACTGTTCCGCGAAGAGGTTGCCATCGCGCATTTGTTCGCTGAGTGTCGGTATCGTTGTTTTCATACTTACCTTTATGTACGTACTTACTAAAAGTTAGCTATGGTGCTAGTGTGCCACAACACCAGACAAACACGAAGAGGATTCATCATGATCGCAATTACCGGCGCAACCGGCCAGCTTGGCCAGCTCGTTATCGAACAGTTGTTAAACACCGTACCGGCAAACCAGATTGTGGCGATTGTCCGCAATCCGGCAAAAGCTGAAGCCCTGCGCCAGCAGGGAATTACCGTTCGTCAGGGGGATTACGCTGACGAAAGCACAATGACCTCCGCGCTTAAGGGCGTAGATAAGCTGCTGCTGATCTCCTCCAGCGAAGTGGGTCAGCGCGCCACCCAACATCAGAACGTCATTAATGCTGCCAAAGCCGCTGGCGTGAAATTCATCGCCTATACCAGCCTGCTGCATGCTGATAAATCACCGCTGGGTCTGCACGTTGAACACGTCGCGACGGAGAAGGCGCTGGCGGAGTCCGGCATCCCTTACGCCCTGCTGCGTAACGGCTGGTACACCGAAAACTATCTGGCGAGCGCACCACCCGCGCTGGAGCACGGCGTATTTATTGGCGCGGCCGGTGAAGGCAAAATCGCCTCTGCCACCCGTGCGGATTACGCGGCTGCCGCGGCAAAAGTCATCTCCGGGGACGGCCATGCAGGCAACGTATACGAGCTGGCCGGCGACCACGCCTGGACGCTGAGCGAACTGGCGGCCGAACTCAGCAAACAGAGCGGCAAAAACGTGACGTATCAGAACATGAGCGAGGCGGATTTTGCCGCGGCGCTGAAGGGCGTTGGCCTGCCTGCCGGGCTGGCGGATATGCTGGCGGACTCCGATGTGGGCGCGTCTAAAGGCGGTCTGTTTGACGACAGCCATACGCTGAGCAAACTGATCGGGCGTCCAACCACACCGCTTTCAGAGAGCATTAAAGCCATCCTGTAAATGTTGCAAAATGGTTATTTTTTGTAGCATCCCCTCGGGTCATCTCTGATAATGGAGAGATGACTCATGAGGAGGTTCACCGTGCAGGGCGTACCGGAACAGTTCATTGATGAGAGAGACAGCGCGCGCTTTCGCCATCTGGCGCATTTGCCGGGCCTGGAGCTTTATCACGCGCATATTTCTGACTACGCCTTTGAGCCTCATACGCATGAAGCCTTCGGCATCGGCACCATTGAAACCGGTGCCGAACGCTTTCGCTATCGCGGTACCCAGCATCTCGCGGCGGAAAAATCCGTCGTGACCATGAACCCGGACGAGATCCACACCGGGGAGTCGGCGACGGATGGCGGCTGGCGCTACCGGATGGTTTACATTGAACCCGATCTGCTGGAAGAGGTGACCGGCCTTCGCCACTGGTGGTTTAGCGACGTAACCCGCCATGACCCGCTGCGCTCACAGCAAATCGGCAGGCTTATCTATGGCCTGTGGCATACGGACGACCCGCTGGCGCAAAAAGGCCTGCTGCTGGATCTGATCGAGACCTTCCAGCCGTTAGCCCGCCACGCGCCGGTTACCCGGGAAGGTACACACCGGTTCGAACGGGTTCGTGAGTATATGCACGACAACTACATGCACGCCCTGACGCTGGACGAGCTGGCCAACGTGGTCTCACTGAGCCCCTACCATTTTCAGCGCCAGTTCAAGGCGCATTTCCATGTCACTCCGCATCAGATGCTGATGGCTATCCGCCTGTGGCGCGCCAAAGCGTTTCTCACGCGCGGCATGCCCGCCGCCGAAGTCGCCGCCGCGACCGGGCTGACCGATCAGTCCCATTTGACTCGCGCCTTTACCCGCCGCTACGGCATTACCCCCGTGCGCTACCAGAAACAGGTCGTTAAGCGCTGATGCGCAACCTCATACAATACGCGCACCCTTCCCCCTCCTACACTGAACGCAGAATAAACCGATGTGGATGGAAAAATGATTAGTGGTGTGTTGTATGCCCTGCTTGCGGGTCTGATGTGGGGACTGATTTTTGTCGGCCCGCTGATCGTGCCGGAGTACCCGGCAATACTGCAGTCGACCGGACGTTATCTGGCACTGGGGCTGATTGCTCTCCCGCTGGCGTGGCTCGGTCGTGCACGTTTGCGTCAACTCGGCCGACAGGACTGGTTCACCGCGCTGGCGCTGACCATGATGGGCAACCTTATCTATTATGTTTGCCTGGCGAGCGCCATTCAGCGAACCGGTGCACCGGTATCTACCATGATTATCGGCACGCTGCCCGTGGTGATCCCGGTCTTCGCTAACCTGCTTTACAGCCACCGCGACGGGAAACTGGCGTGGTCAAAAATGGTACCAGCGTTGGGGTGTACCGCCGTGGGGCTGGTCTGCGTCAACATTGCCGAGCTGCAGCATGGGCTGGAGGACTTCTCGCTGTTGCGTTACGGTTCTGGCATCCTGCTGGCATTCGTTTCCGTGGTGTGCTGGGCGTGGTATGCCCTGCGCAATGCGCGCTGGCTGCGGGAAAACCCGGATAAACACCCGATGATGTGGGCGACGGCTCAGGCGTTGGTCACGCTCCCGGTTTCGCTTATGGGCTATGTGGGGGCCTGTCTCTGGTTAGGCCATCAGCAACCGGATTTCGCTCAACCGTTCGGGCCGAGACCGTGGGTCTTCGTCGGGCTGATGCTGGCGATTGCGGTGCTCTGCTCGTGGGTGGGCGCGCTGTGCTGGAATATCGCCAGCCAGAAGCTGCCGACGGTGATTTTAGGGCCGCTGATTGTATTCGAAACGCTGGCCGGGCTGCTTTACACCTTCCTGATGCGCCAGAGCGTACCGCCGCTGTTAACCGCCTGCGGGATTATATTGCTGGTCGTTGGGGTCGTGATGGCGGTAAGAGCAAAGCCGGAAAAACCGATGGTCGTTCCGGCTTCAGAGAGTTAAAACGTTTCCCAGTTCGCTTCAGACGTCGCCGCGACAGGTTTAGCCGCTGGAGTGTAGCTTTTCACCGGCGCGGCGTTGACTACCGGGTTGCGGGTAATTTTAAACACCGCTACCGCTTCGTTCAGGCGTGCCGCCTGATCTTCCAGCGCGGCCGCCGCTGCCGCAGACTCCTCTACCAGCGAGGCGTTCTGCTGGGTCACGCGATCCATCTCGGCCACCGCCTGACCTACCTGATCGATACCGCGGCTCTGCTCGTCAGAGGCAGAGGCAATCTCGCCCATGATGTCGGTCACGCGGGTGACCGCATTCACGATCTCCGCCATCGTCGCCCCGGCTTCGTTTACCAGCTGTGAGCCGGCATTCACGCGCTCGCCGGAATCGTCGATCAGCGCTTTAATCTCTTTTGCAGCCTGAGCGCTACGCTGGGCAAGGGTACGCACCTCACCTGCGACCACCGCAAAGCCACGGCCCTGCTCGCCTGCACGCGCGGCTTCCACCGCCGCGTTCAGCGCCAGGATGTTGGTCTGGAAGGCAATGCCGTCGATTACGTTGGTAATTTGCGCAATTTTGCTGGAACTGGTCGCAATGTCGTCCATGGTGCGCACCACACCCTCCACCACGTTACCGCCCTTCTTCGCGGTTGAGGAGGCATCGAGCGCCAGACGGGAAGCCTGACGTGCGTTATCGGCGTTTTGTTTTACCGTGGCGGTCAGTTGTTCCATGCTGGCAGCCGTCTCTTCCAGAGAGGCAGCCTGCTGCTCGGTGCGGGAAGAGAGGTCGTTGCTGCCCGCAGAGATTTCCCCTGCACCGGTGTAAATGGTGTCTGCGCCTTCACGCACCACGCCCACCGTGTTTGCCAGCGAGGTTTGCATCTCCTGAACGTTGAGCGCCAGGATTGCCATTTCATTCTTACCCTCTGCCTGAATCGGCTGGGTCAAATCCCCTGCGGCAATGGCGCGGATATGGCCGATCACATCCTGGAGCGGCAGCAGCAGAACGCGGCGCATCGCAATCCAGCTGGAGACGATCACGGCAATCACCAGCAGCATGACCGCAGAGAGGATCCACAGGATACGTTTATAATCGTTTTCGTTGTCTTTAATTCCTCTGTCCGTGAGGACGGCCTGCGCTTCACGCCATTCACGGTACACGTTCTGCATCGCGGTCTGTTTCTGCTCCGCATTCTGCTTGAACATATCTTCCAGATTGCCCTGGCCCAGCAGAACGTTCATTTGCGTCAGCGTGGCGGAGTAAATACGGTACTGCTCTTCCAGACGGTTAGCCAGATTCTCGTCCAGACCCGGAGTATTAGGCAAAGCGTAGTATTTATCGTAATGGGACTGCGCATCCGCCAGCAGGTTCTTCGCCGTGTTCACCAGTTCATTCAACTGGCCGCCGTTAATCTGAGACGCCATGCTGCTTTGCAGACGCAGCATGCCGCGGTTCAGGGTCACGCGGGCCTGGTTGAGGCTGATCCATGCATCGGTAAACTCGGCGACATTCTGGCTTGAGAGCTGCGAGACGGTGAAGTTATCTTTGTCGTTATTCAGCGCGTTGATAAAAATGCCGGCGGAAATGACTTGCATGATGCCGAGCACAAGCAGCACCGAAATAAGAAGGGTAATGACTTTTATACGTTTAAACATGCGTTGCCTTTTTTATATGCAGGTTTGTCTGACGTGGATATATCGGCAGGCACGGCGAGTTGTTTACTGTTTCCCCACGTTAAAAAACTTTCTAAAGTAATTTCCTGCATTCATTCAGCAAGTTAAAAGTCATTATTTTTTGTGATCTGGTTCTCACTTTTTCCCTTCCCTCTAAAGGGTTATAGCGTCGCCTTAAAGATGCATTTAAAATGCACTTTATATTATTGATGATGAGGTAACTGCTATGGCCTTCCGCGACCAACCCCTTGGCGAGCTGGCGCTCTCCATCCCGCGCGCGTCCGCGCTGTTTCGTAAATACGATATGGATTACTGCTGTGGCGGTAAGCAAACCCTGGCACGTGCCGCCTCGCGTAAAGAGCTGGATGTGGGGCTCATTGAAGCGGAGCTGGCGCAACTGGCTGAGCAGCCCATTGAGAAAGACTGGCGCACTGCAGCCCTTGCCGACATCATCGACCATATCATCGTGCGTTTTCACGACCGTCACCGTGAACAGCTGCCTGAACTGATCCTGCAGGCGACAAAAGTGGAGCGCGTTCACGCCGACAAACCTTCCGTACCACGCGGTCTGGCGAAATACCTGACCCTGCTTCACGAAGAGCTTTCCAGCCACATGATGAAAGAGGAGCAAATCCTCTTCCCGATGATCAAACAGGGTATGGGCAGCCAGGCGATGGGGCCCATCAGCGTCATGGAAAGCGAACATGATGATGCAGGCGAACTGCTGGAAGTGATTAAACACACTACCCATAACGTTACACCGCCACCAGAGGCGTGCACCACGTGGAAAGCGATGTACAACGGCATTAACGAGATGATCGACGACCTGATGGAGCACATCAGTCTTGAGAACAACGTCCTGTTCCCGCGTGCCCTCGCAGGTGAATAAAAAAAGGCGCCCGAGAGCGCCTTCCTGAGGTTATCATTCGGCCACAGCATCTGTGGCCTTTTTTATTAACGCATGCCTGCCATACGTTTCTTACCGATAAATAACCATCCCAGCCCCAGCGCGATGAACCACAGCGGCGTGACGATTAACGCCTGACGGGTATCGTCTTCCAGCGTCAGCAGAACCAGCACGAAGACGAAGAACGCCATGCACACCCAGCACATCAGCTTGCCCAGCGGCATTTTGTAGATCGATTTTTCATGCAGGTGTGGACGCTGTTTGCGGTACACCAGGTAAGAACACAGGATGATGGTCCAGACGAACATGAACAGGATCGCAGAGACCGTGGTGATCATGGTAAACGCACCGATCACACTCGGGTTCACGTAGAGCATCACCACACCGCCCAGCAGGCAGATACAGGAGAAGGTCAGCCCTTTCGCCGGCACCGCACGCTTAGACAGTTTGGCAAACGCGCGTGGCGCAACCCCTTCCTGTGCCAGACCAAACAGCATACGGCTGGTAGAGAACACCCCACTGTTGGCCGAAGAGGCCGCGGAGGTCAGCACCACGAAGTTAATCAGGCTTGCGGCCGCAGGCAGTCCAACCAGCACAAACAGCTCAACGAACGGGCTCTTGGTCGGTACAACGGAGCTCCACGGCGTCACGGACATGATGATAATCAGCGCGAACACGTAGAACATAATGATACGAATCGGGATGGAGTTAATCGCGCGCGGCAGGGATTTCTCCGGATCTTTAGTTTCCGCCGCCGTGGTACCGACCAGCTCAATCCCCACAAAGGCAAACACCGCAATCTGGAAACCGGCAAAGAAGCCGCTGATGCCTTTCGGGAACCAGCCGCCGTCATTCCACAGATGCGCGAACGAAGCCTGAACGCCGGTTGGAGACTGGAAGTGCGTCAGTACCATCACCAGGCCGACAACAATCAGGGCGATAATCGCCACGATTTTGATCATCGCAAACCAGAACTCCATCTCACCGAACATTTTAACGGTGGCGAGGTTAAGGCTCAGCAGCAGAACAATCACCGCCAGCGAGGCCACCCAGTCCGATAATCCCGGGAACCAGAACTGCGCGTAGGCCGTGATGGCGACCACATCCGCCATGCCGGTCACCACCCAGCAGAACCAGTAGGTCCAGCCGGTGAAGTAGCCCGCCCAGGGGCCAAGCAGGTCGGAAGCGAAATCGCTAAAGGACTTGTATTCGAGGTTCGAGAGCAGCAATTCACCCATTGCACGCATCACGAAGAAGAGCATAAAACCGATGATCATATAAACGAAAATGATCGACGGCCCGGCAAGACTGATGGTTTTACCTGACCCCATAAACAGCCCAGTACCGATGGCACCCCCGATGGCAATGAGCTGAATATGACGGTTTGTGAGATTGCGCCGTAGCGACTGTTCAGACGACGCCTCTTCGTCGGCGACGACTTTAACCTGATCTACCATGTGATATTTTCCTGTTTATGCCTGTCTGTGTTGTTAAGGCTCTTCTGGCCTTTAAATACGTCAAAAAAATAACGGTCCCCATGAAAGGACTCATCGATATTAGGTAAGAATCGGCGGGATGAATACTATGATTTGGATATTATGTTAATAATATGTTTAAAGTGAGTGTCATATCACTCATACAACGCGAAACAGCTCACAAAAATACACGCAACAGTTTCGTTTGCAAGATAAAATGTTGATTCCGTCGTAACTATAGGTTTTATCACTATATTCCTCTCCCCCGAAGGAGAGAGGAAATAAGAAAAGCTGATTACAGAATTTCCAGCAGCTCGACTTCAAACACCAGGGTGCTGAATGGCGGGATGGACGCACCAGCGCCACGCTCGCCGTACGCCAGGTTGTGCGGGATAGTCAGTTCCCATTTGGAACCCACTGGCATCAGGGTCAGCGCTTCGATCCAGCCCGCGATAACGCCGTTAACCGGGAATTCAGCCGGTTCGCCACGTGCTACAGAGCTGTCGAACACCGTACCGTCGATCAGTTTACCGGTGTAGTGCACGCGAACGTGGTCAGTACGCGCCGGGATTGCGCCGTCGCCCTGGTTGATCACGCGGAACTGCAGGCCAGACTCAGTGCTGTTCACGCCTTCACGCTCACGGTTCTCTTCCAGATATTTCACGCCTTCTGCAGCCATCTCTTCGAAACGCGCGCGACGCACGGCGTCAGCACGTTCGTGGATTTCACGCAGCGCACGGTGCACAACATCAACCGGAACTGCCGGGTTGTTGCCTTCCAGCGCATCAGCGATACCCGCCACCAGCGCTTCGGGTAACAGACCTTCCAGGCCGGATTCGCTCAGCTGCTGTCCTACCTGCAAGCCGATACCGTAACTTGCCTGCGCTTCGATAGTGTCAAAAGTCGGGGTGGTCATGGGTTTTCCTTCCATCACATTTAAAGTAGCGGGCAGCATATCAGCCATGCCCTTATGGGTAAAACTTTGTCTGAAGTTAAGGTGACAAACCGCGACGAAACAGAAACAATAGAGAGAACCAGGATTAATCCCGAACGAATGTCACGGATGTCGGGTTTGCTACGCCGTTCAGGCAGTTAGCAAACTATACTTCGGAGCACAGGATAAAAAAGACGCGGAGCAGGAGGAGAGCCATGCCCGGGCGATTTGAACTGAAACCTACCCTGGCGAAAATCTGGCAGGCGCCGGACAATTTTCGCATCATGGACCCGCTGCCGCCTCTGCATCGCAGAGGGATCATCATTGGCGCGCTGATGGTGATCGTGGGTTTCCTGCTTCCTTCCGGTGGCGATGACGCCGACACCGCGACGGTGACCCGCAATGCCCAGCTGGATATTCAGTCGCAAACGCGACCGCAGCCGGACACCCAGCCTGTGCAGACGCAACTGGTCACCCCGTCGAACGATCCGGGACAGGTTGCGCCTGTTGAACCGGAACCCATTCAGGATGAACAGCCACAGGAACAGGCCGCGGCCCCGGCAGAGCCACAGGCTCAGCAGCCAACCGGCATTGAGCAGCAGTGGCGTTCCTATCGCGTAGAGCCGGGTAAAACCCTTGCGCAGCTGTTCCGCGACCACAATCTGCCACCAACCGATGTGTATGCCATGGCGCAGGTGGAAGGCGCGGGCAAGCCGCTCAGTAATTTGCAGAACGGCCAGCTGGTGCAGATACGTCAGAATGCCAGCGGTGTCGTCACCGGGCTCACGATTGATACGGGAAATGGCCAGCAGGTGCTGTTTACCCGCCAGCCTGACGGTAGTTTTATCAGAGCACGTTAATGTTCAGGCCGGGTAAGGCGAGCCAGCCCCCCGGCAATGCCCTTCTTAGTGACTCCGCTTATTGACCCACCAGATCCCCGAGCAGACCAGCACCAGCGCAATCGCATATTTGATGTCCAGAATGTTTTCACCGAGGAAAATGGCAGACAGCACCGTCCCGGCAACGGGGATCACAAAGTTGAACGGGGCAATCATACTTACGCGGTTCACTTTCAGCAGCGCGCTCCAGAGGGCGAACGCTACCGAAGAGAGTAACGTCAGATACCCCAGCACCGCGACGGCCGTCATGCTATGCACTTCCAGCGTCCCTCCCGTGAGATAGCCACCCGCCACCAGCGCCGCGCCGCCGATAGCCAGCTGCCAGCCGGTCATCACCGTCGGGTCGACGGTCTGGGAGATGCGTTTTCCGTAAAGCGTGGCGGCAGAAAGGATAAAGGCTGCCAGCACCACAAACCCGTCCCCCTTCCAGACGAAGCTGAATTCGCTTAACCCGTCGTGGAAGTTAACCAGCATCACTCCGGCAAAGCCCAGAATACAGCCAAGCGTTTTGTTATAGCTGAGCTTGTCGTTGTGGTAGATGAAGTGCGCCAGCAGCACGCTGAAGAAAGTGCCGGTGGCGTTCATGATTGAGCCGTTCACGCCTGTCGTGTAGGCCAATCCGATATAAAAGAAGGTGTACTGAATGCTCGTCTGCGTCAGTCCCAGGACGGTCAATTGGCCAAACTGCCCGGGCGTGAACCTGCCGATGGGCTTGCGCTGTGCTAATGCAAAGAGAAGCAGCAGCACACCCGCAAACAGAAAACGGTAACCGGCGAACACGACCTTTGAGGGAATATCATCGGTGGCAATCTGGAAGAGTTCATAGCCGCTTTTTATGGCCGGGTAAGAGCTACCCCAAAGCAGACAGCAGAGCGTGGCGCAGGCATAGGCCACCTTTCGACGGGCAAATACGGGCGTGGGCAGAGCGGTTTTCATGTCGAATCTCATAAATAAAATTGCGTTTCATTTTATTATCAGAGAATGCGCCAGGAATAGCGACCCTACAAGCACTAAAGCGCGAATCTGGTCCCTTAAAAAGCAAAACGCCGGCACAAGGCCGGCGCTTCGACGTGAGCAGAGTAAAATTACTCAGCTACAACGTTAACAACCAGTTTAGCGAACACTTCGCTGTGAACCTGGAAGTCCACTTCGTGCTCACCAGTGGTACGCAGAACACCGTTCGGCAGACGAACTTCGCTCTTAGCCACTTTAACGCCAGCTGCAGTTACTGCATCAGCGATATCGCGGGTACCGATGGAACCGAACAGTTTACCTTCGTCGCCAGCTTTGGAAACGATGGTAACAGTGCCCAGTGCGTTGATTGACTCAGCGCGAGCATTAGCAGCCGCCAGAACGTCAGCCAGTTTGGCTTCCAGTTCAGCGCGACGTGCTTCGAAAAACTCTACGTTTTTCTTGGTAGCTGGAACAGCTTTACCCTGTGGAACCAGGAAGTTACGAGCGTAGCCCGCTTTAACGTTTACCTGATCACCCAGGCTGCCCAGGTTTGCTACTTTATCAAGCAGAATAACTTGCATTACCTTATCCTCTTAAAGTCGTATTAATGGACCGTGCCCGATTACTGATGACGATCAGTGTACGGCAGCAGGGACAGGTAGCGAGCGCGTTTGATAGCGCGAGCCAGCTGACGCTGGTATTTTGCACGAGTACCGGTGATACGGCTTGGGACAATCTTACCGCTTTCGGTGATGTAGTTTTTCAGCGTTGCGATATCTTTATAGTCGATCTCTTGAACGCCTTCCGCGGTGAAACGGCAGAACTTGCGACGACGGAAATAACGTGCCATATGGCTAGTCTCCAGAATCTATCAAATCAATCTGCTCGGCATGCAGAACCATTTTGCTCAGGCCGTTCTTTGCCTTGTGGCAAGAAATGAACCCCTGAACGATTACTGCGCTACCGACCGTTATACTGTGAGTAATGGCCTGGTTTTCGTGTCCGCTAATAATAACGGGCATTTGGCACCACGCCTGCCGGTGAAAGCCGGCTTCCTCTTGCACAGAACGATGCTCAAGCACGAACTGGCAATGCGGAATTCCTGATGGACTGACCTTACGAAGGGGGGTCCTGCACACGGTACCGGACAACACCAGACGGTTGGTCATCAGAAATTACTCTTCAGAATCCCCAGCATCAGAATCATCTGCGGTTTCGTTTGCGAAATCATCGCGACGCTCACGGCGCTCGTCTTTCGCTTTAACCATCGGAGATGCTTCGGTCACTGCGTTTTTGGTACGCATAACCATGCTGCGGATAACGGCATCGTTGAAGCGGAAGGTAGTTTCCAGCTCATCGATCACTTCCTGCGGCGCTTCAACGTTCATCAGAACGTAGTGTGCTTTGTGCAGTTTGTTGATCGGGTAAGCCAGCTGACGGCGGCCCCAGTCTTCCAGACGGTGGATCGTACCTTCTGCACCAGTGATGGCAGCAGAGTAGCGCTCGATCATGCCCGGAACCTGTTCGCTCTGGTCAGGATGGACCATAAAAACGATTTCGTAATGACGCATCGAATTGCTCCTTACGGATTATTCAGCCTCCTGTCTGGGTCAGCCGAGGCCCGGGGAGGCAAGGAACGTGTTAAAGGTCGGCTGAAAAATTGACGCGTCATAATACTTGCGCGCCCCTGGAAACTCAAGCTGATTGCACAAATAATTCGCACAAAGCGTAAAGCTGGTCTAAGTGGGTGATTTAAAATTAATCACATCAGGAAGCGTTGTTTTTTTGAACAACAGCATCAGAAATGGTCACGCATTCCCGCCGGATAAGTGATTACACTTTAATCAGAGACCTTATTTATAAAAGGAGAGCAACACCCCCTTTCACAGCACGCAGTCGTGGAGCGCATATCATGAAAAAAATCGCATTTGCCGTAATGGCTGCACTTTTGCTCAGTGCAAACGCGATGGCAGCCATCAAGATAGACGGCCGGCAGGCCCAAAACATGGATGATGTGCAGAGCTTAGGCGTAATCTACATCAATCATAATTTCGCCACTGAAAGTGAAGCAGATCAGGCACTCAATCAAGAGACCGATGCTCAGAGTGCACAATATTATCACGTCATACTGATGCGTGAGCCCGGCAGCAACGGCAATATGCACGCCAGTGCAGATATCTACCGATAACGCTTTAACGCTAGCACCAGGAAAGCCAACAAAGAGAACATAGCCATAGTTTAACTTGCCCCCTGCCCGGGGGCTTTTTTTTGCTAATGGCTCTGAAATACCACCGGTTACAACTGTTTTTCGGTATTCCAGAGCACTTATTCACTTCTGCCCGTAATAGGCGTTGGGCCCATGTTTACGCATGAAATGTTTATTCATAAGGTAATCATCAATGCCCTGAAGCTGCGGATTGATGCCGCGGGCGATCCACGCCATTCGCGCCACTTCCTCCATCACCACCGCGTTATGCACGGCATCGTGAGCGTCTTTTCCCCACGAGAATGGACCGTGCTGATACACCACAATACCCGGCGTATGCAGCGGCTCACGCTCAGCCAGCGTATCGATAATGACGCGACCGGTGTTGAGTTCATACTCCCCTTCCACTTCGGCCTGCGTTAATGCCCGCGTGCAGGGAATATCGCCAAAGAAGTAGTCTGCATGCGTGGTGCCAAGAGCCGGAATGGGCAGCCCTGCCTGCGCCCAGGCCGTGGCATGAGTCGAGTGTGTATGCACAACGCCGCCCAGGGAGGGATAACGCTGATACAGTGCCAGATGGGTGGCGGTATCAGAAGAAGGACGCCACTTTCCGTCAACCACGTTGCCATGAAGATCCACAACCACCATGTCGTCGGCGGTCATGGACTCATAGGGCACACCGCTGGGCTTAATCACGACCCGCCCCTGCTCACGGTCGATGGCGCTGACGTTACCCCAGGTAAACGTCACCAGACCGTAGCGAGGTAGATCCATATTGGCCTCAAAGACCTGCTGCTTAAGCTTATGCATGCTCAGCCTCCATCAACCCAGCCCGCGCCATACGTTCACGGACCCAGTCCCGCGCCTTCGCCACTTCGGCTGCCGGGTCGTCCGACGTTTCACTCCACATCTCAATCAGGTAAGGCCCGCAATACCCTGTCTGTTTGAGCGTCTGGAAGCACCGTTCGAAATCCACCACCCCGGTGCCGAACGGAACATTTTTGAATACACCAGGCCGGGTATCTTTGACATGAACCGCCACGATATGACCAATACCCGCCTGCAGTTCCATCTGCACGTCGTTATCCCAGGCTGACAGATTGCCGATATCAGGGTAGAGCTGGAACCACGGATTATTCAGGTAGTGCGCGTAACCCAGCGCCTTGCTGATGGAGTTCATTAACGGATAATCCATGATCTCCATCGCCAGCGTCACCTGAGCACGGCTGGCCATGTCGACGCTCTCTTTCAGGCCGTCACGAAAACGACGGCGCGTTTCATTATTGGCGTCCTGATAGTAAACGTCATACCCCGCCAACTGGATCACACGGATGCCGACATCCTGGGCAAAGCGAATGGCTTTACGCATGATCTCCAGCCCCTGAGCACGCACAGCATCATCTTCACTGCCAAGCGGAAAACGACGGTGGGCGCTGAGGCACAGGGAAGGCACACGTACCCCCGTTTCAGCGATGGCGCTTACCAGTGCCAGACGCTGTTCGCGGCTCCAGTCCAGGCGAGACAGGCGTTCGTCTGTCTCATCCACTGACATTTCGACAAAATCGAAACCGAGTTGTTTCGCCAGTTGCAGCCGCTCCAGCCAGCACTCCCCCGCAGGGAGTGCCTTTTCATAGATGCCGAGCGGGACTTGTTTAGACAACATACCCGCTCCTTAGCCCCAAAGCTGAGCGATTGAGCGTTTGAACTGACGCGCGGCTTCTACCGGAGAGGCGGCATCACGGATGCTACGGCCTGCGATAAAGACATGAATTGGGATATCTTTGAAGAGCGGCAGATCTTCCAGCGCCAGGCCTCCGGTCACGGTCACTTTGAAGCCCATATCGGCCAGACGCTTAATCGCGCTGATATCCGCGTCCCCCCACGCTACCCCAGCGGCCTGCGCATCACGGCTGCGGTGATAAACCACCTGTTGAATGCCCGCGTCACGCCACTCCTGCGCCTGCTCCCAGGTCCAGAACCCGGTCAGCTCAATCTGCACATCACCGTTGAACTCTTTTGCCACATCCAGCGCACCTTTAGCCGTGTTGATATCCGCACAGCAAATAACGGTGACCCAGTCGGCATTGGCTTCAAAACACATACGGGAAAGAATTTTGCCCGCATCGGCAATCTTGGCATCCGCCAGCACGATTTTATGCGGATACAGCGCCTTCAGGTCGCGGACGGCGCGAACGCCTTCGCCCACGCACAGAATGGTACCGACTTCGATGATGTCCACTTCTTCCGCAATCAGGCGGGTAGTTTCGTAAGCGTGAGACAAAGTCTGGTTATCCAGCGCGACCTGCAACATTGGTAATGACATTTTCAATTCCCTCTTAAACTGCCGCCGCAGTGGCGTTATCAATTAAATCCAGCACGTCCTGCTCGGTGCGGCAGGCGCGTAAACGGTCGAAGTTGGCCTCATCATCAAACAGATTCACGATCTGCATAATGCCCACCTCCTGGTGAGTGTTGGCATCAACAGCCGCCATGGTGATGAGGATGTCGACCGGGTCGTTATCTTCGTGGTTGAAAGCCAGTGGTGTTTTCAGCGTAACCAGCGCAAAGCCGGTTTTTTTAACGCCCTCTTCCGGGCGGCCATGCGGCATCGCCAGCCCTGGTGCAATCACGAAGTAAGGGCCGTGCTCTGCAACACCATCCAGAATGGCCTGGTAATAACGCGGCTCGACAACATCGGCTTTTACCAGCAGATCTACGCTAAGTTTCACCGCTTCCTGCCAGGTGCTGGCGTCGGCCTGTAAAAGGATGGAGCTATTCTCTGCCAGCGAATCACGTAGTTTCATGTTGCGTCCTTACTTCACATCTTGTGGGAAATGCGCGTTGATCACTTCCAGCAGCTTTGGCCCAAAGTCGGCTGGCGACAGCATGTTGCGCACGCCTACCACATATTTGTTGCCTGTCACGGTGATCTCACCGGCGATGTGGGTAGAGGCGATGATGATGTCCGCGCCGTTGAGTTCACTTTTGTATTCGCCCACTGCGCAGCTGTTCACCGTGTGGTCGATGTTTGACTGGGTTAAAAACTGGTCCACTTTCATCTTCATGATCATGGAACTCCCTTGCCCATTGCCACACACAGCCAGGATACGTACGGTCATAATCGAAACTCCTTAATGAGCAGAAACTTCTGCTGTTTGTTTTTCTGCATCTTCTTCAGCCCGCAGAGAGCGACCAGCGAAGAACATATAAGCCAGGGCAATGAGGATGATGACGGCCATAAAGATCAGGCCAACAGAGGCGAAGCCCTGCATCATCGGTGGTGCCAGAATTGACCAGTCGGCCATGCCCATCCAGGCGCTCATACCGGTGAGCTTGACCGCCCACACACACCCGAAGATTTCCACCATCCCCATCACCAGGCAGATCTTGAGTGCCGCGCGCCAGCCACCAAAGTGGTTCGCAAAGACGCCGATGGTGGCGTTGGAGAAGAACATCGGGATAAAGCCAGGAATGATCAGAATGGAAGAGCCGCAGCCCACCAGGATACCCACCGCAATCAGCTGGCCGATGGTGCCCCACATAAAGCCCCAGACCACCGCGTTTGGCGCGAAGCTATAGATAGCCGCGCAGTCAATCGCCAGTACCGCACCTGGAATCAGACGCTGAGAGATACCGTTGAAGGCTTCGGACAGCTCGGCAACGAACATACGCACGCCCTGGGTGATAATGAAAATCGCCACCGCGAAGGAGAAACCGGTCTGCAGGATATAGACAGTCCAGTGGGTTTTACCCGCCATCGCCTGTACGACGTCAATGCCAAAGGAGAGCAGAATGGCACCGAAGAAGAGGGTCATCACAATCGCCGTAGAGACGATATTGTCGTGGAAAATATTCAGCCAGCCCGGCAGTTTAAGATCTTCGACGCTCTCTTCTTTTTTACCCAGATACGGCGCGACTTTATAGGCAATCCAGGAGGCAAACTGCTGCTGGTGGCCGATGGAGAAGCCGCAACCGTCGGTGACGTCCTGCGTGGGCTTGTACATCATGTTGGAGGTGATACCCCAGTAGAGCGAGACCAGCACCGCGGTGCAGATAATGGTCGTCCACATTGGGTAGCCGAAGATAAAGAAGGAAACCGCAATCAGCCCCGCCTGCTGGAACATGATATGGCCAGTCAGCATGATGGTGCGAATACCGGTAATGCGGCGCAACAGAACGTAAATGATGTTCAGCGCCAGCGCGAGCAGAACCGCATACCCTACCCAGCTGTAGGCATCGCCCATGCGATCGATGGTGGCCATCATCGAGGCGTAGGTGTCAGAGATGGCGCCGTTGATGCCATAGACTTCCGACATTTTGGCCACTACCGGCTTGAAGGTGCCGGTCAAAATGCCTGAACCCGCCTGCAACAGCATGAAACCGATGATGGTTTTAATGGTGCCTTTAATAATAACGCTGACGCTTTTGCGCAGCAGGATATAGCCAAGGCACGTCACGATGCCCAACAACAGCGGGGCATTAGTCATTACCTGATTAAAGAACACGGTAAAGACGTTGTAGAGGATCTCCATAACTCTCTCCAGAAATGAGAACACGAGGGGCAATCCCTGTGCGGTTGGTGACAACACTCTATTAATCACAAATAATCATCACAAGATTAAATCTGATTATTTGTGACGCATCACGCAAATTATTTCCCTGGTGTTAGTAATGATTTTCACTTCGGCATGCCACATAGAATTATTTCCATATAATTCATGCAATTAATGATTAATACAGTAAAAGATAACAAGAAGCGAGAAGAGCATCCGTGACGTCATGCAGATAAAATTACACATTTTGATCGTTGCAATACGCGTGAAATGGTGCCAGCATTAATCACAACAAATCACCAGTTGATTACTTTTGATTAAACCAGGAGTCAAAACGATGAGTAAAGTGAACACCATTACCCGTGAATCATGGATTCTGAGCACTTTCCCGGAATGGGGTAGCTGGCTGAATGAAGAGATTGAGCAGGAACAGGTTGCTCCTGGTACCTTTGCAATGTGGTGGCTGGGGTGCACGGGGATCTGGCTGAAATCAGAAGGTGGCGCGAATATTTGCGTCGATTTCTGGTGCGGCACCGGCAAACAGAGTCACGGTAACCCGCTGATGAAAAAAGGCCATCAGATGCAACGCATGGCGGGCGTGGAAAAACTTCAGCCAAACCTGCGTACCACACCGTTTGTTCTTGATCCGTTCGCCATTCGCCAGATCGATGCCGTTCTCTCTACGCACGATCATAACGATCATATTGATGTCAACGTGGCGGCAGCGGTCATGCAAAACTGTGCCGATGACGTACCGTTCATCGGGCCGCAAACCTGCGTGGATTTATGGATCGGCTGGGGCGTACCGAAAGAGCGCTGCATCGTCATGAAACCGGGCGATGTGGTCAAAATTAAAGACGTTGAGATCCACGCGCTGGATGCCTTTGACCGCACTGCACTGATTACCCTTCCGGCCGATCAGAAAGCCGCAGGCGTACTGCCAGACGGTATGGACGAACGTGCGGTGAACTACCTGTTTAAAACGCCCGGCGGTTCCCTGTACCACAGCGGTGACTCTCACTACTCAAACTACTATGCAAAGCACGGCAATGAGCATCAGATTGATGTGGCGCTCGGCTCATACGGGGAGAACCCACGCGGCATTACAGACAAAATGACCAGCGCCGATATGCTGCGCATGGCGGAAGCGCTGAACACCAAAGTAGTGATCCCTTTCCACCACGATATCTGGTCAAACTTCCAGGCCGACCCGCAGGAGATACGCGTACTGTGGGAAATGAAAAAAGATCGCCTGAAGTATGGCTTTAAGCCGTTCATCTGGCAGGTAGGAGGCAAGTTCACCTGGCCGCTGGACAAAGACAATCTCGAGTATCACTACCCACGTGGCTTTGATGATTGCTTTACTCTTGAGCCAGACCTGCCGTTCAAGTCATTCCTCTGATTATTAAGGCCCATCGCCAGACCCGAGTGTCTGGCGGTTTCATATTTCTTTTAGTAATTTCACGCTATTTCAAATATCATCTTTTAAAATCAATTCTTATCGGAATAGCTCATGACGGAAGCGCAACGGCATCAAATATTACTGGAACTCCTGGCGCAAACAGGGTTTGTCACCGTTGAGAAAGTGATCGAACGTTTAGGGATTTCCCCGGCAACAGCGCGGCGGGATATTAATAAGCTGGATGAAAGCGGTAAGCTGAAAAAAGTCCGCAACGGTGCGGAAGCGATTAGCCAGCAGCGTCCACGCTGGACGCCGATGAACATTCATCAGGCGCAAAATCATGATGAAAAAGTCCGTATTGCCAGAGCGGCATCCCAGCTGGTGAACCCCGGCGAGAGCGTGGTGATCAACTGCGGCTCCACGGCGTTTCTGTTAGGTCGGGAGATGTGCGGAAAGCCAGTACAAATCATCACGAACTACTTGCCGCTCGCCAACTATCTTATCGATCAGGAGCATGAGAGCGTGGTGATCATGGGCGGCCAGTACAACAAGAGCCAGTCCATTACGCTCAGCCCGCAGGACAGCGAAAACAGTCTTTATGCCGGACACTGGATGTTTACCAGTGGCAAAGGCCTGACCGCAGATGGCCTCTACAAAACCGATATGTTGACCGCCATGGCAGAACAAAACATGCTTAACGTGGTGGGCAAGCTCGTTGTGCTGGTCGACAGCAGTAAAGTGGGCGAACGCGCAGGAATGCTGTTCAGCCGTGCTGAACAGATAGACATGGTGATCACCGGCAAAGGTGCCAACCCTGAGATCCTCCAGAAACTGAAAGATCAGGGTGTCAACGTCCTGTGCGTTTAAAGGTGCTGGCGGAAGAAGTCCACCGTGGCGTCCAGCGCCGTTGGCGTAATGCGGTGGCGAACGCCCGCTTCCCACAGGCAGGTCAGGTTGCCATCCAGCCCCTCGTGCTGCAGCGCCTGCTGAAGCCGGAACGTTTCTCCGGGTGGGACCACATCGTCCGCATCACCATGCCACAACAGCAGAGGACGATCGGCCAGACGCGGTAACGCCCGGGTAACCTCCCACTCTGCAAGCGCCGCCTCAACCTCCGTGAGTGCCTGAGGTGGAAAAAGCGTCTTCGCCAGTGAGGTAAAGTAGCCCGAGCCCATCAGACAAGCCACTGACTTCACTTCTGGATGGTGCGTCATGATCCCCAGCGCCGCCATCCCGCCCATCGATGCCCCAGCCACGGCCAGCCGATTATCAGCCACCAGCCCTGCCTGATAAAGCGCATCGCGCAGCCCGGCAAACTCGGTCAGGCTACCGTGCAAAATGTGCCAGAACTGCCCAAGTCGCGCCTGTTCGTTGCCGGTAAAACGTGCGCCGTGGTCAGGTGCATCCGGCATGACCACACGAAAACCGGCCTGCGCGAGTGCCACCGCAAAATAGCTGTAGACCAGCTTCGATGAGGTAAATCCATGATAAAACACTATAACAGGCAGTGGTTCCTCACGTTTTCCGGCGGGTGTTGCGTGTAATATTTCACGATCACCCAGATGGCGTATTTCAATTTCAATCATTGTCGACCCTGTAATGATGAATGATTCATAATGTTGAGAACTGGGTTACGATTTCACGCTATTTTCATTCGAAAATTACGCCCCAGCTAACACTTCGGGAACATTCCCCCAAAACTAAATTCACAGACAACTACACTATGGCTATCAGGAAACGAGATATGGTTATGCGCAGGTTTGCTGCTTTATTGCTGATGTTACTGCTCAGTGGCTGTAGCGCGCTGCAGGGAACGCCACAACCCGCTCCCCCGGTGGCCGATCACCCGCAGGAAATCCGTCGTAATCAGACGGAAGGATTACAGCGTATGGGTACCGTCTCTGCGCTGGTTCGCGGCTCCCCGGATGACGCGGAAGAAGCAATAAAGGCACAAGCCGTCGCCGCCAAAGCAGATTATTACGTCATCATTATGATCGACGAAACCATCATTACGGGACAGTGGTACTCACAGGCCATTCTGTATCGTCAATGATCGTCTTCATTTGAACGACATTTACACTGCTTTGCGTCCATAGACACTTTCCTGTCCACAATAAACTCCATGCCCGCAACAATGGAAGTGAGTTTATTCGCGAAGGATTGCCCGGCGGATACCGGAGACATGTGAAATGGAGCTGACGATGAAACGAACTCTTGCTTTGACCACACTGTTGCTCTCAGCAGGTCTTGTGAGCACAACCGCGCAGTCAGCTGAATTTGCCAGTGCTGATTGTGTGACTGGCCTGAATGAAATTGGCCAGATCTCCGTGAATAATATCTCGGGGAGCCCGCAGGACGTTGAACGTGTCGTTGCATTAAAGGCCGATGAGCAGGGTGCTTCATGGTATCGCATTATCCAGATGCAGGAAGATCAGTACATCGATCACTGGCGGGTACAGGCCATTCTCTACGCGTAATCCCCCCTCCGATAAAAGCCACTTACTTTTAGTGGCTTTTCGTTTTTGCAAATTTTTTATCTTTTAGCAAACCAATTAAAAACAATTAAATAACATTTTGTTACACTAAACCAGTAAACGTTATCTCTGCTCTGCCGTTGAAAAGCCATACCTTTTCAATGATGAGCAATTTATGATCAACTTTTTCCGTCGTGCAGGTCTGGGTGCAAAGCTGTCGCTGCTTACTGGTGCCAGTGTCGCCATCCTGTTTCTGTTTTTCACTTTTCTGCTCAGCCAAAAAGCCAGCCAGCAGCTTGAAGCCCTCGCGATAGAAGACCTGCATAATCAGTCCACCGGCATGGTCGATATGGTGCAGATGTTTAACACCAGCCTGAGTGAAGAGGTCGAGAGTTATACCCGGCTGTTTACCACCTTTTTGCCCCAGCCACTGAGCGTTGATAACACTCAAACCCAGACGATTAACGGGATTAACGTTCCGCTCCTGAAAGGAGGGGAAACCGGGCTACATGAAAACAATACCCTTTCAGACGATTTTCTGAGCCGGACAGGGGCAATCTCGACCCTGTTTGTGCGTAGCGGTAATGACTTTGTGCGCGTCGCCACATCGCTGCGTAAAGAGAACGGCGGGCGGGCAATGGGCACCGTTCTGGATACCACCAGCCCGGCCTTTGCCGCCGTCACCCGGGGCGAGGTTTATCGCGGTCTGGCGCTGCTGTTCGGCAAGCGCTATATCACCCAATACCAGCCGGTTAAAAACGCGGACGGCCAGGTCATTGCAATCATCTTTGTTGGTGTGGACATCACTCACTCCTGGAACGTCATGCGCGAGAAAATCCTCAACCGTCGACTGGGCGAGAGCGGTCACTTCTTTGTTCTGGACCGCAGCCACGGCAAAACGCGCGGGCAGTATCTGTTCCACACCAGCGCGGAGGGAAAAGTACCGGAGTGGGATAGCGCTATCCAGCAACAGCTGTTGAGTGATAAATCCGGCACGCTGGAGCGCGTCAGTGCCGATGGTCGCACGCTGACCATGGCGTATACGCCGCTGCCAGGCTGGAACTGGGCCATTGTCGGCGAAGTGGATAAATCGGTACTGCTCTCAAGCGTAATCACCATGCGCGACCGTTTCCTGCTGGCAGGGGTGGTGCTGTCAGTGCTCTTCGCGGGTCTGTTTGTGGTCATTATACGACGCATACTGACACGCCCATTGCGCAATGTGATCCACCTGGCCCGACAGTATGCCGCAGGCGATCTGCGCTCCAGCCTGCCCGTGACCCGCCAGGATGAGGTCGGTCAGCTCATCGATGCCATTAACGGTATTGGAGGGGGACTGCAGAAAATTGTTCTTCAGGTGCGCGAGGCCGCAGCGGAGATCCATATGGGCACCAACGCGCTGGCATCCGATAGCGAAGAAATCTCCGGGCAGATTAACAAGCAGGCCAGCAGTGTAGAAGAGACGTCTGCCAGCATGGAGCAACTGGCCGCGACCGTGCAGCAAAATGCCGCCAACATGGAGCAAACGCAGCAGCTGGTAGGCGAAACGTCGCGCGCGGTACACCAGGGCGGTGAGACGGTCACCCACGCTGTCGCTACCATGGATGATATTCGCGAAGCATCAAAGCGAATCGAAGACATCACGCGCGTGATTGAATCCATCGCGTTTCAGACCAACATTCTGGCGCTTAACGCAGCGGTTGAAGCAGCCCGCGCAGGCGAGCACGGAAAAGGTTTTGCGGTGGTGGCGCAGGAAGTACGCGCGCTGGCAGGACGCAGCGCCAACGCGGTGAAGGAGATTGAACAGCTCATCGGTGATACGCTCAGAAAAGTCAGCGAAGGCCATGCGCTGTCTGAACAAACGCGTCTGGCGATGGATTCCATCATCGTGCATATCGATAACATCAACAAGCTGGTCACGGAGATTAACCATGCGTCCCGCGAGCAATCCGCGGGAATAGGCCAGGTTAATCTGGCCATGACCCACATTGGCGAAGCGTCGCACATCAACGCCGACCGCGTCTTACGCAGCGAACAAACCGCACACACGCTGCGTGAGAAAGGCTCACACCTCACCCAACTGGTGAGCCTGTTCCAGCTAAAGAGTTAGCCAACCCTGCCCGTGGCACGCAACAGCAGGTCATTTTGCACCTGCTCGCTCATCAGCGTACCGCCACGGGTATCAAGCATCATGCGGCACCACGCCTGCGCCACGGGTGGCGATGCATGCCGCAGCATCTGACTTCCGGCCCCCAGCAGGAAAAGCTGTTGCGTGATCTCCCGTCCCTGCGCCTCCTGCGGTTTTCGCAGTTTTTGCTGAAGCTGACGCCAGCTGCGATCGAAGTGCCTGTCCTGCCCTTTTACCTGGGCAAAATCATCCACCAGCAGGTCGAGGATGCCGGATTGCTTCGTCAGTACACGCAGAACGTCCAGGCACATAATATTGCCGGACCCTTCCCAGATGCTGTTCACGGGCATCTCACGGTACAAACGGGGAAGCTCACTCTCCTCGCAGTAGCCTGTGCCGCCGAGCACTTCCATGGCTTCCGCCACAAACGGGATACCCGCTTTGCAGACGCTGTATTTCGCCGCGGGGGTGAAAAGGCGCGCCCAGGCTGCCTCCTGAGGATCGGCACGCCTGTCCCACGCCCGGGCCAGACGGAACAACAGTGCCGTCTGGCCCTCCAGCATAAGCGCCATGCGGCTCAGCACATCGCGCATGAGCGGCTGGTCGATAAGGTTTTTACCAAACGTCTGGCGTTGATGCGCATGGTAAAGCGCCACGGATAAAGCCCGACGCATCAGCCCATGGCTGCCCAGCGCGCAGTCAAACCGCGTCAGCCCGCCCATTCGGAGGATCTGGCGTACCCCTTCTCCTTCCTCCCCCAGCAGCCAGCCGGACGCATCCAGGAATTCCGCTTCGCTGCTGGCGTTAGAGCGGTTGCCGAGCTTCTCTTTCAGCCGCTCCAGACGTACGGCATTGCGTTGCCCGTCAGGCAAAAAGCGTGGAACAAAAAAGCAGGACAGCCCCCCTTTCGCCTGGGCCAGCACCAGATGCGCATCGCTTTGCGGCACAGAGAAAAACCATTTATGCCCGATAAGCCGGTAGCTGCCGTCATTGCACTTTTCCGCTTTGGTGGTATTGCTGAGTACGTCCGAGCCGCCCTGTTTTTCTGTCATCCCCATGCCAATCAGCAGGCCACGCTTTTGCGCCCCTGGGGCAAGATGAGGATCGTAACGATCGCTCATTAACGGCGTGATCCAGTCACGGAACGGCTCGGGCAGCGCCTGTTGCAGCAGCGGTGTAGCAGCAAAGGTCATGGTGACAGGGCAAAGCGTGCCCGCTTCTACCTGAGCGTGCAGGACAAAACGTGCAGCTCTGGCGACAAACGCGCCTTTGCGCGCCTCCTCTTCCCACGCCAGGTTATGGACACGGTTGGCGCAAAGTCCCTGCATTAAGAGGTGCCATGCGGGATGAAAGCGAACATCATCCAGTCGCTCCCCGGTGGCGTCATAGCGTAATAACTCCGGCGGATTAACGTTCGCCAGCCTGCCCAGCTCCAGCGATTCCGCGGTTCCTAACTGCTGGCCGATGCTGGCAAGAAGCTCGATATCCCACTCGGCGCCTTCGCGAACAACCGCGTCACGCAGAGCACAATCAGAGAGGAAAAGGTTGCTGTTTGAGAGCGGTGCAGGTTGATTAAAAACGGTATGGGTCTGCCAGTGCATGCTGTCTCCCTCCTTCAGTGGCAATGAAGATAAGTATGGACAGGCCACGTGCACGCTGCATGGGAGTGAGGTCACACGATGACGATCCCGCTGATATCATTCGTGAAATAGCTCACAGAACATAAGAATAAACTATTTCGCGCATTCGCTTTTGTTGAATAATTTATTCTTACCCCCTTTCAGTGAGGAACGTTATGCAACCGGACGCGCACAAGCGTGCATTAATTGCAGGCTCCATTGGTAACTTTATCGAGTGGTATGAGTTTGCGGTCTATGGTTTTCTGGCGACCGTAATTGCGAAGAACTTCTTCCAGCTTGAGGGGGACGCGGGGCTAACCAGCCTGATCCTTACCTACGCTTCCTTTGCCATCGCCTTCTTCTTCCGCCCGCTGGGCGCGGTGGTGTTTGGCAGAATAGGTGACCGGATAGGCCGAAAACCGACGCTGATTATTGTACTGGTGCTGATGACGCTGGCCACCGCCGCAATCGGTATTGTGCCGGTCTATGCCAGCATCGGTATTGCCGCCCCGCTGATTATCACGCTGCTGCGCATCCTGCAGGGGTTGTTCGCCGGTGGTGAGTATGGTGGCGCCGTCTCGCTGATGACCGAGTTTGCCCCACGCGGCAAGCGGGGCCTCTACGGTGCATGGCAGTCATTTACCGTCGCGCTGGGCCTGTTAGCAGGCGCTGGCATTGTCGCACTGCTCTCCACCCTTCTGACACCGGAAGCCCTGCATGACTGGGGCTGGCGCATCCCGTTCTTCCTGGCATTACCGATGGGCGTGGTGGCGCTGTGGCTGCGGGTGAGTATGGAAGAGACGCCAAGCTTTGTGCAACAGCAGGAAAAGCCGGTTGCCGCTCAGGCTGATACCGTCGCCACGCTCAACGCCATTGTGATGGGTATTGGCCGGGTGATGGTCTGGTCAGCGGCGGGTTATACCTATCTGGTGATAATGCCCACCTATCTGCAGTCGGCGCTGCATACCGGGTTTAACCAGGCGCTGTTGATTGCGGTGATTTCGAATATCGGTTTTGCGCTGACGATTATTCCGTCCGGGATCCTGAGCGACAAAATCGGACGCCGCACGGTGATGATCGTCGCCACCACGTTGCTGCTGCTCCTTGCCCTGCCGCTGCTGAAGGTTTTACAGGCGGAGTCCAGCACGCTGGCCATCAAAGCGCTGGTGGTGCTGATTGCGGGTGGTCTGGTGGGGATGCTGGCAGGTCCCGGGCCGGCGATGCTCTCAGAGATGTTCCCGACGCGCGTACGGTATACCGGGCTTGGGCTGGCTTATTCCCTGTCGAACGCCCTTTTCTCGGGCTGTGCGGGGCTGATTATTACCGGGCTGATTAAAGAGACGGGCAACCTGGATATTCCGGCTTATTACGTCATGGCGACGGCGGTAGTGAGTATCTTCGCGCTAATGACGCTCAGGAAGGATGACCATTTGCGGTCACTGGAGGAGTGAGTTTTTCACCGTCTGGTGACTCTCCCACAGAAAATACGAAAGGCCGTCCTCAGGACGGCCTTGCTGTTTATTCCCCGCGCTGACGTACCGCTTCAAACAGGCAGATACCTGTTGCCACGGAGACGTTCAGAGACGACACGCTGCCCGCCATTGGAATGCTGATCAGCTCATCGCAATGCTCACGGGTCAGACGGCGCATACCTTCGCCCTCAGCACCCATCACCAGGGCCAGACGGCCGGTCATCTTGCTCTGATACAGAGTATGATCCGCTTCACCCGCGGTACCGACGATCCAGATATTCTCTTCCTGCAGCATACGCATGGTGCGCGCCAGGTTGGTGACGCGGATCAGCGGTACGTTTTCCGCTGCGCCACAGGCCACTTTCTTCGCCGTCGCGTTAAGCTGTGCAGAGCGATCCCTCGGCACGATAACCGCATGAACACCTGCCGCATCTGCGCTTCGCAGACATGCGCCAAGGTTGTGCGGGTCGGTCACGCCGTCAAGGATCAGGAAGAATGGATTTTCCAGCCCGGCGATAAGATCCGGCAGATCGTTTTCCTGATACTGACGACCGGGCTTAACGCGGGCAATAATGCCCTGGTGAACGGCACCTTCACTTTTCTCATCCAGGAACTGGCGGTTCGCCAGCTGGATCACGACACCTTGTGCTTCCAGGGCGTGGATCAGCGGCATCAGACGTTTGTCTTCACGCCCTTTCAGAATAAACACTTCCTGAAAACGCTCCGGTGCGCGCTCCAGCAGGGCCTGCACCGCGTGGATGCCGTAAATCATTTCACTCATTGATGGTTCTCGTTCTGTCTTTTCTTTTCCCTCTCTCCGCAGGAGAGAGGGTCAGGTTGAGGGGGAGAATTACTCCGCCTGCTGTTTCTTCGCTGCGCGCTTTGCCCTGGTGGCAGCCGCAATTTTCTGCGTTTTGGTGGACGGCTTTTTCGCCTTCCGGGCCTCTTTCTTTGCGGCCTTCGGCTTCTGTTTCTTCTCACCGCGGAACGCGCTGTCTGGCTCGAAGTTTACCTTCTTACCCGCCTGACGACGTTTGCCACCGCTGTTGCCGTTGCCCCCTTTTTTCGTCTTTTCACGCGCCGTTTTACCCACATTACGCGGGGCACGCTCGCTGGAGATCAGGCTAAAGTCGATTTTACGGTCGTCCATATTAACGGCTTCGACCTTCACTTCCACGCGATCGCCAAGACGATAGGTCTGGCCGCCAGATTCACCAATCAGGCGCTGCCCGACCTGGTCGAAACGGTAATAGTCGTTATCCAGGCTGGAGACATGCACCAGACCGTCGATAAACAGTTCATCCAGACGGACGAAGAAACCAAAGCCGGTGACGCTGGCAATCACGCCTTTAAAGACGTTACCCACCTGGTCCAGCATAAAGTCACACTTCAGCCAGTCTGCCACGTCGCGCGTCGCTTCATCTGCACGACGTTCGGCCATGGAACAGTGCTGACCGAGTTGCAGCATCTCTTCCATTGAATAATGGTAGCCACCGGTTTCGGTCGTATTACCTTTATGACCCTGCTCCTGCGCCAGCAGATACTTGATCGCGCGGTGCAGGGAAAGGTCCGGATAACGACGGATCGGCGAGGTAAAGTGGGCGTAAGACTGCAGCGCCAGACCGAAGTGACCGCGGTTTTCCGGATCGTAAATCGCCTGCTTCATGGAACGCAGCAGCATGGTCTGCAGCATTTCTGCATCCGGGCGATCGCCAATCGACTCCAGCAATTCAGCGTAATCACGCGGCTCTGGCTTGTTACCGCCAGGCAGTTCCAGACCCAGTTCAGCCAGCACGGAGCGGAACGCAGTGATGGCTTCGGTCGACGGTTTATCGTGAATACGGAACAGCGCAGGTTCTTTGGCTTTCTCAACGAAACGTGCCGCCGAGATGTTTGCCAGAATCATACACTCTTCAATCAGCTTATGGGCATCGTTACGCTGGGTCTGCTCAATACGTTCAATGCGGCGTTCAGCGTTAAAGATGAACTTCGCCTCTTCGCTCTCAAACGAGATCCCGCCGCGCTCTTCACGCGCCTGATCCAGCGTTTTGTAGAGGTTATGCAGCTCTTCGATGTGTTTCACCAGCGGCGCATACTGCTCACGCAGATCCTGATCGCCCTGCAGCATATGCCAGACCTTGGTGTAGGTCAGGCGCGCATGGGAGCTCATTACCGCTTCGTAGAATTTGTAACCCGTTAAGCGCCCTTTGGTGGAGATGGTCATCTCGCAGACCATGCACAGGCGGTCAACCTGCGGGTTCAGGGAGCACAGGCCGTTAGACAAGACTTCCGGCAGCATCGGAATTACCTGTGACGGGAAGTAGACCGACGTTCCACGGCTGCGCGCTTCGTTATCCAGCGGAGTATGCGGGCGAACGTAATAGCTTACGTCAGCGATGGCAACCCACAGACGCCAGCCGCCGCCGCGTTTTTTCTCGCAATAAACGGCATCATCGAAGTCGCGGGCATCTTCACCATCAATAGTCACCAGCGGCAGATCGCGCAGATCCACGCGGCCCACTTTGGACTCTTCCGGCACGTCTTCTTTCAGGCCGACAACCTGCTCTTCAACCGCTTTCGGCCAGACGTAAGGAATTTCATGAGTACGCAGCGCCATATCAACGGCCATGCCGGTGCCCATGTTATCGCCTAACACTTCGACGATTTTCCCGACCGCCTTGGTGCGGCGGGTAGGACGCTGGGTGAGTTCAACCACCACCACAAAGCCCATACGGGCGCCCATCACCTCTTCAGGCGGGATCAGGATATCGAAGCTCAGGCGGCTGTCGTCCGGCACCACAAAGCCCACGCCAGCGTCGGTAAAGTAGCGGCCAACAATCTGGCTGGTTTTAGGGACCAGGACACGCACCACGCGCGCTTCGCGTCGACCTTTACGGTCCGCGCCCAGCGGCTGCGCCAGGATCTGGTCACCGTGAATGCACATCTTCATCTGCTCAGAGGAAAGATAAAGATCGTCTTTACGGCCTTCTACGCGCAGGAAGCCATAGCCATCACGGTGGCCGATGACGGTGCCTTTCAGCAGGTCAAGACGTTCGGGAAGCGCATAGCACTGACGGCGGGTAAAGACCAGTTGCCCGTCGCGCTCCATCGCGCGCAGGCGGCGGCGAAGGGCTTCAATTTGCTCTTCACCTTCAATGTTTAATTCAACGGCAAGTTCTTCACGATTGGCGGGTTTTTCGCGTTTTGTTAAGTGTTCAATGATGAACTCGCGGCTGGGGATAGGATTCGCGTATTTTTCGGCTTCGCGTTCCTGGAAAGGATCATGTGACATATCGGTTCCTCCGTTGTCAGCTCCGGTGGAAATTTTCTTCATTCCACCAGCAATAATTTATAAAGTGGTTGATTCTCTTCAACCAAATCGGCCAGCGTGTAGTTATCCAGTTCCTTGAGAAAACTTTGCACGGCCAGAGAAAGTGCCTGTTTAAGGCGACAAGCGGGCGTAATGTGGCAGAACGCGCTGCTGCAGTTCACCAGAGACAACGGCTCCAGTTCACGTACCACATCCCCAACACGAATACTCTGCGCCGGTTTACCGAGACGGATCCCACCATTCTTCCCGCGGACGGCAGCAACGTATCCGGCACGACTAAGTTGATTGATTATTTTGACCATATGATTACGGGACACACCGTATACCTCTGTAACCTCAGAGATACTGGTCATTTTCCCATCGGGTAACGACGCCATGTAAATCAGCGCGCGTAAGCCGTAATCGGTGAAACTTGTTAACTGCACATCAACCTCAGGAAAAAGGGAAAACGCGGATAAACCGCACAGATATTCATTAATGATGATAAACCAGCCAGATAGTAAGCGGCTAATTTATTTGACAGACGGGGCGAAAAAGCGGAGATCGAGGAGCGTTCGCCGGATGGCGCGACGCGTATCCAGCCTGCGGGTTGTCCCGCAGGCCAGCAGTCACGAAGATTATGCGTCGAACGGGTCGCGCAGGATCATCGTTTCAGTACGATCAGGGCCGGTAGAGATAATGTCGATCGGCACTTCGGTCAGTTCTTCAATACGCTTGATGTAATTCAGCGCTGCCTGCGGCAGACCACTACGCTCTTTCACACCGAACGTCGTTTCAGACCAGCCTGGCATGGTTTCGTAGATTGGCTCGATGCCTTTCCAGTCATCCGCAGCCAGCGGAGTGGTGGTCACTTCGCGACCATCAGGCATACGGTAGCCTACGCAGAGTTTCACCTCTTTCAGACCGTCCAGCACGTCCAGTTTGGTCAGGCAGAAGCCAGACAGGGAGTTAATCTGTACTGCGCGACGCACGGCTACCACGTCCAGCCAGCCGGTACGACGACGACGACCGGTGGTCGCGCCAAACTCGTTACCCTGCTTGCACAGGAACTCGCCGGTTTCATCAAACAGCTCAGTCGGGAATGGACCCGCACCCACGCGAGTGGAGTAAGCTTTGATGATGCCCAGAACGTAATCCACATAACGTGGACCCAGACCAGAACCGGTCGCAACGCCACCTGCGGTGGTGTTAGAGGAGGTAACGTACGGATAGGTACCGTGGTCGATGTCCAGCAGTGTACCCTGCGCACCTTCGAACATGACGAAATCGCCACGCTTGCGCGCCTGGTCCAGCAGATCGGACACATCAACAACCATACCGGTCAGAATGTCAGCAATCGCCATGACGTCATCCAGCACTTTCTGGTAGTCAACAGCGTCAGCTTTATAGAAGTTCACCAGCTGGAAGTTGTGATATTCCATCACTTCTTTCAGTTTTTCAGCGAACGTCTCTTTATCAAACAGATCGCCCACGCGCAGACCGCGACGAGCAACTTTGTCTTCATAAGCCGGGCCGATACCACGACCGGTCGTGCCGATCGCTTTCGCGCCACGCGCTTTTTCACGCGCTACGTCCAGCGCCACGTGATAATCAAGGATCAGCGGGCAGGCTTCGGAGAGCAGCAGACGCTCGCGAACGGGGATACCACGGTCTTCCAGACCTTTCATCTCTTTCATCAGAGCAGCCGGAGACAGCACAACGCCGTTACCGATGATGCTGGTGACGTTTTCGCGAAGAATGCCTGATGGAATAAGATGGAGGACGGTTTTTTCACCGTTGATTACGAGAGTATGGCCTGCGTTGTGACCGCCCTGGTAGCGTACAACATATTTAGCCCGTTCAGTCAGAAGATCAACAATCTTCCCTTTACCTTCGTCACCCCATTGGGTGCCCAGTACGACGACGTTGTTACCCATTTTTTTCAAAATCACCGTTTGCTTAAAAATGGATTCTACCATCGCTTTTTCAGATATACAGCACTTTTTGACCTCAAAATACGCCAAACCAGATTACTTTTTGATCAGCCAATCGTTTTCCTCAACATGTAGTAGATAACGATGCCGGCAACCACAAGTCCGCCCCCAAATCGACGCAAAATATTATCCGGCAACTGGCTCAGAGAGGCTATCATCCGACGCCATGCACGCGGATAAAGCATCGGTCCAAGGCCTTCCAGCACCAGAACCAGGGCCAGCGCAAGCCAAATCGTTGAATTCATTTTTCATCCTTATAAAAGAAAACCACCGCTCCGTTGAGAGCGGTGGTTTGAATACTCAAACTGGCCTGAGTTTATCGCGTTGCGTTAGCCGGCGTCTTCATGTAACGGAAGAAATCGCTGTCCGGGCTGAGCACCATCACATCCTGGTTGCTCTGGAAGCTGTTCTCGTAAGCACGCAGGCTACGGATAAAGGCGTAGAAGTCGGGATCCTGGCTGAAGGCATCGGCAAACAGTTTTGCCGCTTCGGCATCCCCTTCACCGCGCAGAATACGGCCCTGACGCTCAGATTCTGCCAGCGTCTTGGTCACTTCGTAATCCGCTGCCGCACGCAGTTTCTCCGCCTCTTCCTGACCTTGTGAACGATGACGACGTGCTACCGCTTCACGCTCGGCGCGCATACGGTTGTAAATCGCCTCGGACACTTCCGCTGGCAGGTTGATCTGCTTGATACGGACGTCGACCACTTCGATACCCAGAGCAGCCATACTGTTCGGGTTGATCACCGGCACTTTGCCGTTGGTTTCAGCCTGAACGCGTTCTGCCGCTTTGGCAATGGCATCATCCGCTGCCGGGGTGGTGACTTCGTCTTCGGTTCCTGCAGAACCGGAGTTCAGCGCATCACGCACTTCCAGCGTCAGACGACCACGGGAGTCGGTGACAATGTCTTTCACATCCAGACGACCAATCTCAGAGCGCAGACGGTCAGAGAACTTACGTTTCAACAGCACTTCCGCCTGAGAAACGTCGCCACCGCCCGTTGCCAGGTAGTAGCGGCTGAAATCACTGATACGCCATTTGATATAGGAATCAACGATCAGGTCTTTCTTCTCTTTGGTCACGAAACGGTCGGCCTGGTTATCCATGGTCTGGATACGGGCGTCGAGCGTTTTCACCGATTCAATCAGTGGCATTTTAAAGTGCAGGCCCGGCTCAAACACCAGCGGCTTGTTCTCGCTGTCGCGCAGAACTTTACCAAAACGCAGGGTAATTCCACGCTCGCCCTCTTTCACCACAAAGATAGAGGTATAAAGCACGACCAATACGATGATGATGATCGCAATAACTGACTTACGCATCCTTATTCCCCCTGACGCTGGTAGTCGTTACGCTGCGCGTTAGCACGGCGTTGGTCCATAATGTCACCATCGTTCGAAGAAGGCGTGGTTGTGGCGCTTGAGCTACCGGATGCCGCAGGTGGCAGACGCAGCAGGTTGTTGGCACCGCTGGTATCCGCCTTTGCCGCCGGCGCCGAACCGCCTTTCAGCATCTGATCCAACGGCAGTACCATCAGGTTTCCACCTTTGCTGTCGTTAACCAGTACCTTACGCGTATGGCTCAGCACTTTTTCCATGGTCTCAATATAAAGACGTTCACGGGTAATCTCCGGAGCCGCTTTATATTCTGGCAAAATCTTCGCGAAGCGCGCCACTTCACCCTGAGCTTCCAGGACGGTCTGGGTTTTATACGCACGCGCTTCTTCAAGAATACGCTGCGCCTGACCGTTAGCACGTGGCTGAACTTCGTTGGTGTACGCTTCCGCTTCACGGATGTACTGTTGTTCGTTTTCACGGGCGGCAATGGCGTCATCAAACGCGGCCTTCACCTCTTCCGGCGGACGAGCAGCCTGGAAGTTGACGTCCAGCAGGGTGATACCCATGTTGTACGGGCGAATGGTCTCCTCCAGCTCACGCTGGGTATCGCTACGAATAACGGTACGACCTTCGGTCAGAATGCGGTCCATGGTGTATTTACCGATCACACCGCGCAGCGCACTGTCTGTGGCCTGACGCAGACTGTCATCTGCACTGGTCACGCTAAACAGGTAGTGCTGCGGATCGGTGACGCGGTACTGGACGTTCATCTCAACGCGCACAACGTTCTCGTCGGAGGTCAGCATCACGCCGGATGCCGCCAGTTCACGGACAGACTCCACGTTCACCGCGGTCACGTCGTCAATGAAAGTCGGTTTCCAGTTCAGACCTGGCTCAACCAGATGGCTGAACTTCCCGAAACGGGTGACCACACCGCGTTCCGCTTCTTTAATGGTGTAGAACCCGCTGGCAGCCCAGATGATCACCACGGCAGCGGCAACAATGCCCACCACGCGGCCCCCTAACTGCGGGCGCGGCCCCTGAGTGGAACCCCCACCAGAGCCAGAACCTTTACCTCCGCCAAGACCACCAAGCTTCTTGCTTAGCTTGCGGAAGATATCATCCAGATCCGGCGGCCCCTGCTCGCGACCACCTTTGTTGCCATTTCCCCCAGAGTTGCCGCCTTGATTATTGCTGCTTCCCCACGGGTCGCGGTCTTGTCCGTTATTACCGGGCTGATTCCACGCCATGTATATGCTCCATATTTGTTATGCAAGGGCGAATTATTCAGGCATCCCCTTTCTGATCAGACGATATAGTCGACCAGCGCAGGTTCTTGTTTACAGAGGCGACGCCAGTCAACGATCGGCAAACGCACCTGCATCCCCACGCTGCCGTCATCCTCCATCCACTCTTTTTCTATCGCCTGAAGCTGATAAAACCGGCTGCGCAGCCTGCCTTCCTGTGGCGGCAATCGCAGCGTGTGCTGGGCTACCTCACCGGAAAGACGTTCTGTCAAAGCCTGGAAAAGCAGTGGCACACCAATACCGGTCTGAGCGGAAAGCCAGACCCGAATCGGTTTGTTCTCTTCATCTCGGTCGATACGCGGCTCAAAATCCTCCAGCATATCGATCTTGTTCATCACCAACAGCGTTGGGATGTCGTCGGCGTCGATCTCGTCGAGCACCACGTTTACCGCGTCGATGTTCTCCTGCAAGCGAACGTCTGCAGCATCAATGACGTGCAGCAGCAGGGTCGCCTGACGCGTCTCCTGCAGGGTGGCTTTAAACGCAGCCACCAGGTCATGCGGCAGGTGACGGATAAACCCTACGGTATCCGCCAGCACCGTTTCACCGACGTCGGCGACGTCAATACGACGCAATGTGGGGTCCAGGGTCGCAAACAGCTGGTCTGCGGCATAAACCTGGGCCTCAGTAATCTGGTTAAACAGGGTGGATTTACCGGCGTTGGTATACCCCACCAGCGACACCGTCGGGATGTCAGCTTTCGATCGCGCCCGACGTCCTTGCTCACGCTGTTTTTCAACGCGTTCCAGACGTGAAAGGATCTGGGTAATACGGCCACGCAACAGACGGCGGTCGGTTTCAAGCTGGGTCTCACCCGGACCGCGCAAACCAATCCCGCCCTTTTGTCTTTCAAGGTGGGTCCAGCCACGCACAAGCCGCGTTGCCAGATGGCGCAACTGCGCCAGCTCAACCTGCAGCTTACCTTCGTGAGTACGCGCACGTTGAGCGAAAATATCTAAAATCAAACCCGTGCGATCGATAACACGGCATTCGCAAAGACGTTCCAGGTTACGTTCCTGAGCCGGAGACAGCGCATGATCAAACAACACGACTGACGCGCCGGTTGCTTTTACGGCATCCGCAATTTCAACTGCTTTACCTTCACCAACAAAATACTTTGGGTGCGGCGCTTTACGGCTACCGGTAATCACCTGCATTGCTTCGACACCGGCGGAAGAGACCAGAGATTCAAACTCTTGGAGGTCTTCCATATCTTTGTCTTGCGTAAAATAGATGTGTACCAGCACCGCCTGCTCACCGGCATCATAACGGTCAAACAAGCGTAAATTCCTCAAAAAAGATCAGCGGGGAACGCAGGATCCCTGGCTCCCCGTGTGGATAACAGCCCGAAACCTTATTCGGTATCTTCGCTGTCCTGCGCAGGAGAAGAAGAACCCTGCGCGCTGCTGCCATGATGGTAGTTACTACCCGTGCCGCCGCCAGTGTTATTGCTGTGATGGGATACCGGACGAGACGGAACAACTGTAGAAATAGCGTGCTTATAGACCATCTGACTGACCGTGTTTTTCAACAGGATCACGAACTGATCGAAAGATTCAATCTGACCTTGCAGCTTAATACCATTCACCAAATAAATAGAAACTGGAACACGTTCCCGACGCAATGCGTTCAGGAACGGATCTTGTAAAGATTGCCCCTTAGCCATTCTATCTTTTCCTTATATGCTTGTTTTGTACTTAGAACCTTGCGATTCTGAAAAATTGCGCACGATACGACTCAATTGTACACATTCAGTGAGCGATATCACCAACAACCTCAATCACTTCGTTTAACGCCTGTTGCGGTTTTTCACTGTCTAACCAGTGAACACCGTCCCAACCGCGCAACCAGGTGATCTGGCGCTTCGCTAACTGTCTCGTGGCGCAAACACCTCGATAAACCATTTCATCATATGAAATCTCGCCTTCAAGATATGACCACATCTGGCGGTATCCCACACAACGAACGGAAGGCATATCCGTATGCAAATCTCCACGGGCAAATAGCGCCCGCACTTCTGCTTCAAAATCTGAAGCTAACATCTGATGAAAACGCTGCTCAATTCGTTGATGGAGCAGTTCACGGCTCGCCGGGGCGATGGCGAACTGATGCACCTGATACGGCAGAGCGTCTCCTGACGTTTGCGTCAGTTCCGTTAAAGTTTTACCCGAAATGAAAAAAACTTCCAGTGCCCGGGAAAGCCTTTGCGGATCATTTGGATGGATCCGTGCTGCGGCAACCGGGTCAATCTCGGCCAGTTGCTTATGCAAAACGTCCCATCCCTGCTCTGCCGCCTGCTGCTCAATTTTTGCTCTTACTTCCGGATCCGCTGATGGCAGAGGTGAAAGACCCTCCAGCAACGCCTTGAAATAAAGCATGGTTCCGCCAACCAACAGCGGTATACGTCCCGCCGCCGTTATCTCGGCCATCTCAGCTAACGCATCGCGGCGGAAATCCGCTGCGGAGTATGCCTGAGACGGGTCGAGAATATCCAGCAAACGATGCGGTGCCGCACGCAGTTCGTCTGCGTCAGGCTTCGCCGTGCCGATGTCCATCCCTCGGTAGATAAGGGCAGAATCGACACTAATCAACTCTACAGGCAAAACTTTACGCAACTCAATGGCCAGTGCCGTTTTGCCGGAGGCCGTAGGGCCCATTAAAAAAATCGCCTTTGGCAGGCTCGCCTTGCTTACGTCAATCATGTTTCAGGGCATTCATCGCCGTTTGTAAATCAACAGGTTGTAATAACCCACCTGGCGGTGTCTTCACCAGATGCGGACAAAGGCGTTCAACCTCCGCCAGCACGCTAATGGCCTGCGCCATACTCCACGGCGCATGTTCGCTTGCCAGATGGCGGGCGATCCACTGCGCGGTGTTGGCGGCATCAAACGACGTTTGCTGCGCCAGGTAGCCTATCAGTTCAGGAATCAAGTTTTGTAAATTTTGTTGGCGTAAGGGTAAAGGCACTGCGCGAATGGTCACATGTTGCGGTTCGAGCACCATTTCAATGCCCATCTGCGCCAACAGGGCCTCTGCGCGACGCAGTACCCCTGTTTCTTCAGGGGATATTTTTAGCCGAACGGGGATCAGCAACGGTTGTGCACAGGCCGCGTTTTCACCCGGAGTAAGCTGCACTTGTTTAAGCCAGCGTTCCGCCACCGGCAATGCCAGAAGCATCACGTGGCCTTCGCGCTCCAGCAGCGCCATATCCGGTGCGATAATCGTCAGAACCCGGCCAAAACTCTGGCTGTGGCCATCCAGCGAAGGCGCTGGCACCGCGACAGGCGCTTTGCGCTCCACCGCGGGAGTTTCCAGCAATTTCCGGTACAACGCTCCCTGCTGTTTTTGATAGCCAGGTTGGGCGTTGGGATAGTTCGCTCCCGTTGGGCGCGGTGTGCTACCCGCAGCAGAGAAACGCGGGGCATCCGGCTCACGCGCCACGGCAGGTTCAGCAAAATGGTTCCGGCCCGCTGCAACACGGTTTTCCGGAAACGCGCGCGGGGCGGGTTCTTCTTTTTCCAGCGGCAGCGTCGGTTCAGCCTGCTGTTGCAATACGCTCAGCACGCCCTGATAGATAAAATCATGCACCAGACGTGACTGGTGGAACCGCACTTCATGCTTGGCAGGATGGACGTTAACGTCCACCTGGTGTGGATCGATTTCTAGATAGAGCACAAACGCCGGTTGCTGATCTGCGCCCAGTTTATCTTCACAGGCCTGACGAATGGCGTGGTTGATGAGGCGGTCACGCATCATGCGGCCGTTCACGTAGCAATACTGGATCTCAGCGAAGGCGGCGCTGCTCGCGTTGGGGTCAGCCACCCAGCCGCGCATGGCCAGATCGCCATGCTGCCACTCAATGGCCAGCGCGTGCTCGAGGAAGGGTACGCCGCAGATAGCGCCCAAGCGGCGCTCTTTCTGCCCACCTTCCGCCACAGCGCGGTACTGGCGCATGACTTTGCCGTTATGGCTAAGGTTAATGGTCACGTCAAACCGCGCCAGGGCAATGCGACGAATGATCTCATCGATATGCCCAAACTCGGTTTTTTCGGTACGCATAAACTTGCGTCGGGCGGGGGTGTTATAAAACAGATCCAGCACTTCCAGCGTCGTACCGACCGGGTGCGCCGCTGGTTTAATCGTCACGTCCATATCACGCCCTTCGGCGTACGCCTGCCAGGCTTCCTGCTGTTCAGCGGTACGGGAGGTGAGCGTGAGACGGGAAACGGAGCTGATACTGGCCAGCGCTTCCCCGCGAAAACCGAGGCTGATGATCGCTTCCAGGTCATCAAGAGAGGCAATTTTACTGGTGGCATGACGCGCCAGCGCTAACGCCAGCTCGTCTTTTTTAATTCCACAGCCGTTGTCACGAATGCGAATCAGCTTTGCGCCGCCGCGTTCGATATCAATATCAATGCGGGTGGCCCCCGCATCAAGGCTGTTTTCTACCAGCTCCTTCACCACCGATGCAGGGCGCTCCACCACCTCACCGGCGGCGATTTGGTTCGCGAGCTGCGGCGGTAGAACCTGAATCGGCATGAATTCTCCTTAATTGGTCGCGGTCATCTCACCTGGCTGCGCTGCGCTGGCCGTCTGGGCGGCACCGCCCTGTGGCGCGGACTGCAGCGGATGCGCATCAAAGTATTTACGCAGACCGTTATAGATCGCTTCGGCAATTTGCTGCTGATAGCTGTCGCTGCCCAGCAGGCGTTCTTCAGCGTTATTACTGATAAAGCCTGTTTCCACCAGAATCGATGGAATATCCGGCGATCGCAGAACGCCAAGGCTCGCATGCTCCGGACGGCGCTTGTGCAATGACCCGATGCCCTGCAGCTGGTTCAATACATTTGTGGCGACATCATACCCGACGCGCTGGGAATGACCGAATTGTAAATCCAGCACCGCCTGGCTGAGATAGGGATCGGCCTGGCTGTTTGCCAGCACATCACCCGCTCCACCTAACAGTTCGGACTGTTTCTCGTGCTCTTCAAGCCAGTTTGCCATTTCACTGTTCGCCCGACGGTTTGACAGCACCCACACTGAGGCTCCCGTGGCGTTACGGTTTGGCGCGGCATCCGCATGAATGGACACCAGGAAATTGGCATTTTGCTTACGTGCTACATCCGAACGGCCCATCACCGAGATAAAGTAATCGCCGTCGCGCGTCAGCACGCCTTTAAACATAGGATCGTCGTTTAACAGCGTCCGCAGCTTACGGGCAACCGCGATGGTGACATTTTTCTCCCGCGTACCGCCCGGGCCAATTGCGCCGGGATCCTGACCGCCGTGCCCCGCATCAATGGCGATAATCACTTTATCACCGCTGACCGCGCGACGTGCGCTGGCCGCCGGCCGCGTCACGGTATTGCTGCTGGTAACGCTGGTAATGCGGTCGCTGTCCGTTTTAAACGGATTACGTGCCGGTTCAGATGGGCGCGGGGTATATACCGGCTCTTCCACGCGTTTCGCCACCACAGGTGGAGGCGGAGGCGGCGGAGGGGCGTCAGCGTTGATGGTAAAGACCACCGTATAATTCGCACCGTTTTGCTGTTTAACCGCTCTGGTTTTACCCTTTTCGGTTAGGTCGACCACCAGACGCAATGACTGGCTATCTTTTGGCGAGCCGGAACGAATGCTTTTAACCAGATTATTGCCGCTGAACTGGAGCGGTAACCCCTGGATAACCCCGGTTTGTTTGATATCCAGCGCCACGCTGTGGCTGTCTGGCTGTGAAAAAGCATATTCCGGATCGCCCATAAAGCTGAATGTGATCCTGGCCTGGCTTTCGCCGTTCGACACCTGAATATCCGACAGGCTTGCCGCCCCGGCCTGCGCGCACAGCAGCACCGTGGCAGCCAATAACCAACCTTTAACGCGACTAATCATCCCGTCATCCCTACGCTTAACCGGCCAGACGCGCCAGTAAGGAACTACCTGATGAGGAAACAGCACTGATGCGTGCCTCACGCCCTTGTGCCTGGTAATCTAAGTGAATTTCGACATCCGGGTCAGGCAACACACCCGCACCTTGTTGCGGCCACTCCACCAGGCAGATGGCATCATTGGCAAAATAATCACGGATCCCCATAAATTCCAGCTCCTCGGGATCCGCAAGGCGGTATAAATCAAAGTGGTACACCATGAGATTTTCAAGGGTGTACGGTTCTACCAGCGTGTAGGTTGGGCTTTTCACATTGCCTTTATGGCCTAACGCCTGCAGAAAACCCCGGCTGAAGGTGGTTTTACCCGCACCTAAATCACCATACAGATAAATGACGGTTGCCCCCTGACAGGCCTGTGCCACGCGTTTGCCAAGATCTAAAGTGGCTTGTTCATCAGGTAAAGAAATCGCTCGATTAGTCATTTTCTACGTCAATCACATCCGGGTTAACAACACGCCGTAGCGTGCAAAAAAGATCGGTGGCCAGCATTCCGCGTGTACCGTAACGTGCCGCCAGCTTATCCGCCGCGACACCATGGGCCACACAGCCAGCGCAGGCTGCATCATAAAGGGGAAGTTTCTGTCCAAGCAATGCGCCAATGATGCCGGAAAGCACATCGCCCATTCCGCCGCTCGCCATGCCCGCATTTCCGGCATCGACAATGCCCAGTGCCTCGTCGCTGGCGACAACGGTTCCTGCCCCTTTCAGAACGGCAACACCTCCGTAACGTTTTACCAGACGCCGGGCAGAAAGTAAGCGATCGCTTTCAATTTCTGCCACGCTGCAGTTAAGCAGGCGCGCGGCTTCGCCGGGGTGCGGCGTCAGAATGCGATTGTGACGCTTATCAGGATTGATTGCCAGAAGGTTCAGCGCGTCGGCATCCCACAGCATCGGTTTACGAAAATTCTCGACCTTCTGCAGGGCCTGTTTCCCCCAGGCCTGCTGCCCAAGCCCCGGGCCAATGACCACGACATCCGCCCATTCGAGACTCTCTTCAAGCGACTGCGGCGTCAATTCATGCACCATCAGCTCCGGACGGGCCGTAATAATTGGCGCACTATTTTCGATGCGCGTCAGCACCCGCACTAAACCGGCACCACAACGCAATGCCGCTTCCCCCGTCATGCGGATAGCCCCCGCCGTGCCGTGGTCACCTCCAATGATCACCAGCCTGCCGTGATCGCCTTTATGGGACGTCGGGCGGCGCGGCGGTAGCCACTGTGCCAGCAGCGAAGCATCAACGCGCGAAACGTGGGTTTCCTGTCCGGCAAGCCAGCTCTCCAGCCCCAGTGCGTTATGGTGCAACGTTCCCGTGACATCCCGCGCTTTACCGGTAAGCAGCCCCGGTTTCAGGGCGATAAAGGCAACGGTGTGCGCGGCCTGAATCACCGCGCCCGGCGTCGTGCCGGTTTGCGCCATCAGGCCAGAAGGTATATCCAGGGCCACCACCGGCGCGCTGTGGGCATTGGCACGTGCAATCAGGGTGGCAACCGGGTCGCGCGGCGCACTGCGTAGTCCGGTGCCCAGCAGGCCATCAATAATCACATCAATCTCTTCCGGCCAGACGATATCGGTGGCATGAATAACACCGCCCGCGTTCAGCCAGGCTTCCCGCGCCGCACTGGCCTCTTCTGGCAGCGGTTTATCGCTCTCCAGCGCCAGCAACGTCACGTGGATCCCGGCGGCAACCGCCAGTCGGGCGACGACATAACCGTCACCGCCGTTATTGCCGTGTCCGCATAAAATCAGCCAATGCGACGATTCAGGGTAAGCCGTGCGGGTAACGTTAAACGCCGCTTCGCCCGCGCGTTGCATCAGTTCATACAGGGTAATGCCGAGGCTGTCTGCGGCCTCTTTTTCGGCGTGCCGGAGGTCATCCGCATGCCAGATGGAATGTGGTATACTTTCGGGGTTTTTCTTCACAGTATGGTCCGTCATGTCACAGCCCCTCGATCTCAATGAATTAGCGCAAAAAATTAAACAGTGGGGTGCTGAGCTTGGCTTCCAGAAGGTGGGTATCACCGATACCGACCTTTCCGCCAGCGAGCCGAAACTGCAGGCATGGCTGGATAAACAATACCATGGCGAAATGGAGTGGATGGCGCGTCATGGCATGATGCGTGCCCGCCCACACGAGCTGTTACCCGGTACATTACGCGTCATCAGCGTACGCATGAACTACCTGCCCGCCAACGCGGCGTTTGCTCGCACGTTAAAAAATCCCGCTCTCGGTTACGTCAGCCGGTACGCCCTGGGCCGTGATTACCATAAGCTTCTGCGTAACCGTTTAAAAAAACTTGGGGAAACTATTCAGCAGCACTGTGTGTCGCTGAATTTTAGACCGTTTGTAGACTCTGCGCCTGTTCTTGAACGCCCGATAGCAGAAAAAGCCGGGCTTGGCTGGACAGGTAAGCACTCACTTATCCTTAGCCGCGACGCCGGATCGTTCTTTTTCCTCGGTGAACTGCTCATAGATTTGCCGCTGCCGGTAGATGGTCCGGTAGAGGAAGGTTGCGGGCGCTGCGTGGCCTGCATGACCATTTGCCCGACGGGTGCCATCGTTGAGCCTTATACGGTGGATGCGCGCCGCTGCATCTCCTATCTCACCATTGAACTCGAAGGGGCGATACCGGAAGAATTCCGTCCGCTCATCGGGAACCGTATCTACGGCTGCGATGACTGCCAGCTGATCTGCCCCTGGAATCGTTACTCGCAGCTTACGGATGAAGACGATTTCAGTCCTCGTAAAGCGCTTCATGCGCCTCAGCTTATCGATCTCTTCGCCTGGAGTGAGGACTGGTTCCTGAAAGTCACCGAAGGATCCGCCATTCGGCGTATTGGGCATCTGCGCTGGCTACGAAATGTCGCCGTTGCGCTGGGTAATGCGCCCTGGGATGAAGCCAATATTCAGGCGCTCGAAAGTCGCAGAGGTGAGCACCCACTTCTTGATGAACACATAGAATGGGCGATTGCGCAGCAAATCGAGAAGCGTAATGCCTGTGTTGTCGAGGTGCAGCTGCCGAAGAAACAACGGCTGGTGAGAGTGATTGAAAAAGGGCTTGTACGGGATGCTTGATATATTCACAGCCTGTGAATAAAAATAAAAACTCAAGCGCCATCGGGGCTGGCCATGAGGTCAAGTGATCTAAATAACATTTTGAAATGAAATTTACTTCATTAAATTCAGTATGTTACGAAGATATTATTCACCCTGCTAATTTTCTTCTGGTCTGTAATTGAGTAGGGCTTCTGTGGATAACTCTGTTCACAAGAGTATTTCAGATGCAATAGAAAATGTCCCCAACGAAGCATTCCGCTGTGGATAATCTGGAGATGATAAGAATTTGGAGCGGGAAACGAGACTCGAACTCGCGACCCCGACCTTGGCAAGGTCGTGC
>NZ_JASCAN010000023.1:0-222720 GCF_029967775.1 Enterobacter sp. V89_11 | reverse complement strand
CGGTAGCAAGTCTTGCTCCAACATTTGGTCGCGGTGCGATGACCAACCACTGGGTTGATATTAAAAACGCCAACGTCGTGATGGTGATGGGCGGTAATGCCGCTGAAGCCCATCCGGTGGGTTTCCGCTGGGCGATGGAAGCGAAAAACAATAACGATGCGACGCTGATCGTTGTCGATCCGCGCTTTACGCGTACGGCATCGGTGGCGGATATCTATGCGCCTATTCGCTCCGGTACGGACATTACGTTCCTCTCGGGCGTTCTGCTGTATCTGATTGAAAACAAAAAAATTAACGCTGAATACGTTAAGCATTACACCAATGCCAGCCTCCTGGTACGGGATGATTTTGCCTTTGAAGAGGGGTTGTTCAGCGGTTATGACGCGGAAAAACGGCAGTACGATAAATCGTCCTGGAACTACCAGTTCGATGAAAACGGCTACGCCAGACGCGATGAGACCCTGAGCCATCCGCGCTGCGTATGGAATTTGCTGAAACAGCATGTTTCCCGCTATACACCGGACGTCGTGGAGAATATCTGCGGCACGCCAAAAGCAGATTTCCTCAAGGTGTGTGATGTACTGGCGTCAACCAGCGCCGCCGACAGAACCACGACGTTCCTGTATGCGCTCGGCTGGACGCAGCATACCGTCGGTGCGCAAAACATCCGCACCATGGCAATGATCCAACTGTTGCTCGGAAACATGGGGATGGCCGGCGGTGGCGTGAACGCCCTGCGCGGACACTCCAATATTCAGGGCTTGACCGATCTGGGCCTGCTGTCGACCAGCCTGTCAGGCTATCTGACGCTGCCGTCTGAAAAGCAGACTGATTTGCACAGCTATCTGGCGGCCAACACGCCAAAAGCGACGCGTGCCGATCAGGTGAACTACTGGAGTAACTATCCGAAGTTCTTCGTCAGCCTGATGAAGTCGTTCTATGGCGATGCCGCGCAGAAGGAAAACGACTGGGGCTTCGAGTGGTTGCCGAAATGGGACCAGGCCTACGACGTCATTAAGTATTTCAACATGATGGATAAGGGCAACGTTACGGGCTACATCTGCCAGGGCTTTAACCCGGTGGCGTCTTTCCCGGACAAAAACAAGGTCGTTCGCAGCCTGAGCAAACTGAAATACATGGTGGTTATCGATCCGCTGGTGACCGAGACCTCCAACTTCTGGCAGAACCACGGCGAGATGAACGACGTCGATCCCGCATCGATTCAGACCGAAGTATTCCGCCTGCCGTCCACCTGTTTTGCAGAAGAAGACGGGTCGATTGCCAACTCCGGCCGCTGGCTGCAGTGGCACTGGAAAGGCCAGGATGCACCGGGTGAAGCGCGTAACGACGGCGAAATCCTGGCCGGGATTTACCATCGTCTACGTGAAATGTATCGCACCGAAGGGGGGAAAGGCGCTGAACCGCTGCTGAGGATGAGCTGGAATTACAAACAGCCGGACCATCCTGAATCAGAAGAGGTCGCCAAAGAGAATAACGGCGTTGCGCTGGCGGATCTGTATGACGCGAACGGCACGCTGCTGGCGAAGAAAGGGCAGTTGCTCAACAGCTTCGCGCTGCTGCGGGATGACGGCACGACCGCGTCGTCATGCTGGATCTACACCGGTTGCTGGACGGAGCAGGGTAACCAGATGGCGAACCGCGATAACGCCGACCCGTCAGGGCTGGGCAATACGCTGGGCTGGGCGTGGGCATGGCCACTGAACCGTCGCGTGCTGTACAACCGTGCTTCTGCGGATATCAACGGCAAACCGTGGGATCCGAAACGGATGCTGATCGAATGGAACGGCAGCAAATGGACGGGTAACGATATTCCGGACTTCAGCACCGCCGCACCGGGCAGTGAGACCGGGCCGTTTATCATGCAGCCGGAAGGGCTGGGACGCCTGTTTGCCCTCGATAAGCTGGCGGAGGGGCCATTCCCGGAACACTACGAGCCAATGGAAACGCCGCTCGGAACCAACCCGCTGCACCCGAACGTCATATCCAGTCCGGTGGTGCGTATCTATGAAGAGGACGTCCTGCGTTTAGGCAAGAAGGACAGGTTCCCGTATGTCGGGACAACCTACCGCCTGACCGAGCATTTCCATACCTGGACCAAGCATGCACGGCTTAACGCCATTGCCCAGCCAGAACAGTTTGTGGAGATCAGCGAAACGCTGGCGAAAGCGAAGGGTATTGCCAACGGTGACCGCGTGAAGGTGAGCAGCAAGCGCGGCTTTATTCGCGCGGTTGCGGTGGTTACGCGCCGTCTGCAGGCGCTGAACGTGCATGGTCAGCAGGTGGAAACCGTCGGTATTCCGCTGCACTGGGGCTTTGAAGGGGTGGCGCAAAAAGGCTACCTCGCCAATACCCTGACGCCAAACGTCGGCGATTCCAACTCGCAAACGCCGGAGTACAAAGCGTTTCTGGTCAACATCGAGAAAGCGTAAGGAGCGAATACATGGCAATGGAAACACAGGACATTATTAAACGCTCCGCGACCAACTCTATCACCCCCGCGCCTCGTGCGCGGGATGATAAGGCAGAAGTCGCCAAGCTTATCGATGTCACTTCCTGCGTGGGATGTAAAGCCTGCCAGGTGGCCTGCTCGGAGTGGAACGATATCCGCGATGAAGTGGGACACTGCGTCGGGGTTTACGATAATCCGGCGGACCTGAGTGCCAAATCCTGGACGGTGATGCGTTTTAGCGAAACCGATCAGAACGGCAAGCTGGAGTGGCTGATCCGTAAAGACGGTTGTATGCACTGCGAAGATCCGGGATGCCTGAAGGCCTGTCCGTCAGCCGGGGCCATCGTCCAGTACGCCAACGGAATTGTCGATTTCCAGCAGGATAACTGCATCGGTTGCGGCTACTGCATTGCGGGCTGTCCGTTTAATATTCCGCGCCTCAGTAAAGAGGATAACCGGGTCTACAAATGCACCCTGTGTGTCGATCGCGTGAGCGTCGGGCAGGAGCCTGCCTGCGTGAAAACCTGCCCGACCGGGGCTATCCACTTCGGGACAAAAAGAGAGATGCTGGAGGTAGCCCAGCAGCGCGTGGACAAACTGAAAGCGCGCGGTTACGCCAGTGCGGGCATTTATAACCCGCAGGGTGTGGGGGGAACACACGTGATGTATGTTCTGCACCATAACGACCAGCCGGAGCTGTACCACAATCTGCCGAAAGATCCTGCGATCGATACCTCGATCAACCTGTGGAAAGGGGCGCTCAAACCGCTCTCTGCGGCGGGCTTTATCGCTACTTTCGCCGGGTTGATTTATCACTACATCGGTATCGGACCCAACAAAGAGGTGGATGACGACGAGGAGGAACCTCATGAGTAAGTCATGGATTGTGCGCACGAAGTTTGTCGACCGCGCCTGTCACTGGACCGTAGTGATCTGCTTCTTCCTGGTGGCGGTCTCGGGGATCTCCTTTTTCTTCCCGACGCTGCAGTGGCTGACGGAAACCTTCGGGACGCCACAGATGGGGCGTATCTTGCATCCGTTCTTCGGCGTGCTGATTTTTGTGGTGCTGATGTTTATGTTTGCGCGCTTCGTACATCACAATATTCCGGACAAGCATGACATTCCATGGCTGAAGGGGATTATTGAGGTTCTGAAGGGCAATGAGCATAAGGTTGCGAAGGTCGGGAAATACAACGCCGGGCAGAAGATGATGTTCTGGACCATCATGAGCATGATTTTTGTTCTGCTGGTCACCGGCGTCATTATCTGGCGGCCGTACTTTGCGCACTACTTCCCCATTCAGGTGATTCGCTACGCGCTGCTCATTCACGCGACGTCAGCCATTATTCTGATCCACGCCATCCTGATCCACATGTATATGGCCTTCTGGGTCAAAGGGTCGATTAAAGGCATGATTGAAGGGAAGGTGAGCCGCCGCTGGGCGCAGAAACACCACCCGCGCTGGTACCGTGACGTTGAGCGGCTGGAAGCGAAACAGGACAGTACGAAAGGGATGCCGTAAGTCCCGCGTTTGCGGGTCAGAGAATGACCCGCGAACGCTTCAGTCAAAAACGCTCTTCAACATATCGGAACGGGTATTGGGTCGGCTTCACTTTACCAATCTTACGCTTCGGCAAACTCACCGCTTCGATGTGAATGGCTTTGTACGGGATTTGCGCCAGCAGGTGCGAAATAATGTTCAGGCGCACGCGTTTTTTATCTTCCGAACGGGCGACAAACCACGGTGCCCAGGCGGTGTCGGTGGCTGCAAACATCGCATCTCGTGCCACGGTATATTCATCCCACAAATTGAAAGACTTAATGTCCATTGGAGATAATTTCCAGGTCTTTCGCCCGTCGTTGATACGATCGCGCAGACGACGCTCCTGTTCTTTCGGCGTGACCTCCAGCCAGTATTTGAGCAGGATGATCCCGGCATCCACCATTGCTTTTTCCATCACCGGCGTGCCATCAAGAAACTTCTCGACCTGCTCCGGTGTACAGAATCCCATCACCCGTTCAACGCCCGCACGGTTGTACCAGCTGCGGTCAAAAATGACGATTTCGCCGGCGGCTGGCAGGTGGGGGACATAGCGCTGGAAATAGAGCTGGGTCTTCTCTTTTTCCGTCGGAGCGGGGAGCGCAACAACCCGGAAGACGCGTGGGCTAACGCGTTCAGTGATGGCTTTAATGGTTCCGCCTTTACCGGCACCGTCGCGCCCTTCAAAGACAATACAGACCTTTAACCCCTTTGCGACGACCCACTGCTGGAGCTTAACCAGTTCAACGTGGAGGCGACGAAGCTCTTTTTCATACTCTTTCGTTTTTAACGGCTCATGCTTTATGACATCAACTGCGACACTGGTTTTCTTCTTGCTTCCCATGATTGTCATCCTCAGGTTGTCCGGCGCGGGAAAAAGCGGGGCCGCACTATGAAGTGTAATCCACCTGATATTATTGGTAATGTTTTTAGGTAATTAATTTCACAACACTTTTTTAAGCAGATACTTAGCTTTGGGGCATCCTGGGGGCATAGCAGTAGGCATTCTGGAATTGAGCATATCCACCTGATCGCTATTCATATCCCCGATCCATTTTGAATATACTTCGTAAACCATACGCGCGTCTTCATGGCCCATCTGGGAAGCGATAAAAGAAGGGTTTGCACCCGCTGAAAGTGACCAACACGCATAAGTATGGCGAGACTGGTAAGGATCGCGCGCTCTGTTTTTTGCCCGCTCCATCCCGACTTTCCAGCCATAGGATATAGCGCTCTTTGAAAAATGAGGTTTTTTAACCTTCGATTTCTGGGGAACAAACACAAAACGCAGGCTTTGTTTTTCCGTTTTTCCATGCTCGCGGTGGTGGAAGACAATTTCTTTTTGATCGAGGTGGGCGGTGCATAAAAACTGCTCTTTTAATGCCTCCAGGGCAGGCTTCAAAAGTGTAATCGTTCTTATGCCCGCATCTGTTTTCGGTGGAACAAACAGACCTTTGTTCGTGAGGTTTCTGGATACATGTATTTCCCCTTTGTTGAGGTCGATATCCCCCCAGGAAAGAGCGCACAACTCACCGTGTCTCATGCCGGTGTGTACCGCCAAGATCCATATCGGACGATGCTTAACAGGCATTGCCGCAAGCATGCTTTGATACTCGTCAAGCGTTAAAGGGTCAGGGTCTGTTTTTGAGGTTTTGAGATACGAAAGCCCCTCCCATGGGGAATGGGTAATAAACTGGCTACGGTTGGCCAGCTTCAACATTTCTACCAACACGCGCATGAGCATGTTCACAGTTGACGGAGAACGCCCTTGTTTGTTCAGTTGAGGCATTGCCGGATTGACTACATCCCCAGTCAAAAGTTGCTTCCTGTAGTTCAACAGATCAGCGTGCTGGATCTCTGAAATCGTGGTGTTCCTGCCAATTTCGCGGAGTAGGGTGTTTACGTTTGAAGACAGCGTTTGCATCGAGGCTGCAGAAATTTCAAACTGTTTTGCATCAGTGAACAGATCACATAGTTCACTAAACGTGTTGATTCTCTTTGTAGTGGAAAATTTACTCAGCGCTTTAGATTCGGGAAAATGATCCGCATAACAAAATTTCCCCATCTGTATTTCACTGACGATCACAGCCCGCAAATTACCAGCCTTTTTAACGTTCCCGCTGGTTGCTGCCCAACCCCGGAGGACTTCGCGGCAGCGAATGCCACGATAAGTGAAGGTGATCCTGATTTTTCCATTATGCAATTCAACCCCAGTTGGAAAACCCATCAAGCCTCCTGAACAAGCTGGTTTATTCGGGGGTAGTTGTACCAAAGAACACCATTCCGGTTATCGGTCTCACCTTCAGCGGTGAGCCTTTTGAAATGAACGCCTTCGATCCACAATTTCAGCCGATAACTTTTGATTTGCCCTTCACTAAGGCCGGTTCTTTCAGTCAGTCTGGCTTCAACGACCCACTCTTCATTGAAAATGACCTGCGCCATAGATGACTCCTGGCAACCGGCATGAGTATACCCACGTCTGTTGCGTCGTGTTGATTATTCGAAATCAGGTAAAAAGAAGCCGCCTCTGGGGCGGCTGATGCGGGTTAATGCTTTCTTCGCGAAGACTCGAAAGCTGTAGGTATTTCGAGAGCCTTTAATTTCTTTTGCTTTTTACCTGTAATGGCTTTGGCACCCATACAGTCTTTGCATGCAACTATTTTTGAACCATCCGACATGTTAATGCGTCTGCATTCCAGTCTCGTCTTGTTGCATCTTTCGCAGCGACTCAAACCTTTGATAATTCGCTTACTTACAGCGACAGGTTTCGGCGGTTTAATCTTTAATTCCGGCATAATTCCTCCACGAGAAAATTATAACGTCAGTGCTTAAAAAGTTTGCTCATATTTGGCTATAAGTAAATTCTCTGTGATGTATATTAAGTCGCATTAAAAAGGAGAGACTGATGGCAACCTACAAGCAGATTCAGGAATACGTGAAATATCATCATGGTGTCAGTGTTAAGACGTGTCATATCGCTCATGTTAAGCATATGCATGGGTTCAAGATGAAGAAGGCACCGAACCGCATTTCTCCTGACTCAAGGGTGTATGAATGCCCGGATAATTTTGTCCCGCTTATCGATCAAGCGATGAAACACTTTGGGATGATTAGTTAACCTCCTCATGCCGCGCGCTGGGCACGCAGCGATTTAATGTGCTCGCTCGTCTGCAGTTCGGCGCGTATTTGTGCAGCCTCACGATGATCGAGGTGCTCAAAGTCATTGTTGAATCGGTCGATTGAAGCGGTGTTAATCCGGCCCTGTCGCCAGTAGCGGACTATTTGTGATGTGCAGCTGTGGATGATGACGGGCCAGGCGTGCTGGTCAGCGTAAATCTGACCTCTTTGAATGAGTGCAAACATCACGCACCTCGCTGCTTTTTCCTCAGTTCGATAACACCTTGGCACTCCGCGCACGTTTGGCAGCCGGGAACGGCAGCGCGTCTCGGCTCGGGTATTGGTTCGTCGCATTCTTCACAACGCTCAGCTGATACCGCGTTGCGGTTCACTCGGTGAGCGGAAAGGGCGGCGTTACGCTGAAGCTCTTCAATCTCTGCTGCGGTATCGATGATGTCGGCCATGGTCAGTGCTCCCGGAACTGTCGGTTAACTCGGTTGAAGTTGAACGCCAGTAATAAAAAAGGCCGCTTTAGCGACCCGGTGATTAGTGCCTTCATGCTGCGTCCTCAATTTTGTTTAAGAATGGAGAATGCTGCCGCTGCCACTCTTGGAACTTGTCCATTGCCAAGGGCTTTAACTCTGTCCACCCGATGGGCCAGCCCATGAACCACTCGACCCATTCCGGGTTCAGTTGTCCATCCTGGGGTGGCTCCGACCCATTCGGTAACAGGCGCATTTTTATCGCACTGGGCAGGTCCGGGGTTCTGCGTAAGCGCTCGCTTGGACAATCGCCCCGAATCGTTGCCTTCGCTGTAGGCCACAATCCACATCCTGTCTCTTTCATGGGGCGCTCCGCAGTTCGATGCTGAAAGACGAAACCACTCGCAGCCATACCCCATTTCGGCAAGGTCACCGATGACCACAGCAAGACCTTTTCCTCTGAGTCGCGGAGAGTTTTCCACGCAGACGAACGCAGGTCGTATCTCACTGACGATTCTCGCCATTTCTGCCCACAGTCCGGAACGGCGTCCATTGATGCCGGCACCATGACCATTTGCGCTAATGTCCTGGCACGGAAAGCCGCCTGAAACGACATCAACAATTCCTTGCCACGGCTTTCCGTCAAAACTGCACACGTTAGACCAAATCGGGAAAGGTCGGAGAATTCCATCGTTTTGTCGTTGCGCGAGAACTTGTGCGGCGTAGGCATCACGTTCAACTGCGCATACTGTTTCCCATCCAAGCAGGTGGCCGCCGAGTATTCCTCCGCCAGCGCCTGCGAAAAGAGCCAACTCATTCATGCCACCTCCATTTTTAAAACTTCAATTGCACAGCCGGGTAACAATTCAACCGCGGCGGTGGCGCACTGATTTCCCCAGTGGTGCCAGCCTGGCGCTGCGCTGCGGCTGAACAGCTCAATGCGCGGCACATCTCCGTAAAGCAGCTCCAGCCGGTGGCGAACTTCCCACGGCTTTTCGCTGTGCGCGCCGAGCGGGCTGTAGACCACCTGTTTAATACCGGAGTGCTTTCGCACAATCCCGGCGCCGCGGGTAGCAATCAGCAAGTCTTCGGTATTGGCCCGGGTGTGGTTGCCACCGTTCATGCGCGTCTCGGCATTAAGCAGATCGAGGAAGTCGTAAAAGTCGGTGATTTCTCCTTCTGCCAGCGCCTTATTGATGCGCAGCTCCGCATTCTGATTCAGCTTCACCCAGGTAAAGCCCTTCATCGTGCGAACGGTAAAACCCCAGGCCTCGGCCAGTTCGATGGCCTCCTGGTTATGCGTGCCGGTGTACCACATTGCGAGCACGGCGTTTTCGGCAGCCAGTTCCCACACTGGCAGACGCTTAATGTCGATGAGTTTCATGGTGGAGTAGTGGTCGGCGGCGGCACCGTTGCTGATGGTATTGCCGTAAGACCAGGGCGGATCTGCGTAGATAAGAGAGTATTTGCCGGTCATACAGCCTCCCGTCTGCGCGCAAGCACGGGTCCGTCGTGTCCTGCGTTAAAGCTTTCCACCATCGCCCGGCAACACGCCGGACAGCAGCTATAAGTTCTTTGCGGCTCTCCGTCGAATTTCCAGTATGCAGAGCGCATTGCCGCTGAGAACGTGTCGCATAAATCGCAATGAAAGGACTCTGTTCCCAGAACTTTCACCAGCTGAGTTACCGAGAGTTCGAATTTACTTGCGATATCCGCATGCTCAAGCCCAGCATCCAGCAGGGCTTCTATCAATTGCAGATCATTGATGGTTAATTTCCCGCAACGGTAAAGCCCCATACTGCTGGCCCTCATCTGAATAGATGCTTTGGTGCGTTGTAACTTTGCGCACAGCTCATCCATGTCCAGGTACAGATAAGTTTTGGACAAAAAAATGGCCTGAGATTCAGGCCAGGGCATTGAGTGCATCTGCATAGTCATAATTATTCTCCTAGGCTTTTCGCCAGGATAATCTGGACGAGCCGCTCAGCAGCCGATTTCTGCGCCGGAACGGAGGCAATGACCGTTGGCCGGTCTTTTTCGGCGTTGACGCATACACCACCCCATCGAGAAATCAGGAAGAAATCTTCCATCTCTGAGGAGCCTGCATTGCTTGCCAACTCATTAATCATCTTGACGATATCTCCGATTGGATGATCCGCCATGAGACGCTGAACGGCATATCCGAAGGCATTGATCATCACCGCGTGGAACTGTATGTAGTCGCGCTTGTAGTCCGCCTGGCTGGTGCCGTGGCGGATTGCCTCAATCTGCGTAAGGGACAGCCATGCTTCCCAGATGGATTCGATATCGCCCATTTCCAGCGGCTTACTTCCCGCAATGGCAAATTTGGCCGTCGCGTCGCTCAGCGCTTTGAAGCTCACCCACAACTTACTTTTAGCAGGAACGACGTTGTGCTCAAAGTCGGTCACCTCTGCGAAGGTGTCGTGATGAGACAGAAACGTCACCATCCCTTGGGCGACATCGTTGCGCCCGTCATAAGCCATGTTGATCGCAGCTGATGGTTTGGAGACGTTGTTGTTAATATCAGAGAAGAACTGCTGGCGTGCCTTCAGCGGGAGATCGTGCGTCAACATCAGCGGTATGCTTATCGGCTCGCCATAAGTTCGGCAGAACTCCGTTAACCCTGCAGCGCGGTGCTGGCCGTCGAACAGTTTGATCACAGCATCCATCGGGAAGCGTGCGACGCCCATATTCGTATTGCCGAACTCTTCAAACTCGATAACCGAGTCGCAGTTTCCGACCAGGGGCGGGATGATGAAGGGCTCTTTATTTTTATAGGCATTGACGAGGTACTGGTAAAACTTCTTCACGCGAGCCTGGTTAATTTCGCGTTGCGAACGCTCGAGCGTACTGCCGTGATTGTCAGACGCAAGAATGCGGGTCAATGCACGGGCAGGGGCCGTAATCATGTAAGTTATTGTACTGCCCTGAGCGCCTCGCGACGCCGGGAATTCAAAGAAATAATCGCCTACTTTGCTCATGCTGCCTCCTGCCTTTCCCGATATTCCTCAGCGAGCCGCTGCGCCTTTAATGTATTGCTGACCACTTCACCCCATGGCATTAGCCAGCCGTTACCAATGAAAGGAAGGCACAATGTGCCAACCCTTATGTCGTCGTGAGCGTGAGTCATAGCGATGCCTTTCAGAAGGGAATGTCATCGTCGAACTGAGGATTTTGATTGCTCTGCGATACCTGACGGTTGGCCTGCTGCAGGCGAGATTCAGGGACCGCATTCGGATCCTGCTGATTACCACTCCATCCGCCGCCGCTATGTGATGGTGCACCCCAGCCCCCGCGAGAAGAATCGTGAGGTTTACGGTCGTCTTTGTCTTTCATGGTGCGTTCGAGCGTAGCAATCGCTTCTGCTGGCGTTTTGTCGGTGAACTCTTTATAGGTCAGACGACTTCCCGGCTGGAAAACATGCCGGACTTCGAATTTGTAGCTGTCGCTGCCATCTGTCTTGGTGGTGAGGATTTTTTGCAGAAACAAGCCGACACGCTTCCCTTCCAGTGCTGGCAGACACCATTCAGGACTGCTTTGCCCCTGGCGCTGTTGCGCCTGAGCGTCTTTAACCTGCGCAGCCCACATGATGGCGGCGATCAAACCCATACCAAAAGTCTGTGTGCCGTCGCGACCGAGGAAGTTGATGCGCAGGAAGTTTGCTTTCTGGCCGTCAGCGTCGATCGAAAGAACAAGTGCCTGCGACTGTGATCCGTCCTTGCCGAACTCATACACTGCGGAGGTGATCACCCCTTCGTATGCGCCGGTTTCAGAAATGCCAGCGGAGGATCCTGCTTTGAGAGCTGCTTCGGCCGACTGCTGGTTCCAGGTAAAGCTGATTGGTTGGTTCATCGTCATCTCTCTTATAAGTCAGTGAATTCAGAAATTGCGTTGTCGAACGCCGCCAGGTCGTTATCCATGTCAGTAACTTCTGGGCCGAAAAGGTCAGGAGGACATTTCACGGTGTCGTTGTCGTCGCCCTTCAACAGGAAAAGGTGTTTGCCGTCGCGCTTGATGATGCGCAGAACGATAGGGAAGTAGCCTTCGGGTGTGAGCTTTTCGTTAAGCATCTTGCCAACGGTCTTCATCCTGATTTTTCCTTCGCTCTCTTCGGTATGGGCGAGGAAGTAAACGCGAAAGTCGTCAGGGAGCTGGGTTGCTGCTTCAATGATGCGCCAGGCGTGTTCCGCCATTTCGGTGAATTTGGTGTAGCCAGTCTCGTAGGCCCGGTCCATGTTTTCGTGCTGCATGACAGCCTGAAAGTCATCAATGATAAGTATCTTGCGGCCACTCATCGCGGCGTTACGGATCACATCGAGAAGATGCCTACCATTGCGGATATCAACCACGTTCCCACGCTGGATGGTGTTATCAGGCAGGCGTTTACCATGGAGTTTCCAGCCGGTATTTCGGAACGGTAGGGCCTTACGAATACAGCGAGCGAGAATAGCGTTTTCCGGGTTAACGTTGCGGATGCTGTACGTCTTGCCATACCCGGAGTCGGCAAGGATGAGAGTCATCACCGCCATGAATTACCCCTTAAGCCAGTGTTTAATGGTGAAGAGAATGTCTTCGTCGTCGCTGTTGCTGGACAACCAGCGGAGATAGCCAGGGTCGACCTTCGCAATCTCTTCGAACGTAAGGCCCTTGTGCTTGCCAAACCGGATCGCCTTAATCAGTGATGGGCTGTTTGAAATGGCGCGCATTTCGCCAAACGTCCATTTCGCCAGGCGGCCCATGTACAGAAGCATTTCAGCAGTGACGTAGCAGTCATACAGCGCGCGGTGCGCATACAGACCTTCCGGCAGTTCAGGTTTCAGGCCAAGGCTGTAACGCAGATACTGGTTGCTGTGACTTGGGTGATCAGGAAGAAGAGCGCGGGCCAGCTTAGCGGTGCAGATCCAGGGGGCGTCGATTTGCGGCAGCTTAGATTTATCGAATTTCGCGTTGTGTGCGACGTAAGCCTGCGCGCCAAGGTAACGCCCGATAACCTCGCCAATCAGCGGGGCGTCAGCGACTATATCTTCAGTGATATGGTGGATAGCCATAGCCTCGAAGCTGATCGCTTCAGTGGGCTTCACAAAGTCGCTCATGGGATTGCAGATAACACCGTCGACAATATCAACGCTGGCAATCTCCAGCACACTACCTTCCAGGCTGGTAGTTTCGGTATCAATAACTCGCAACATGCTTAATCTCCGTAAGGTGGTCGTTAACTGCGTCAAATTCTGCGAGCTGGTGGGCCAGTGATTCGAGGTCTGCCGGCTGCAGGTCATACAGCAGGCAGAGCATGGCAACCATCAGCAATCCGGTCTGGTGAGTTACCATCGCGTTCTCCGTGATGTCTTGGCGCGGGATGGGTTCTGGCGGAAGAACTTCTCAGCGCAGCCTTTGTCGGTGCAGAAATGCTTTTGTGCCGTCGACATGTAGGTTGATACTGTCTGAACAGTGCAATCGCTCTTATGACGCCGAGCGCCGCAGTAAGCACACATTACAGAGCTGAGGTGCTCGGTAGCTGAGTCGAGAATGATGCTTTCCGCAAAACTGCCTGGCACACCACGTGAATCGACATACTCGATCATGTTCTCGGTGCGCCCGGCGCTGTTGGTAAATGACCCGCGCCCGGTAAGTTTGATAATTTGCCCGCCGAGTTTTAGTCGGGATCCTTCTGGCAAACTTGCCAGACGTTCAGAGGTTAATCGCTCGTAAGGTTGCATAAAGACTCCTTAAAAAGTGCGTGCGAAGGCCGCCCGCGTAATGCCAGGCCGATCTGTTGAACAGGGTGGTTACTGTTGCGCGATGGATTTCGCCGGGATCTCACCGTTGCGGAGGATGCTCTCTACCGGCCAGCATTCAGCTGTTACTTTTTGCTCTGTAGCTGCCTGGCTGCATTCATGCTGGCTGTAGTAAACGCCGAGAATGACATCCTGATAATCACCGTTGGTCATTGCCACGGTCAGGACGAGTGCGAATAAAGTTTCCATCAGTGAAGAGTCCTCCCGATGGCGACGGCGTAAAGGCGTTTTGCTTCTTCCCACGCCGGAGCATTGCGATGGAGCACCGCGAACGACGCGAGCCGTTGGGCTTCTCTGATCTGCTGCTGGTTTACCATGATTTCCTCTTGGCCTTATCGCGGCGAACGGAACGGTTAATACAAGACTTCTGCGCTAATGGGCGGTGGATGGCCGCCGGTTGTCATAACTAAGCCGCCTCGGTGAAGCGATTGAGGTATGGATTTCCTTTTTCCGTAGTTGCTAAATTCAAGATCGCGTGTTAGATCATCTATGGCTTACTCAACCATGTAGTTCGATGTTTTCTAATGAAAAAGGAGATCTTATGAGTGATGTTATTAACCCAAAAAATAGTGCGGAAGCAGCAGCCCAACAGGTCATACTTGAATTGATAAAAGCTGGAAATTTAGGTGCTGCGGGGAACGGAAAGGCTATAACTGATGTCTATGAATATCTTGTTAAAGAATACAAACGATTAAATAAAGAAAGTCATTAACTTTAAAACTGAAGCTTGAATTTAAGCTTCAGTTGTTTCGCCACACTCTCGCAGTGGCCGCGCTCATGCCCTTGAGTTGCTGTCGCTCATCGCCGCTCATAACCGGCGCGCGTCTGGCGTTCGCGCTGCTTTACCGGCATACCCTTTTCCTCGATTAACCCTGACCAGCGGTATGTCGCAGTTCGGACCTGCGTCTGGCTCTCTCATGGAGACTCGGGGCCGCATCATTACTGCGGCTTGAAAGTGCGGTCTGTCCGCTTTAATGCTCCATTGAAATCACTCCTCTAAGGTGAATTAGCGCCCCATCATCGGAGCGTTTCAAATTGAGTGACTTATCAGCGCATCGCAGCGTGGTCCTCTACACCTACCGTACGCATACGGACACAGTGCTTACCTCGATCCCATCGGGTGCAATTTCTTTTTGCCAGGAGCGCTACGGCTGCCTGTCACTCAGTCTAATTTGTTAAAGAAGCAGGCGACTTGCTGTCCGCCGCTGGCTAACTTCGCTCAGCTGTCGATGTTTCGTTTCGATGAGTAAACAATACTAGCGGTATTAATATAAATCAATACTGGCGGTATTAATAATTGGTGCAGCGGTATTATGTTCATGAAAATAAGGAAGAAATATTTTTGTAAGCGAGCAGAGCGGCTAGTATTGATGGGGTTTTGAACTTTATTGGAGAGGGAAAATGAGGTTACTTATAGCTGCGGCGTTAGTTTTACCGATGGTTGCAAACGCATCATGCTGGACTGTGAAAGATCTTAAAGGGTCAAGCTACAGTGAGAGAGAAGGGTATTCGCGGATTGACGACGCGTTTTCTGGAACATTCACAATCGTTATTGATGGCGATAATGCGGCAGTACTGTATGACGGTCTTGATGGTGGAGGCATGGTTTATCGAGCTATGAGTAAAAATGTTGTTGTAGGGCTTACCACTGAACCTGGAAAGCACGCCATGGAGACTTGGGTTGTACAGCCTGATGGTGTTGTATTGATGAGCAAAACGCTATCTGGTTTTGGAGGGATAGATTCAACGAAGGCAATGGTGGGCAGGGTCGCCGGTCAGTGCAAATAGAGGCGCGAAAACGCCCCTGTTTGCAAACTTATCAAACGAGCTTTAGCTTCGTCTCAATCGCAACACCGATAATTCTGCAATTACCATTGATGGGAACGAGGGGCCACTGCGGGTTAAGGCCCTTGAGGTATTTTTGGCCTCCATCAATGATCAATTTCTTAAATGTAGCTTCGTTTGAATCAGATAGTTTAGCGATAACGAGGCTGCCATTGATTGGTTCTCGTCCGGTATCGAAAAGCACAAACGTGCCTTCTGGTATGCTTAAACCAGCGGGCGCAGTCATTGAATCCCCTTCAACACGCAACCAGAAAGCATCTCCCTGAATGTGAGCATCTGATTCCAGCCACTGATCAACATCCTTAATCGAGTATGGCTCTAAAGCCTCACACCATGAACCCGCCTGTACGCTACTAATCACCGGATAGCGTTTACCTTGTGTATATCCGACTACATACGGAACTGATGGCTCATTAAAGCTGGCTAGCCCCATTTCGGAAAGCTCTTTAGCCAAAGTCGGGCTGAATTCCTCAACGCTAACTTTAAGAAGGCGAGCAAAAACAGATGCTACTGGAACGTTGAGTGGATTCCTGCCGTTTAGGTAATGGCCTACCGCACCCTGAGTTATGTCCAACTCGTCAGCAATAGACTGCTGGGTAACTCCGAGTACTTTTTTCTTCGCCTCATAGATGGCTTTAAGGCGCTTTGCGTCCTCAGCCTGAGTCGGTGTGATTTCTTTTTTCTTTTCCATTATCAGATATTAATACCTGAGCTATTAATTTAAAAATACCGCCGGTATTGCATGTTTTAATACTTATGGTATTGTTTTTGTATCAACCGTAAGGAGCCACGTTAAAAAATGAAAATTTCACTCGCTGAATATGTCGACGAGGTTGGTCAGGTAAAAGCAGCTGATGCCATTGGCGTCCACCAAACGGCAATTAGCAAAGCGATCAGGGTCGGCCGTCAGATTTTCATCAACAAGCTTCCTACTGGCGAGGTTCAGGCGGTCGAGTATCGCGAATTTCCTCACAGTAAGAAGCAGGAACATCAGGAATAGCAAATGCATTCACTTGTGTATCAACACAATACCGGAATACCCCCGGGAGCGATGATAAACCGCGCTCAACCTAAGGCGGCGCCAGACCACGAAAAGATCCGCGACGCGGTTCGGGCATGGTCATCGGCGCTGGACAATCAGGACGTCGTTTCGGCGCTGATCATCAGCGAATACCGGGAGCAGGGCGGAACCACCATCAGCTTCCCGGAAGACATCAGCCGGGCGCGGCAGAAGCTTTTTCGCTTCCTGGATAACCGTTTCGACTCCGAGCAGTACCGCGAGAACGTTCGCCAGCTGACACCGGCAATCATGGCCGTGCTGCCGGTTGAGTATCGCACTCGCCTGATCGGTGCCGATTGCAAAATGTCTCGTCTGGCTGAAGCCGAGAAAGAACTCGCAGAGGCTAAGCAGGCCGTGCTGCTGGACGCTCCAGAACATCAGAAACTGAAAGAGGTAAGCGAGGGTATAGCGTCGCTGTTCCGCCTCATGCCGGAGCAGGTAGGGCCGTTGATGACGATGGTCACGTCGATGCTGGGGGTTATGTGAGAACTACAGAAAGGGCAAAAGCCGGTCTGCGCGAACAGAACCGACTTTCAGGCGCAAATTGTTTGGACTCTTTGCAGGAGTAAGTATGTCAAACACTGCTGAAATTATCAATTTCCCTGCGCTTAAACCTGCGCAGCAGGAGAATCGCATGGCCGATCTGGAAAATGGCTACCTTCGCCTTGCTAACCAGATTCAGGATGCCCTGTGTTTCGTAGAGCTTTCGGGGCGTGAATTCCGCGTGCTGAATGCTATTGTTCGCCTGACGTATGGCTGGTCCAAGAAAGAGGACCGGATCACCAACAGTCTCATTGCAGATAAAACCAGACTGGCCGTTAAGCACGTTTCTGAAGCTGTGCTCAGCCTGGCTTATCGCAACATCATCAAGATGCGCAGAATCGGGCAGACACGTTACATCGGGATTAACACGCTCCTGGATAGCTGGGCTTACACAAAGCCAAAATGTGCAAAGTGCCCGGTCAGTTTTCCGGTCGCTGAAGTTGTAACGCAGGTTATTACCATCCCTGAAATCGGGGATAGCAAAATCACCTCAAAAACCATCCCTGAAATCGGGGATAACCATCCCCAAAAACAGGGAAAGGTATCCCTGAAAACAGGGAACACCAAAGACATTCTTCCAAAGACAAATATAAAACCTAATACCCCCTCTAATCCCCCAAGGGGGAAGGGCAAGTTTGATCCGCTCGGAATTGACGTTCCTGAATGGCTGAATCAAACCGCCTGGGAGGAATGGATTGCCTACCGTAAACATTCTGGCAAGCCGATCAAAACTGAGCTGACCGTCACGAAGGCGTTCAAGCTGCTGAAAGAGTGCATGGACGACGGACACAACCCGGTCGACGTGATCAACACCAGTATTGCGAACGGATATCAGGGACTGTTTAAGCCGAAGTTCACTGTCAAGCCAGCCGCTAAACCAGATCTGGACTTCAATAACACTGACTGGGCCTATGGGGTGATGCGATGAAATCTCTTGCAGAGCAGATGCATAACCACGACCGCGAGCAGATGAGCCGCATGGCCCATAACCTGCCAGAGCAGTACCAGGAGCGCGCGCCAGTCGAACAGGTGGCACAGGTATTCAACAACCTGTTCAACGAGCTGCGTGCCGCGTTCCCGGCCAGCATGGCGAACTTCCGTACCCAGGACGACCTGAACGAATTCCGCCGTCAGTGGCTGCTGGCGTTTCAGGAGAACGGGATCCACTCAATGGCTCAAGTCGATGCCGGTATGCGCATAGCCCGCCGCCAGGAGCGCCCATTCCTTCCGTCACCGGGCCAGTTCGTCGCCTGGTGCAAGCAGAGTGGCGGCGCGCTGGGCATCACCGTTGACCAGGTGATCGCAGAATACTGGGACTGGCGTAACCGTTCGTTCGAGTTCACCTCAAGTGAGCAATTCCCCTGGTCTCAGCCGGTCATGTACCACATCTGCGTCGAGCTGCGCCACCGCAGTACAGAACGCCAGTTAACGCATGGTGAGCTGGCGCGAGAGGCGGGCGATCTGCTGGACATGTGGGAGAGGCGCGTCACCGAGGGAAAACCAGTACCGCCGGTGCGCCGGGCAATTGCAGCACCTGCTGCCGAACACGGGCCTACGCCTATCCAGCTGCTTCAGGCGAAGTACAACCGCAACAAGTCGAACGGGATGGTGTGAGATGACTGGAAGAGAGGCTATCGAGTGGTATCTGGAAGGTTATGGCTCATTCACTGCGGAGTTGGTATGCGAAGCAACCGGAGTGTCCCGCTCTCAGGTACTGGCGGCATCGTTCAAGATGCGGCAGAACGGCGAGATTGTCCTTCGCGAACGTAACTGGCGCACCAATGTGTACGTGGCCGCCGAAGACGATGAAGGGAAGCCGATCAACCGCGACGGCGAGAACACAATTTTCCAGGAGTGCCGCAACAGCGCGGCGATGAAGCGGGTATTGATGGTTTGGGGGGGAGTAGGGGTATGAGTATCAAACGTTATGAGTGGGTGGCCTGTGATGAGCATTCGTGCCATTGCGACGTGGTAGAGAGCGTCGAGGGCGATATGGTCGGTTACGAAGACTACGCCGCACTTGAAGCCAAGTGCGCGGCTCTGGCTGCGGAGAATGCGGGGTTGAAGGCTTTGGCCAGGGGCTGGGCCAATGCAACAGATGACCGTCTGTTTGAGGAGCATGGAGAGATTTTTCATGACTTATCGATGCCTGTGAGGAAGAGCTCAAAACAATCTGCCCTACTACCGACGCTTTCCTGGCTGAAGTGCGGGCGCAGGGTGTGGAACGTTTGGCCAAGGCCTGGTATGCCATTGCAAACGAAACAGACCCAGGAATTAGCATCAGCGAGTCATCACGATTGAAATATCGTCAACGAGCAGATGACGCTGCTGAGTTCGCCAATGACATTCGCCAGGAGGCCGCCCAATGAGCAACATCGACAAACATGGATTATTAGGCGTTCCGAAATACGCCAATCAGCACCGCTTATCTCGTCTGACTATGGAAGTGCATACCGCTGAACTTCGGATTATGGCATCAGCAGTAGAGAGCTATACCGACGAGTTGATAGCAGCGCTTGAAGCAGCAGAGAAGCGGATTGCTGAGCTGGAGGCGAAAAAAGTAAAAATTAAATTGCCTGAATCATTCTATCCGGATGGCGATACCGACTGCCCGTTAGTAATCAATGAATACCAGATTATTGAAGCGATTGTTGCAGCAGGCTGCAAGCCGATAGCAGTCTGCCCACGATGTAAGTGTGAGCTTGATTTAACCCACAAGCCTGATGGGGCGCATTATTGCCACCCCGCCGCAGCCGGTAAAGGAGAGGCATCATGAGAACTATTTCCAGAGAATTCACCAAGCAGTTAATAGAACATGCGAAGAAACACATCGCACAGGATGTGTGGTTGAGCAATAAATTTGGCGAAACCCACAACACACCGGCGACCGTAGAACTGGCTCGTATCGCGCTTGCTTCACTGGACGCTGAGCCAATTTATCAATGTGAATTCTGCCACCATGACGGCAATGGTGAACTGCAATGGCATTGGGAGGATGTGAACAAAGACTTTTACGACCAATACGATTCAGAGCGCCGCGGTAAACGCCGAATTATTTACACAACCCCTCCAGCGCCGGTAGTGCCGGAGGAAATGCCAAAAGGTCTGGCTGGTCAGATTATCAGTCTGCTGGCACATAACATTGGCGATAAGTTCCTGGCTCAGAAAATCTGGAACGCCTGCCGTACCGCCATGCTTAAGGGTGCCGATGGCAACTCTCCGGTGATTCCGGATGGTTGGGTTATGGTGCCGGTTGAGCCGACAGAAGACATGGTCGTCAATGGCTTTGAATCAGAGCCTGATGAGAGCTTCAGCGACGTGAAGGAGTGGGAAGCATACGACGCTATGAGTGGATGCCAGCAAGCAGCGCACCGGGCTAAGCTGTGCTACGCGGCGATGATTGCGGCGGCACCGAAACCATAAGGGTGATAAATAAGAAGGGGCCGACATTTGTCGACCCCTTTAATGGGAGTGGGATTCGAACCCACGAACCGTTTCCGGTTTGCGCAGTATCAATGCGCCGCTTTCGGCCGCTCAGCCATCCCGCCATATTTGGCATTGATAAGATTTATCTCATACCGTTAAATGAATGCCAATTATCCATTTTTGGTAGGGGTGTAATATGTCTGACTGGAACATAGCAGCGAAGCCGCAGGTAGAACGCGACAAGGTTAACGTTGACCTTGCAGCCTCCGGCGTGGCGTACAAAGAGCGTCTGAACATGCCGGTTATTGCTGAGGTGGTGATGCGAGAACAGCCAGAGCAATTGCGGGACTACTTTCTTGAGCTTCTGAAGTTTTATCGTGAGCAGTCGATAACTTTACCGAAAGGTATCGATCTGGTTTATCTGAAACAGGAGGATGCAAAATGACGATAGAATTTGAATCTACCCCTGAAGGTGCAAGGCAGGGAATAGCACATCATCAGCGAAAAATTAGAGAACTTTTGGAAGAAGAAACCGCTATATGTGAGGACGCTCTTGAGGGTGAATATAATAAAGGTCGTCTGGATGAGATCGCTAAAGAGATAGCCTACCGAGAAAGCCAAATCGAAAAATTGAAGGCTTACCTGAAGCCGTGAAAGCGATTTGATTTCCAGCAATCATCCCGCCATAATTAAGTCATCGGGGCCTGAACAACTCCGGTGACTTCTGCGCATTTAAGGGGACTTAAATGCGACCACAATCTGAACTCCTCACCTTGTCACAGATGCAGAAATGCACCTGCGATTTTCTGCATTCTGCGTTACCTCTCGGGGGTGGCGTATGAAACAGCACTACTGCATCGTTAACGACACCGTTAAAGACAACCTCATAGCGTACATTCGCACCCTGCCAGTTAACCCTCGAGCGCCGATGGTGGTTGAGGCCCGGGAAGAGACCCGCACTGACAAACAGAACCGCCTGATGTGGCCGCTGCTGAAAGACCTGTCTGATCAGGTTGTCTGGCACGGTGAAAAGCTGACCCGCGAAGAGTGGAAGGACCTGATCACCGTTCTGGTGAATCAGACTCAGGACCAGGAACAGAAATCCGCGCCGGGAATCAACGGCGGCCGCGTTTATTTCGGCGTTCGCACATCAAAATCCAGCAAGCGCTACATGGTCGACGTCATCGAGGCGATTTACTGGTTCGGCACCAACCGCGGCGTGAAGTTCTCCGAAGTATCCAGTAAGCGCATCGCCTGGGCGCAAAAGTGGAGGGCTTCCCGTGGGTAGTCCTCTCGCACGCGTCATCACCAACGAAATATTCCGCGTTCCGGCGCGCCGCCAGCGTAAGCCCGCGGTTAAGCCGTCCGACATCCCGACCCTGAAGGACTACACCGCCCGCCTGGTGGATCAGAAATGGCTGCGTCTCGCGGCACGGAGGGCGCATGGCTAATTTGTGCAAAGCGGCACGCGGCCGCGAATGCCAGGTTCGCATCCCTGGCGTATGTAACGGCAATCCCGAAACCTCGGTACTGGCCCACATCCGTATTGCTGGCCTCTGCGGTACCGGAATAAAGCCCCCAGACCTGATCGCAACCATCGCCTGCAGCAGCTGCCACGACGAGATTGATCGCCGTACTCGTCTGGTCGATGCCGAATATGCAAAGGAGTGCGCGCTGGAGGGCATGGCCCGCACGCAGGTTATCTGGCTAAAAGAGGGGCTCGTAAAAGCATGAATGAATATCGCATCAGTCTCCCGTGGCCGCCAAGCAACAACCGCTACTACCGACATAACCGCGGGCGCGCGCATATCAGCGCAGAAGGGCACGCGTACCGCGATAGCGTCGCCAGAATCATCAAGGACTCAATGCTGGATATCGGCCTGACCGCGTCCGTGAAAATCCGCATCGAGTGCCACATGCCGGATCGCCGCCGCCGTGACTTGGACAACCTGCAAAAGGCCGCATTTGACGCGCTGACTAAGTCCGGGTTCTGGCTCGATGACCAGCAAGTCGACTACTACAGCGTGAAGAGAATGCCGATCGTCAAAGGTGGGAAGCTCGAGCTGACAATAACCGAAATGGAGGCAGCATGAAGCCAGAAACGTTAGAGATTTTCCGTACTCGCTGGCAGCGCCTCCGGATTTACCGCCGCCCGGGTTCCGTGCTGGTGGATTACCGAATTCTCCGTAACTTCGTTCGCATCTATCATTCTGCAGGAGCCGCACAATGAACAATCAGCAACTGGAATACGTACGTCAGCAGCTCATTGTGGCGACCGCAGATCTGAGCGGGGCGACGAAAGGGCAGCTGATGGCCTTCGCCGAGAACGCGCAACTCACCGCGACGGCACGCAGCCGGGGACGGAAAAAAGTATTCGACAAAGATAAGCAGCGCATGGTCAACCCGGACGGCCCACCGATGAGCGGCAGCCAGTCACGGGCCAAAGGCTCATCCATCGCGCTGGTGGGTCCGGTTGAGTTTGTTACCGCCTCATGGCGCCGCGCTTTGCTGTCGTTGGAAGATCACCAGAAAGCATGGCTGCTGTGGAACTACAGCGAGAACATCCGCTTCGAGTACCAGGTAGCGATAACCCAGTGGGCATGGGGAGAGTTCCGGGAACAACTCGGTACTAAAAAGGTGGCCGGCAAGACGATGGAGCGGCTGAAGAAACTTATCTGGCTGGCGGCGCAGGACGTAAAAGCAGAGCTGGCGGGAAAGGACGAGTATCAGCACCAGGACCTGGCGACTCTATGTGGAGTAAAACCGGATAACTGGTGCCATAACTACGCAGAATACTGGCGGGCCATGTGCGCCATCTTTAAGAGGCTTGATGGTGACTCTCTTCGCAGCGCTGTGAGAACACGATCGCAACAAAAGGCTACTTTTTCGCAGCAGGGTATTGCAAAAGTCAATTAAATAGCATACATTTCATGTAAATCTGATATTGTGCCATTGTTATCTGCAGTGTCAGGAAAAGCCTTTCAAGCCACTGGTTAAAGCCGGTGGCTTTTGTTTTAATATTTGCTCTAATATCAAACTCTAAGGTTTTCCCAATGGGCACCAAAAGATATGAGATCTATGTTCCTGATGATTTTTCAAATACAGAAGCAGCATTTAGAGATCTTATAAAGCAGCATGCACATTACTTTGAAGGTTATGTCATGGCTGATTATCGTGGCGATGCACGATATACCTATCAATCAGACAGCTTTGAGGTGACCGAAGTCTGGTATGAAAAAGGCGATAATGCTGGCTCTTTTGAGTTTGAGGTTGATGTTCAGTATTTCGAAGGTTGTAAGGATAGGGATTATTTAGATCAAGAAGCAAGAACTGCAGAATTTTCTCTGGATAAATCTAAAAGGTGTCTAGTTTTCGAGTTGGATGAAACTATCTGGAATCCAGATAATTAGTATTATGAATGCACTGAGGCCGCAGAAAAGCGGCCTTTTTTGTATCTGCACAACAGGAAAGAGCATTGGCGTGAAGGGCTCATAACCCAACATGATGGGGTGGCTCCCAATGCCGGAACAACAGTACCGGTCATCACACACAGAACCCACTACCTGGGACCCTTCGGCCAGAGAGCCAACATTGCCTTACCCTCATATTCCCGGCCTGTCGCCGGGTTTTTTATTTCAGGCTCTGGGAACCATCATCGACACGCCTACTTGTTAAATCGTCCCGAGGGCCTGACCCCTTTCAAACACACAGCCCCCGCTTTTAAGCCGGAGGTTAGAGACTATGAAAATGCATAACGATCCCCACTCCTGGACGGAGTTTATCGAACTACTCCACAGTTGGTGGCGTGGCGAAACGCCGATGGGTGCCGTATTGCTATCGGTTGTCATGGCCGCCATGCGAATCGCTTACGGCGGTGGCGGTTGGAAGAAAATGATTCTTGAAGGAGCAATCTGCGGAGCCCTAACCCTTACCGCTGTGTCAGCTCTTGATTACTTCAATCTCCCGCAGTCCCTGTCTATTGCTATAGGTGGCGCGCTCGGGTTTGTTGGGGTAGAGCAGGTTAAGGTTATGGCTTCCCGGGTGTTTAATTCTCGCTTTGGAGGCGGTGATGCAAACCAGTGATAAAGGCATTGCCCTGATCAAGCAGTTCGAAGGCTGCAAGCTAACCGCCTACCAGGACAGTGTCGGCGTGTGGACTATCGGATATGGCTGGACTCAGCCTGTCGACGGAAAACAGATCCGCGCCGGGATGGCGATTAAGCAGGAAACGGCAGAACGCCTGCTGAAGACCGGACTTGTCAGCTACGAAAGTGACGTGTCACGCCTGGTCAAAGTTGGCCTGACTCAGGGGCAATTCGATGCCCTGGTGTCGTTCACCTATAACCTCGGCGCCCGGTCTTTGTCGACATCGACCCTTCTGCGAAAACTCAACGTCGAGGATTACGCTGGTGCTGCTGATGAGTTCCTGCGCTGGAATAAAGCTGGTGGAAAAGTCCTGAACGGGCTTACCCGTCGCCGCGAGGCAGAGCGCGCTCTGTTCCTGTCGTGATTGGCGCGCTGGTTAAACGCTACTGGTTGCAGTTGCTGGTTATAGCGGTAATCGGCGTGCTGGCGTTCTTCGTGAACCACTACCGCGACAACGCCATTACCTACAAAGACCAGCGCGATAAAGCGAAGGTCCGGGCCGAAACATCAGAGGCGATCACCGGCAACGTGATCACAGCGATGAACCTCATCCGTGACATCTCACAGGCTACCCAGAATGCAAAGAACGAACTGGCCAAAAAAGGCGAGACGCGCATTGTTTACATCAGGCAGGCGCTTGAAGGCGATCCGTGTGCTAACCAGCTTGTTCCTTCTGCCGCTGCTGACAGCCTGCGGGAATACGCAGACAGTTTACGTTCCGGCTCCAGTGGTGCCGATAAGCGCTGACCTGACCGCTGACACGCCGATCCCCGGAATGGTGGTTCCGTTCACGTGGCAGGCAAGTCTGGAGTTAAACGCGCAACTCTATACGGCGCTGGGGCAGTGCAATCTGGATAAGGCGGGGATAAGAGATATAGAAAAAAATAGGGTTCTCAGTCAGCAATAAAAATGCTTGATTCATGTCTCCGTTTCGCTAACATCTGTTTGTTAACCCACGGAAAGTTCATGGAGGTCTTTTTGACCCAGTTTTTGGACTTCCCCTTAAGCAACCGTTGATCTCGACGTCAGGGTTCCTGAGCCAGGGGTAACAGAACTCGAAAGGCTAGTGAGAAGGGAGAATTTCCGGGATGGGCGACCATCTTGAGAGTTTTACCACCCGCGTCTGGGACGTTGGAGTCTCCCGCCATTCAGGTCGAGCTGTTTGGTTAATGCATGAAGAGCCAGGGGGCTCAGGTGACGTTGTTGCGTACGGACCATATTGGCCTAGGGCTGATAGGCACTCGGATGCTTCAGTAATTCGCGTTAACCTGGTCTGCCTTTCACCTACACCGCCTTCGGGCGGTTTTTTGTTGCCATCATCATGGGTAGGCCCATCGTAATGGCAATATCCACATAAGCGGATAAAAAGGCTCTCAATGTCAGACATCTACCAAATCACGCTAACCACCCAAACAGGCGAAACCTTCACGGGCAAGATGTCACGACGTCAGCCTGAGCTGGTTAACGGCTTTGTGCCGCTGGCGACAGAGACGGGCGAGTGGCTGTATTTCGCTCCAGCCGATGTGAAGCGTGTGCAGTTCACGCCAGTACCGGCAGATCAACCAGAACAGCCAGCAGAACAAACGACGGAGTAACGAATGAGCAAACCGGACTGGGCTGGACTGGAGGAGATCAGAATAGCGTACCTGTCCGGAGTAGCAGAAGTGACGAGTGGTTAAAAAAACTATTTATAATTTGCAATTTTATCTGAGATAGCCTCTGCATCATTTAAAATTTGCACCATCTCTTTTAATGCATCTTGAGTATAACCATCCTTTGCCAAAATAGACTTCTCATGTAAGTCACATACCAAGGCAAACAGGTAAGCATGATATTTGACAATATGCTCTACTAACCCATTGTCTAGCATGCCAATTTTTTGAACGTTAGCTCTGTAAACAGGATTGAAATTGTCATGGATAAAAACGCTAAACTCAACAGTATCCTGATTGTTAGCAATCATTTCTTGTAGCGTATCTTCCAGCGTCTTTTTATATCGCCGAACCTGTAACAGATGGGAAAGTGTTTTAACTTCAGCGATTAAACCGTTCTCAAGAGCTTTGGCCTCAGCTCTGCGTGAAAGAATATCTTTTACGATATTCCAAAGTCCTGTTAAACACGCACCGATCAGTGCGCTGGTTCCAACTGTTAACCAGAATGATGTTCCCATGTAAGCCTCGTTGCTTGTCGGTGATTCACATTTTTTTTACAACGATACATCCGCCCAATCTTTGGCGCAACGGAGTGGAAATGCAAAACGATGACGAGCGCAGGCCATACCCGCCAGTTAACTTCATCGACTCCGACAACTGGCAGCCATTCACCAGGCTGATTCCTGCAAACGAAGTGCATGAGTGGATAAGTCGCCAAATCCTCAGCGATACCGGAAGAATCCATAACCCTGACCACAAACACCTGATTGATGCTGATATCTGCTTCATGTGGGCTTCAGATTCGTTCGCGAAGAAAGGGCGTTTAGTCCTCGGTCAGGCCGAACAGGTAATGCTCCGCGCCGGTGGCTGGCAGAAGGCCAGAATGGAACAGCAGATGCATGAATGGTTCGGGCGCATCCCGAAATTCATCATCACGCTGGCAGCTGATTACTGCACGCAATGCAGTGACCTCGAATTCTGCGCGCTGGTAGAGCATGAGCTTTACCACATCGCCCAGGCCACCGATGATTTCGGCGCGCCTAAATTCAACAAAGAGACCGGGCAGCCAGTGCTCACACTGCGCGGCCACGACGTCGAAGAATTCACTGGAGTCGTACGTCGTTACGGTGCCAGCAAAGAAGTACAGGAGCTCGTTGATGCGGCCAATGCGCCAGCAGAAGTGGCTCACATCGATATAGCCAGGTCATGCGGTACATGCATGCTAAAGCTGGCCTAACAATATGACTGATTATGACAGGCAGGTAATCAATGGCGACACTGAAAGGTGAGGTCAAAGCCTTCATCGTTCAGTCTCTTGCCTGCTTCGATACTCCATCTCAGGTGGTGGAGCTGGTCAAAAAAGAATTTGACCTGAACATCACTCGTCAGCAGGTCGAATCTCACGACCCGACGAAAGCAAACGGCAGGGGGCTGGCGCAGAAATGGGTTGAGCTATTTCACGAAACCCGTAAACGCTTCCAGACAGAATTAAGCGACATCCCGATCGCCAACAAAGCCTATCGCCTCCGTGCGCTTGACCGGATGATGACAAAGGCCGAGAGCATGCGAAATATGGCGCTGGCGGCCTCCCTTATGGAGCAGGCCGCCAAAGAGTGCGGGGATGCGTACACGAATAAGCAGAAGGTTGAACACTCAGGCGGCCTTGCCGTGAGCTCAGTTGCATCTGTCATGGACGAGATAGGAGATGAAGACCTGTAAGGAGTGACTGTGTTAACTGAAAAGCAGAAAGCGCTCCTGAAAAACAGGCTATGGCGTCTCAACCACCTGTACAAAATCAAAGATAAAAACGGAAAGTGTGTAACGTTTAAGATGACTCCGGAGCAACTGGAGTATTTCGACGGCATGCACGACCGCAACGTAATACTTAAAGCACGCCAACTCGGTTTCACCACAGAGGTGTGCATCATCCAGCTTGATTTGGCGATCTTCCATAAAAAAGAATGCGCCCTGATCGCTCACTCACTTCCGGATGCAGAAAGGCTTTTCCGAAACAAAACGCAGTTTGCATATCAGCGGATGCCTGACGATATCAAGCTGGCCAATCCTCTCGTCAAAGAGACGACCAGCGAGTACGTATTCGCGAAAGGCGGCAGTGTAACAGTGTCAACATCCTTCCGAGGCGGCACGCTGTACAGCCTGCACGTATCAGAGTTCGGGAAGATATGTGCCAAGTATCCAGAGAAGGCTAAGGAGATTGTTACCGGTGCTTTCGAAGCTGTGCCGCTTGGTGGCGTAATTACGCTTGAGAGTACTGCTGAGGGGCGGGCTGGTTATTTCTATGACTACTGCACTGAGGCTGAGAAGGCCATGCTGCAGGGTAAGGAACTGTCCAACCTCGACTGGAAGTTTTTCTTCTTCTCCTGGTGGAAGAATCCGCAGTACGCAATTGACCCGGTGGAATCACTGCCGGTACGCCTGATTGATTACTTCGCTGAAATGGAGGCGAAGCACGGCGTAGTCGTCAACGAACGCCAGAAAGCCTGGTACTACGCCAAAGAGAAAACGCTCGGCGACGACATGAAGCGCGAATACCCGACCATTCCGGCCGAAGCGTTCCAGCAGTCGGTCGAGGGCGCGTATTACGCCAAGCAGTTCCGCTGGCTCTACACCAACAAGCGTATCGGCCAAATCCCGGATAACTCGCACCTTCCGGTACACACGTTCTGGGATATCGGCGTGGGCGACTCCACAGCTATCTGGTTCGTTCGCGAGGTGGGTACCGAGTTCCATGTCATCGACTACTACGAAAATTCCGGCGAAGGCCTGAGGCACTATATGAAGGTGCTGAAAGACCGTGGGTATGAGTACGGCGAGCACTGGGGGCCGCACGACATCGAAAACCGCGAGTTCGGCGCTGACGCCAAATCGCGCAAAGAGCTTGCGCAGGAAGGCTATGAAATCGACGGCCAGGTGTACTCGATGACATTCAACGTTGTGCCTAAAACTGGTGTCGATACCGGCATTGAGTCGGTGCGTGAAATTCTCCCATCCTGTGTATTCGATGAGGAGAAGTGTGCCGAGGGCATATCTCACCTCGAAGGTTATCGCAAAGAGTGGGATGACAAGCGCGGCTGCTGGAAAGATAAACCGCTTCATGACTTCACATCACACGGTGCTGACAGCTTCCGCTACTTTGCAGTAGCGAAGAACAACCATAAGCAGGTCGGCGCAGTATTCTTCTAAGGAGCTCATCAGTGAGTGAATTAAGCACCGGGGAACACTTCCTCGTTAACGCCCTTGCTGATGCTATCGGGCGGCAGCGCATGCTGTACGCAGGCCAGCCGGGAAACACCAAGCGCACGAAACTATGGGATGAATTCGGCTATCCAAACAACCTCGAGTTCGACCGCTACTATCGAGCCTATGAGCGTAACGCGGTTGCGTTTGCAGCTGTGCATAAGCTCCTCGATTCTTGCTGGGTAGATAATCCGACGATTATCGATGGAGATGGTTCGAAGGAGTCCACCGAAACCACCCAGTGGGAAAAATCGGTCACCAAACTAATGAAGAAGCATTGGCCAAAGATAAAGGATGCGGATCGCCGCAACCTTGTTGGCCGGTACTCGGCATTGCTCATCCAGTTTCGTGACGGAAGAGAGTGGTTCGAGCCTGTAGACAGGACGGTGGTGTCACGGCTGAAAGATAAAGCTATCGTTAAGCTTATCCCTGCCTGGGAGTCTCAGATAAAGCCGGGCAACTTCGATACCGATACGCTTTCAGAAACATACGGTCAGCCGGTTTCGTACAACTTCAACGAGCAGCCAGTAGGGGATGATGGCACGTATGGCCCGGTGCGCGGCGTAACTGTTCATCCCGAGCGAATCATCATCCTTTGCGAAGGCTCTGAAGACGAGAACATGCTATCAGGCGTGCCTTTCCTGCGCGCTGGATATAACAAACTTCTCGATCTTGAAAAGATTTCCGGTGGTAGTGCTGAAGGGTTTCTAAAGAACGCCAGTCGACAGCTAGCGATAGCTTTTGATAAAGAAACCGGTATAGCGAATCTATCTAAGCAAGCCACAGATGCTGGATATAAAGACCTTGGAGAAGCGCTGAACGATAAAGTCTCCAAGATGAACCGAGGAACAGATGCTGCCCTGGTGATGCAGGCCGGTACGCCTTCGGTGTTATCGGTGGCGCCAGCAGATCCAAAACCTTCATGGGAAGTTACCGCTAACGAATTTTCTGCCTCAATCCAAAGCCCTTTCACGATGCAGTTTGGACAGCAGACTGGCCGCCTTGCTTCAGATGAAGATAAGACGGAATGGGCAAAGCGATGTAATGGCCGCCGCTGGGGATTCCAGTCAACGGTGGTTGAGAGCGTGCTTAAGAGCTTCTGGACCGTTGGTGTCATTGACCCTCCATCATCAGGAGAGGTCACGCTGGCATGGTCAGATCTGCTCGCGCCGAGCGAGAAAGAGAAGATTGCCAACATGCAGGCAATGGCCGCAGTAGCGAAAGACACCCAGCAGGCATACGGAACACCGGCAGTGGATGAAAACGAAATCCGAGCAGTGGGTGAGCTTGAGCCACGCAAAGAGGTTAAGACTCCAGACCCCCAACAAAAGGTAACGACCGATGATCCTCTCAACCCAAAAGATGAGAATCGGGACGCCAATCGTACCGCGTAACAAAGCTGATCCGACGCAATCATCGCGGCAGGTTAGCAGGATGTTCAATGATATCGAAGGCCGGTATCTGAACATCAAGCGCAGGCTAAAGGCGCTGTTTGATCTGCGTCTTACCGGTCAGGAGCGAGAGACTAACGCCGAACGGACCTGGATGATGTGCAACAACGATGGCACTGAGCCTTCGCTGTATCAGGTGAATGCCGGAAAGTTCATCTATGACATGAACGCGGCAGAGTTGGCAAGCCTGCTTCAGGTTGTTAAAACCATCCTGGACGATGCTTTGCTCGACGGAGGCAGCCATAACCTGTGGGCGATGGATTACGTCACCGCAGAATATGAGCGCGGCACGCTGAATGCCTACACAAACCTCTCAGTGCAGTCACCAGTATATGCCAGCCAGACTACGCTGATGCAGTTACTATCCAGCCCGGCTTATCAGAACCAGATATCCAGCGCCTACGTTAGCACGTACAGCGACTGGAAGGGCATCAGTGACACCGCGCGTGCAGACCTTGCCAATGTCATTGCAGACTCTATCGGTCGTGGCATTAACCCGCGAGAGACGGCAAGCATCGTCAGTAAGCGCCTCGATGTATCAATGTCGAAGGCAAAGACTATCGCTCAGACTGAGCAGGTCGGCGCGCTGCGACAGGCGCAGTGGAGTGAAACTGACTGGGCATCCGAGAGGCTGGGTCTAAATACTGGCCTGATGTGGCTGTCGGCACTCAAGCCCGCCACTCGCCCCTGGCACGCCAGCCGTCATGGCAAGGTCTACACCACCGAAGAGGTGCGGGACTTCTACGCTGAGAAAGGCAATCGGTACAACTGCTATTGCAGCCAGATTCCGGTGCTGCTCAACGACGACGGCAGCATCTTCAATGAGGGTCTGGAGGAAAAGATGAAGAAAGAGAGAAAGTCTTGGTTTTCTGTTGATTAGTATATAAATTCATACTTTCCAAGGGGGAGAGTATGGCCAAGAGAAATGACTATTCGGGTTTCCTTTATCACTGGATAAAAGCAAACCCTTTCATGAAAGATAACAATCGCGACTACGATGCTGCATTTGAAGTCCTTATCAAAATCATAAATGATGGTGTGATCAGAGCCGGTATCACAATTGAAATAGGTGGCCATGAATGCATATGTTTTACAGAATCAACAAAATATACAATTAATGAAGACACTTCTAAATATCAACCATTTGGGTTTCAACTCTCAAAGCGAAGTGTGTTTTCTGCCGGCGGACGCCCAGTAATCTATTCACCGATAGCTGATAAGCAACTTATAGATGAGAGTATTCATTGGCGTTTCATGCCCTTCGATTTGGATGCGAAGTCAGAAAAGGCACCCTATGGAATTGATTTCACCTGGGAGCGAGAGTGGCGACTTAACGAACCGGAGCTTCCCTTGGATGATGTGGAAAGAATCTATGTTCCTAATGAGCAATATAAAAAATTGCTTATAGATCGCACTAATGACATCGTTCATAACACCATCAGTGAAGATCCTTCTGATTACTACTATGGTTATCCTCACCCAGGTGTTGAGGCATACATTGATAGTATTCACGATAGGATTGATGTTTTAATAAATAACTAAATGGTCGCTTCGGCGGCCTTTTTTTTACCAGATTTCCACCAATGAGGACATTGCATGACAGTCTATTGGTGTTGTGGGTGCGGTCGGACTGTGCGCTATCAGTGCGTAACTGCGCTGGACTATTTCCCATGGTGCTGTAGAGCGCCTATGTTACGAAAAATCTAAACGAAGGCGCTTGTCGGAACTATTTCTTACAAGGGAACGCCTCACTAAGAGCGTCAACTGCTAAATCAGAAGCGTTTTCAGCCCGGCGTTTAGGGTTTTGCTTCAAGTATTGATATACGACATCAGAAATCTGGTTCAGATTAAGTTGATTGCTGGCGCAAAAAAGTACACCGCTACCTAGATCGTAAACTCCTGATACGTATCCATAATACATGTTTGCGTCGCTGATATCAGAACCCATTATTCTGTTTTCTCTGACTCTCATCAAGGATTCGCCCCAGGCAAAAAGCTGATTCCCTGTATAAAAATTTGCCTGCGCTTCCTGCGCACCGAACAAACCAATGGCGCCAATTAGCATGGCCTTTTTAATCATCATCTCACCCCTTTTGTTTGAATAAACATAACTTAACGAGGATCCAGCATGAAACGCAACCGCGTTAACGTGCTGACCGTCGTCAACTCCGCTTCAAACATCACCACTGAAACCATCGACGGCAAGCCACATATCGTGGTTCGCGGCATCACGCCTGTCGTGGACGATATTGTGATGAACCGGAAGTTGTACCCGGCAGCAGAAATCGAAAAGGCCTACAACACGCTCGAGCGTAACCCGATGCCGCTGGGCCACCCGAAAGTGGACGGCAAGCATGTTTCGGCGCGCGATGTCCGGGCGGTAAACGAGTACCACGTCGGAGCTTGGCTACAGAACGTCAGCCACAAAGACGGGAAGGTGATGGGCGACATGTACGTTAACCGTCAGTACGCCGAGTCTAGCGACAAGGGCAAGCGCCTGATTAACCGCCTGGATGAGATGCTGGCTGGCACCAACTCCGACCCGATCCACATCTCCACAGGCCTTCTGTATTCCGGAATCGCCGCCAACGGCGAATCGAAGGGCAAGAAGTACAACGAGATCGCCACAAACATGATGTTTGACCATGTGGCCGTGCTGCTTGATGAGCCTGGCGCTGGAACGCCGGAAGAGGGTGTTGGCATCTTCGTTAACGCCGAGGGTGATGAACTCGAAATCGAGGTCGTTAATCTCGAAGAGTCCGCTACCCCAGACCAGCAAGACCCCGCATTCAAAACATTTTTCAACCAGCTAAAGGCGTTTTTCGGCGCCAACAGCGATTCAACCCAGAAGGAAACAGACCCGATGAAAGAGCTCATCGTTAATGCGCTGAAGGCCAAAGGTAAATCGGTTGACGGTAAAACCGATGCCGAACTGATGGACGCATATAACCAGATGCTGGCAGAAAACGCCGACAGCAAAGAAGAAACGCCCGAAGAGAAGGCCGCACGTGAGAAGAAAGAAGCGGATGACAAGAAGGCTAAAGAGCAGGCCACCAACAGCGAAGAGATGCCAGCGTGGGCGCAGAAACTCGCGGATCGCGTGGACGTCGTTTTCAACAGCCTGAACGCTAACGCCGACAAAGAGAAAGGTGAAAAGCGCGCAGCTGTGAAGCTGGCGATGAACATGAGCGATGACGAAGTCGCAGATCTGGACGGTAAGGCTCTCGACGCGATGTACGCCAAGTGCCAGACCTCTTTCGGCCTGAACGGTGCATTCCGCCAGGCAACCAACACCCAATCAGTCAGCGAAATGCCGGAGTAAAAAATGGCTAAAGACGGAAAACACGTAATTCACGCGGGCGGTATCTTCGCAAACCCACAACTTCACCGTGAAGGTGCAGCAGCCGCTGATACGCCTCCAGGCACGATTGGTTTCTTCGATAACACTACGAAGAAATTCACTGCCTCCGTGGATGGTAATGAAACCGCGATCCTCTACGTAGCCAACTATGACTACCTGCGTTGTAAAACCGTAGATGACATCATCAAGGCTGGCGACTGGGTTGTTGCTTTCCACCCAACTCCAGGCGTTTTCTTCAACGTTCCAGCTGCAGCAGGCACTTACACAAAAGGGCAGCCACTCTCTGTGGCCAACGGTCGAGTTAAAGCTGTCGGTACTGGTGAATCGGTCCGCTGCTACGTAGAAGAAGACCGCTCATACACCATTGCAACGGCAGGTGACCTCCTGCGCGTGGTCATTAAATAAGGAGCACCTGAATGTTTGTATTCTCCACTAAGCAGGCGACCGAAACCGGGAACCTTGAGGTTAACTCCTCTCAATTCAAAAAGCTGACTTCAGCTCGCAATGCCAGCGCTCAGGCTGCCGCTGATTTCATTGCCCGCACTAAATGGCGTGGCGATGCGGAAGATACGCCAGAGCTTAATGCTGTTAACGCAGTCGACGATATCCGCCGTCTGTATAAGGCCTATGACCAGACTGTTCTGAAGCAATTCGAACCGAACACCGAATTCACGCTGTTGAACGACCTGATGCCGCTGTCTCGCTCAGTTCACCTGGAAGAGTCTGTGTACGAATACGCTCGCACCGGCGGCCGTGGATGGGCCCACACTTCTATGTCCGGTCAGATTGGTGCTGCGCTGGATGCGAAGTCGTACACCTTCGATGGCACCATGGTGCCGATCCACGACAGCGGCTTTAAGTTCAACTGGCGTGACCCGGTATTCAACAAAGGCTCTGCGCTCTCGTCCCTTGCTGACGCTCAGGCTGGTTCTGTCGATGACGTACGTCGCCAGTATGTCGACTACATCTGGGAAGGCTTCCGCGATGCGGACGGTAACTACATCAAATTCGATGACAAGACCTGGAAAGGTCTGCGTCATGATGAGCGTGTAGCGCAGGTCTCACTGACGGTTAACTTTGCAACCAGCACCGACCCGAAAGCCATGCGTGCCGCGGCGATCGCCCTGCGTGACGTCCTCAAGCTGCAAAACATGCAGTACGGACAGCAAACATGGTACGTATCCAGCGAAATCATGTCCAACTGGGAACAGTACTTCGATGTGAACTCTCTACGCACTGTGCTTGAAGAGATCTCCAAGCTGTCAGGCATCTCGGCAATCAAAGAAGATGCTGAGCTGACCGGCAACGAAATCGTAATCGTGCCACTGCAGGCTGGCGTGATTGCACCGATCGTCGGTCAGGCCTTCGGTACCGTCGCAGACCCGCGCCAGTTCTACAACTCAGATTACGTTTGGCGTACCTGGGGGGCTGCTGGCCTGATGGTCAAGCAGGACATCAACGGTCACTACTCTGTTATTCACGCTTCAAGCTAAGGAAAAAACATGGCACTCGTAAAGGTATTGGTAGCAAACCTCTTTGCCGGTGCCAGCCTTCAAAAGCTGGAGGCTGGACAGGTTTATGACGTCGATGACTCAATCGCTGAAAAGTGGATTGAGCAGGGCAAGGTTGAGAAATCCACCGAGAAGAAGGGTGAAAAGCTCGTCTTCGAAGTGGCGACACCGTCTGCGCCAGTTGCATCCGGTACATCCGATTTGCAGTCAAAGCTCAATGATGCCCTCGAGCAGCTGAAGCAGGCCCAGTCAGACGCTGATGCGAAAGACAAAGAGCATGCAGATGTCCTCGAGCAGCTGAAGCAGGCTCATGCAACTGAGCTGGAATCCGCGAACAAACGCGCTGACGAAGCAGAGGCCGCACTGGCAGAAGCTATCAAGAAGGCAAAATAACCATGGCTGACCCAATCACAGCGGCAGACGTGCAGGCGTTCCTCGGTGAATTGGGTTATTCCATTCCGGGCGCGTTGCTGGAGCCGATCCTCTGCGTGGTGAACAAGATTATCCCGTGTCTCGATGGTGCAGGTTATGACGAGTGCACCGCGAAGTTGATCCTAATGTATGCCGCCGCGCTTATGGCTACGTCGTCCGGCGCACGCCGCATCAAATCGCAGGGTGCACCGTCTGGCGCATCCCGTTCGTTTGAATATGGCGACGACAGCATTACCTGGCTGCGCGACTCGCTGGCCCGGCTTGATACCAGCGGCTGCACCGGTGAGTTGCCAATAAGCGCCGGTAACAGTGTCGGCCTGTTCATGGTTGTAGGATGTTGCTGATGCTTGAAGCAAAACAAATTGCCGAGCTACTGAACCAGTTATTCGCGATAGACCCTGCGGCGGCGGCTGACCTGGTCAATCACCGGGTGGTATGCAACGACGCATTTCTCGGCAGTGACATCCCATTTGTCTGCTCTCAGTCTCGCGATGGCATCATCACCATGGGTGTGCTCGGGTTCGTGAATGCCATGGCTAAGCCAGGAACTGGTTACGCAGCAGCCGTGTATGAAGATGACGAAAAACTTACCGGTTTCACAGTGGTAGGTGATGCGTTATGACGTACAAATCAGTTAAGCAAGGTCTGCCGCGCTCGTTCACCCGCGTCTGGGTGATGACCGATACCGGCCGTGAGACTACCGGCTACGTCAAATCTGACGGCGAGTGGCACATCAACTGTGAGCGCATCCGGGCGACTGGCGCGAAAGTGCTGCGCTGGAAGGAGGGCTGATGTCATCGGTAGCGAACTGGTCATATACAGCCACGGCAACCATCTGGCGAAAGCTGGAAGGCAATGACGAATACGGCGATCCGCTGGGCTATGCCGAGCCTGAACAAATCCTCTGCGACTACGAGGGCGGACTCAGCAAGAAGTTAGCCAGCCTGGGCGCCGAAATCGTCGTGAAAAACACCGTCTGGACGGAATTTGCGCTGGCGGCTGCCGGTGATTATCTGCTGATTGGCGTATCGACCGAAGCCGACCCGGTTGTGGCCGGTGCCGACGAGGTGCGGCAGGTTATCCGCTACGCCGACACGTTCGAGCGTATGACTGATGATTACGCCATCCTTACTGGAATCTGATAAACCTGTGCAATAATAGGGGAAAAAATTACGTGGATTGAAAGGTAATGGGATTTCAATATTGGTTCACGGTGTGCGCGGTATTTTTGGTTGGCCCAATCTCCTTGGTACAATCGTTTGTCTACTGTCGTCGGGGTGTTTATACCAAAACATTCAAAGGAACGCTCCGAAAGGAGTACATACACGTGGATGAAAAGCCTATTGAATTCTGGTTCAGCATTATCTTTCATATGGTAATGGGCATGGCGATGATTGTTTTAGGCTTCTGGTTTTTAGATGATCTACCTGCTTTTCATAGTTGGTACACTGAAATTTGCGCAATGCTCCCTTTTTGATTCACCGTTTAAATGACACCAAACCTCGCTCAGGCGGGGTTTTTTATTGCCTGGAGAAAACCATGGGCGTCAAAGTGCGCGGCGTTAAGCAGTCGAAAGCCGGGCTCAATCGCATCATCAACGATGTGAAAGGGCGCAGGGTTGTCCGGGCATTACAGTCAGCGATGATAATCGGCAGCTCACAGGCCGCGCTTTATACGCCTATCGACACCTCAACGCTGCTTAATAGCCAGTATCGGGAGTTGATAAATAACGGCGTTCGTCTGACAGGGCGTGTGGGATACACGGCGAACTACGCTGTGTTCGTTCATGACCCGAATGTGCCGCAAACCTTCCGCCGTTCGACCGCGCACAAAGAGTTCCTCACAAAAGGTTTTGAAGACACCCGCAGCCAGATTGATGCCGTTATGCGCAAGGAGCTTTCAGTATGACACCAGCCATGTACGAGCGCGTGCGTAACTATTTCGTTGATGCCGGGCTTACCACTGGCTTCATTGTTCAGTTGTTGGCGTGGGACGATACAAAGAAGTTAACTGACGCATTCATCGTGTTCCGGCCCAACGGCGGTACCGACATCCGAAATGACCTCGGGTCTGACCACTACGTGCTGGTGGATATCATCTCCGCCAAGGACAAGCGACGCGCAGCAGCAGAGAAGGCTCAGGAAATCATCAATTATGTCGAACAGAACGACATTACTGATGAATGCCTTGGCCTGATTCAAAACCTCGGTAACATGCCGGCACCCATCCCGACCGAAGAGGGCCGCCTGGTCTTCCGGCTTCAGTTTATGTGCGTATACGGCGAATAACCCCCATCACCAACCCATCAGGCTGCCATCCGGCGGCCTTTTTTATTTGAGAGGTACACATGCAAGGCTGTGCTAATGATTTTGGCAAGCTGATCGGGAAAGTAGCTGTGCTACGCATGGCCTTTGGCTGCCCCGACGCAGTGCCCGCGCTTTCCGAGTGGAAGCGTCTCGGCGCTATGACGACCAAGGGCATCGACTATTCGATGAACACCATCAACTCTGAAGCAGATGATGCTAAAGGGCTGGTGGAGAACCTGGTCAACAACATGGATCTGACGATCTCCGGTGAAGGGGAGCTTAGAAAGTCTGATAAAGACAACGAGATCGGCGCTTTCAGGCTTTCGAAATATATTTTCGATGAAGTCCAGGCCGGTCGACAGCCGAATCTCTGGGTTCGCTTTGACTTCGCGGGTGAGAACGCCGGTACTTATATCCAGGGGTACATGAACACCACTTCATGGTCCGCTGATTTCGGTACCAACGATATCTCAACCTTCTCCGGAGAGTGGAAAGTCTACGACGCTGACACAGTTGTGTTTGAAGTTGCTGACTCCATCGCAGCCACTGGTGTGGAAGTAACCCCGGCAACTGCATCTCTGGTCGTCGGGGCAACCCAGCAACTCAGCGGCGCAGTTCAGCCTGTTGATGCTACGAATAAGTCTATCACCTGGACGACTTCGGCACCTTCCATTGCGACAGTCAGTTCAACCGGTCTGGTTACTGCCGTTGCTGCTGGTACCGCGACTATTACGGCAACTACGGCTGACGGTGACTTTACTGACACCTGCGCTGTTACCGTAACTGCCGCACCGTAATCACTACAAAGGGCGGCGTGCTGCCCTTGATACTGATTATGGAGAGCGATATGACCCCTTTGAAAGAAATTGGCGAGTGCGTTATCGGCGCTGGCGAGCGTGAGTTTTTCTTCCGGCCGTCGTTCCGTAACATGACGCGGATAGGCGAGCCAGGGCATATCGTCCGCACGTTCTATGCACTCTTCAATGATGACGTGGCGAAAATGCTTGAGGCAGCGCGCGAAATTCACAGCGCTATACCTGAGCATCAGAGAAGATTTTATGCACACTACTTCGGAGATGTAACGCATCCTCTCTGGGCGCTTGAAGCTGCAGGTTCAGCGGCGTTTCTACGTGAAACTTTACTCTCTGCGATCAACGTCATCCAGTCTTGCTGCGATGAGGATGTTTCTGAGCTTACTGGATGGCATGAGCTATCCCGTACTGGACGACGTACATTTGTATGGCACCGCGGTTCGCTACCTCCTGAGAACCTCATTCTGATAGCTCAGTCATTGATGATGCATGGCATCATCGGACGGGCAAGAGTCAGGACGCTGCAGAAGAACGAAAGTAAGGAAACGACTTCTGAGTTTCATGCGACTGAATACATCATGGCCGCCCGCAATCATTTTGGCATCAGCAAGGAAGAGGCGATGGAGCTAACCATGACCGAATTCGCCATGATGCTGAACGCCAAATACCCGGACCAGAAAGGCTTCACCAGGGAAGAGTATGACGCGGTTATGGATGATGATGATCGTCGATGGAAGGCAATGATTGAGCGCGAACGTAACCTTTTAAAAACCTGAACTGCGAATTGTAGGAGTTAATTAATTGTGTTTGAAAGATTAGAATAATCTGAACTTTCCTCCTCAGGGTTATAAAATGCTAACTCCTAAGCAAAAGGCTATCATCTGGGCTTTAGGTATCATTTTTGGCGTACCTACCAGCATTTATGGTATCCAATGGACTTTAACTAAATTCGCGAAGCAACAAGTAAATTGCCTTTCTGATGCATCACAAGCTGTCATCGAATTAACTGAAAAATCGTTAAGTGAACAAGGCGATGGAAGTCAACTTTCAAAAGACTTCACCACTTGTAGAAAAAATATTGACCCAAATAAAGGGACATTTGATTTCTTCAAGGAAGAGATTCATAGGCACAAGTCAAAAACCTGACCCGCTACGGCGGGTTTTTTTATGCCCGGAGAAAACTGATGTCTGAAAAAGCAGGCGAGATTTATTACGACATCGAAGCCGATGTTTCTGGCTTGCTGAAGGCGCAGGGAAAGGCCAATAAGTCGCTCGACTCTATTGGCAACTCTGCCACGAATGCAGCCAAAAAGATGGATGAGCTGCAAACGAATATCAACCGCGTAGCAGGTGCCATTGCAGCGTCACTGGTTGTTGACTGGGGTAAGGCGTTTCTCGTTGCTGCTGACAACATGAGTCAGTTGAATGCAAGAATTGAACGACTAACCGGTAGCGCCGCCGCGGCCTCACAGACAATGCAGAGTCTGATGCGTATCAGCTCAGCTACAGGCGGGTCGCTTCAGGACACGGAAAAGCTTTGGGAAACCCTGAGCACGGCGTTGCGCGATACCGGTGCGACAAACGGTCAGATTTTACAGCTGACCGAGACGCTTCAAAAAATCGGGCGCATCGGTGGATCCTCATCAGAGGAAATGGCTAATGCGCTCCGCCAGTTCGGCCAGTCTATATCTTCTGGCACGGTCCGGGCTGAGGAATTCAACTCCATCCTTGAGCAGATGCCGGAACTGGCTCGCCAGATCGCCGCGGGAATGGGTGTCAGCATCGGACAGTTACGTCAGCTTATGTTGGACGGGAAACTAACCGCTGAGGACGCGCTAAACGCCATTCAGAAACAAACCGGTTCAGTGAATGCTGAGTTCGAGAAGCTGCCGCGTACGCTTTCACAGGCAAACACTGCGCTGACAAACTCTTTCCTGTCGATGATAGATTCGGTAAACCAGGCAACGGGCGCAAGCTCTGGCATGGTTGCTGTGATTGACTCTTTGACTGCTGCGCTGGACAGACTTGCCGGCAAAGCCATCTCTGCCGATTCACAGATCTCAGATCTGAACAGTACCGCGGAAATGTTCACGCGCCGGGCCCGCACATGGTCATGGCTCGGTCTGGACGGGTGGGAAGCCCAAAACAAAGCGCTGGCTGGTTTGAGTAATAAAGCCGCTATGCTGGTTGGCGATCTGGATGCTGTCACGAAAGCCTCGAAAACCGCAGCTAACACAAAGCCGATCGAGATAAAAACCACCGGAACTACCGCCGGCAGCAAGGCAAAAGGCGGTAAGTCCGCAGCCCAGAAAGATGCTGAGCAATACGCCAAAGCGCAGGAGTCCGTTAACCAAAAACTGGATGAACTGAAGCAAAAGGCCGAGCTGTCTGCGGGCAGTGTAGGCGAACTGTCGCGCGCGCAGGCCGTACTGAACGCACAGCAGTCTCTCGGTAATACTGCTTCGCAAGAGCAAATCATGCTCGCCGGGCAACTGGCAGGAAAAGCCTGGGATAATGCTAATGCACTGCGTGAGCAGGCAAAAGCAGAGCGGGAGCGCACTGAAGCTGCTAACAAATTCAGCTCGATCCAGGGTAAGACCAGTAAAACAGCCGGTCTTGATAGCCAGTATCAGAAAGACATTGCTGACATCCAGTTATATGCCCAGTTATACCCGCAAAAAATTGGCGAGGCAGAAGCTGCCCGTGCTGCGATTGAACAGCAGTACCGGGACCAGCGTAATGCTGCCATGTGGGAAGAGTGGTCTCAGCAAAACCTTGCCACGCAGGCCGCATCTGCAGCCTTTGAAGCATTCGGCAACAACGCATCAAACGCCCTGACAGGGATTATTACTGGCAGCATGTCAGCTTCTGAAGCCCTGCAATCCATCGGTAGCACTGTGCTAAACAGCGTTGTAAATACGTTCGTGCAGATGGGCATGGAGTGGGTGAAGGCCGCAGTTACTGGCAGCAGCGCACAGATAGCCGCTACTGCAGCTACAACTTCGGCGGCTGTAGCCGGTACGGCGACAACTACCGCAGCGAGCGTCTCTTCTGCAGCGGCAACTACTGCTGCGTGGACACCTGCAGCCATTGTGGCATCTATCGGCTCGTTCGGTGGTGCTGCGGCCATTGGTATCGGTGCAGTTATTGCCGCCATGGCGATGGCTGGTGGTATCGCAGGTAAGCGTAAAAATGGCGGTCCTGTATCAGCTGGCTCTATGTACCAGGTAGGCGAGGGCGGCATGCCTGAAATCTACCAGGCCAGCAATGGCAGTCAGTACATGATCCCCGGCGACAACGGAAAGGTGATTAGCAATAAGGATCTGACGAATGGCGGAGGTGGTGGAGTAGTGGTCAATATCAACAACTATACGTCGTCAAACGTAGATGCGCAGGCAACACCAGACGGAAATGGAGGTTGGACGGTGGATGCATTCGTCTATGACCTCGATAACGGTGGTCCTGCCAGTCAGGCCATACAGCGAAATCACCAGGCACCACGTAAGGCAAGGAGCTAACTATGCCTATTCCATATCCTGACTGGCTTCCCCTGGCGCAAAAAGGAAAAACGCCGTCGACCGATACCGGGTTTCGGACGGACCAGCCAGCGGTCGGCGCGCCAATATTTCAGAAGCTCACCGATGACCTGAAGACCACCTTTTCTCTTACGTGGATATTCACCAGGGATCAGCACCGGGCCTTCATGCAGTGGTTGCGGAGCCCGAACTACCTCGATAACTGCAATCAGTGGTTCACGATGTGCCTCGGGACCGGTACTGGCGACACAGGCCTTGAAGTTCAGGAACTGCATTTCCTTTCCTGGCCGACATGGTCGCAATCCGGCTCCATTTTCACCTGGAGCGGTGATGTTATCTCGCGAGAACTGGTTAACTCGGATGATGAGTTTGACGACATTATTGTCGAGCTTCCGCCTCCGTGGGGTTCATGGCTCGATATCATCGTCACCGGTTACCCGGATGGACGTGATCCGGAAAGCCTGCCGAGGGTTCCGTAATGCCCACACTGAGAGAATTTCAGAGCCAGAGACCGAACCGGATACTTTACGAGACGATCACCTTCTACAACGAGACGTTTGGATATGTGCGTCTGGTGAACAACCAGATATTCCCCAAAACGCTCGGCGGTCAGGTGTTCACTCCATGCCGGATGGAGCTTACGGAGAGCCAGCAAAGCAATACGCCGGTACTCGACAGCACGGTTAAATTTAGCCGCCTGGCGCAGGACTTTAAACAGAAGCTGAAACTCTGGAAGGCGCATTCGCGCATCACGCCGATATCTGCCACCTATCAACAGTTCGACGCTGCTGACATGAGCACAGCTATCAAGTCCTGGACGCTCTATGTCAATGACTGCTCAATGGATGACAAGGACGTCACATGCAGCCTCACGCGCATTAATCCGCTAAACCGGAACGTTGGCCGTCTGTACACCGTCGAAGAATACCCGGGGCTTCAGAATGCATAGAGACGAGTTTATTTCTCGAATTGAGGGCGTGCCATGGAGTAACCGGGCGTGCAGTTTCGACGCAGCAGACTGCTGGGGTCTGGTGGTGATGTATTACCGGCATGTTCTCGGTATCGAGGTACACCAGAATGCGGACTACGAATCCGGGCGCGACTTCATGACCTGCTATGACGCTGATGTCGTGTTCTGGCAGCGAAGCGAAACATTTTGCGATGAAGGGATCTTCGTGGCCTGGGTCGGCAGTCAGCCCGTGCATGTTGGGCTGATACTGGGCGGCCGGGTGCTGCACAGCCGCGGGGAAAACGGGCATGTCAGATTTGACCCGATACGGACAATTCAGAAGCTATTCACAAGAGTGGAGTTTTACCAGTATGCCGGTAATCGAAATTCAGCGCGTCCCGGGGATGCCGAAGGACAGGGCAGTAGTTGAGACAGGGACGGTGTTTTATGACTGGCTTGCTCAGGAGAGCTTCCACCGCGATATCCGCATTAATGTTAACGGCAAAGAACTGCAGCCTGAAGAAGAGCTGGGCTTTATTCTTCAGGAAAATGACAGGGTAGTCATTTTTGACCAGCCTAAAAGCGGCGGTCTGATTGGTACCATCCTGAACCCACTCGAGCACCTCAATCCCATTAAGTTTACGCAGAAGGTGCTTGCCGGCCTGATGCCAAAACCCAATGCGAGCGCGTCCAGTGGGAACAGCAAAACATCGCCAAACAACAGCCTGAAGGGACAGACCAACATCGCGCGCAATGGCGAAGCTAAGCCTGATAACTTCGGGCAGATCAGGGCGTTTCCCGACCTCACCCAGGAATCAGTTTTTGAATATGTCCCGGGCGGTGCAGATAACACTTGGCTGAAATACGTAACTGAGGTTATGTGCTTTGGCTTGGGGAAATATGACATAACCTCTGTGCGGTTCTCTGAAACAAATCTTGGCTCAATGGCGGGAGCAAGTTACACCATTTATCAGCCCGGTGAAGTGATCCCCCAGGTCATCGAGGGTTACCAGTTTGACGACGTTGACGGGCAGGAACTTCTCGGGCCAAACGAAAAAGAAGGCACGCCAATTGAAAGCGCGACGGCGACAACCGTCATAAGTGGCGTTTACGCTGGTGGTGAAATTGCGATGAAAATCGTAAAACAGGCTGATTTTGACTATTTCCTTGGCCTGATCCTCCCTCACCCGGTAACTTTCACGATCAATGTAACCAGGCCGGTGCCGGGTGGTTCTGTAACGGAAGAAGTCCAGCTTTCAGGGTCGATGATAAGCATCGTTGAAAGCGACGACGGAAGCGTCATTAACCCGGTCAGGTATTACACTTTCTCGTTCAATAAAATCTCAGCACCGGGCTTTGATTTATCAGGCGTCACCATTAACACAACAAAATTTATCCTGGCCGATAACGGAACGCTTGTGGTAGGCCCGTTTATCTCCCCGGTGCAGTCAACTCAGCTATGGATCCACGTGATTGCCGGTTACGCCGGGCAGCACAACGACTCTTTCAAAATTAAATGGTGGAAGGTCGATGATGATAATAATCAGATCCCTGGCACGGAGGAGACGGTGACTTATGCGATTGTCGAAGGGATAAAGGGCATTTCGAAGACCTACTACCGGACATATAAGCAAACTCCTGCAGCCGGGTACGGACGCTATGCCGTCTCGCTTGAACGCATAACAAACAGCGCCAGCGACAGCAAAATTCAGCTTGAGGAGATTCACGCCATCAACGTCAGGACCAATGTTGTACATCCTGATGACACGCTGGTGAAAATAGTCGTCCGGGCGACAGAGAACGCCACCGGCAGCCGAGACAGGAAATACAACGCGCTGATCACCCGCCACGTCATCACCTACAACATGACTACTCAGCAGGTTGATTATACGTTCCGACCGTCACGGAAATTTGCAGATATTGCCTTGTTTAACTGGCTTGTGGTCGGTCAGCAGCCGGAGTCGAGCATCGACATTTACGGCCTGTACCAGATTCAGGCTGAAATCGACGCCATCGATCCACGACTCGGCTACTTCGATTACACCTTTGACGATGAGGATGTGTCGCTCGGATCGCGCATGGAGACCATCTGTGACGCTGCCAGCGTGTCCGTCTATGACGATAACGGTGTGCTGTCATTCACCCGAGACAGCAGGAAAACATCTGCGGCCACGATATTCAACCGCTCAAACACAAAGCCCGATGGTTACTCGCTTTCTTACGACATGACGCTTCCAGGCGGTTATGACGGAGTTGAAGTGCAGTTCCGCAACCCGGACACCAATAAGCAGGACTTTGTCCGGTACCGGATATCCGGCAATTCCATCATCGAAGGATCGCCGGCCAAGGCGAAAAAGTTCGAAATGCTGTACGTCAGGAACAGGTATCAGGCGGACGAGCGGGCGCTGCGCGAGTGCAAGAGGCTCATATTCTCCCGTATGACCATGGCTATTACAGCAATGGCAGATGGAGAGTGGGTAAACATTGGCGATATGGTCCAGGTGCCGGATACATACGACACCAACCAGCAGGCCGGATACATCGTGTCACGGGTCGGCAATGACTTTGAGACGAGTGAGCGCATCAACTTCTCAGGAACCATGTTTGTGCAGGTCACGGATTCGTCCGGTGCTACTACTGCACGATACCCGGCATCCCCGCGCATTGACACCGCGTTTGGCTTTACCGCTGCCATTCCTGATATCTACCTGAACCTGTTCGATGGTGTCGACGTCCAGTCGCCTTCCCGATACGTCATTGCCACGTCTCAGGAACTGGATGCAGGACAGTGGACTATCACCGCCAAGCAACCAGATGGAAAGGGAAGTACAGCGTTAACCCTTGCTGAGTATAGCGATCTGATTTACCAATAAGAACCGTCCACGTGCAACCAAACCCGACCTATGGGCGGGTATTTATGGAATAAATATGGCTACTACACCAACAAACCTGCCTGTTCCAAGTGAATCTCCAATCGACCTGAAATTTAATGCAGGGAAAATTGATGAATATGTCACCTCAATGGGGTGGACATATACCGATCGATTTGGTCAAAAGCATTACACGATTGAAGGCAATAATTATCTTGCCAGGCAGGCTATTTCCGCTTTCGGGTATATTACCCTGGATAGCTTTGAAGACGGCAATACGCTTACGCTACCGAATCAAGTTTTGAGACTTGAAGCTTCAGGCGAATATTATCGATGGGATGGTGCATTCCCGTCTGAAGGTAAGATAGTCCCCCCATTATCAACACCGAACTCAACAGGCGGAATAGGCCCTCGTGCTTGGCTGAGCGTAGGCGATGCTGTGCTGCGTAATGAACTAGCTTCTGACTTCGGCGACCCGTTGGTAAGTTCACACAAAGTTAAAGTGACGCCTCATGGCAATCTCGCAGAGATACAGTATTACGTAACTCCCGAACAGTTTGGAAATTACGTCGATGAAAATACAGATTTTACTACATCAGTACAGGCCGCGATTAATTATGCCGCAGCAAACTCTGGTGTTCATGTTAGAGGCACTAATAAAGTCTATGGTGTAGGGGCTGTTATAGTAACCGTTGGCTGTAAAAAAATTGAATCACTAAAACTTAAATGTGTCACACCTGGAACTGACACAATGTTAAGATCATTTGTTGATACTGGGCATGACGGTCTTGTTATTAGAGGTTGTGATATTAACGCCAATTCCAATGCGTCAAAGGGCATCACCGTATCAGGAATTATAAACTCAACAATTGAAGAAAATAATGTCTATGGATTTGCCTCTGGCGTTGAGCGCTATGGAATACGCATAGGGTTACTCAGTGCAACATCAGTAAACTATAACAACAAGATTATAAATAACACTATCACAATGCCGATTGACCCAGACAATGGATCAGGCAGCATAACGTTAACTGGGATAGGCCTTGTCGCAATTGTAACTAGTAATTATGGTGGCATTGACATTAATGGAGGGACTCCACTTTATCCATCTACCATAACATTAAGGGATACTCTTGTTTCTGGAAACGTAGTTAGTGGAGGTACGCACGGGTTACAGGGCGGTGGAATATTCAGGGCTAATATCTCAAACAACACATTTAGCGGGCAAAGTCACAGGAGTATAAATTTAAGTTCAAATTGTCAGAGGGTGCAGGTTAATAACAACTTTCTCCTTGAGGCTGGGAGCTCAGGTGTGAATGTAGCCTGGGGGTGTCGATGGATCGATATTACTGACAACTATATTCAAAGCTCAAGTAGCGCAGCTGTAAGCACCGATGATGCAGCGATTCAATGCTACAAAGGTATTACTACAGTCAATATATCCAACAACATGGTGCTAGGTGATTGGAAGTATAGTCTGTACCTTGGTGCCGCAGTTTCCTTCATTAATGTGACAGGGAATAGTTTTAACGCGGGCTCATTGGCGAGTATATGCATTGAGTCTGATTGGGCTGGTTCGCCAAAACCAACGAGCGCTATATACAGCAGGGCATATGACCCAAACACTGTTCCAGTAGCTGGTGCTTCTAACGAGATTAATATAAATGCTAACTCTCATTCTGGCACGGGGTGTGTCTATGCTTTAGGGGGGTTCAATAGCAAGGCGCTAACTGGTTTGTCTATTTCCAATGAGGTTGTTGGAAATGCCACATCCAGACCTCATATTTTATACTCGTTCGATACCGGGTCATTTATTAGTGAAGTTAACTTCATTAACATTAAAGCGCGTGGGGCTTCTGCGTCCAAATATTTCAGCACCGGAAACCGATCCAACTTCTCAGCAATTAGCAACGTAACATTACTTGAAGATGCATCAGGCAATGAGGTTTCAGTAACTTCCTCAACTCCTTCAGTTTGGATTGGCCCAGATATACTTGTTAACGCGGCAGTGTCTGTTACTAACTTCACAGGAGGCGCAAACGGACAGATTATTCGCGTAAGACTGATTACAGGAGCAGGTATTACTCACGGAACTGCAACCATTAGACTAAAAGGTGGTGTTAATATAACTAGCACATCAGGAGACTCAATCGTAACTCTAGAGATGCGTTCTGGGGTCTGGTTCGAAATTAGTAGAAACTTTTAACATTAACAAATAGCCCACACCGGTGGGCTATTTTGCATTTTGTGCTAACTTAATATCATCATATCTATTCAAATTACCTGACGGGTAATTTCTGCATTTGTGACCCTATCTTTCGGCATCTGCTGGCGCTTTAATCACGTCAGTAGATGCTCTTTAACAATTAACGAGCCCTTAATCCGGTATTTCTATGAGAAAGCCAGCATTGTCTAAGGATTTTTCTGGAACAGAGAATCCTAACTCGGCTAAACGATCAAAAGTACGCTTAAGAACGTAATAGAAATCATCTTCACTCAATTCTTCAAGTTCGAGATCGCCCAGGGGGATGTGAAATCCCATGTGCCCCATCCGGGCCTTCTTATTGATTTCTGCGAATGTGCGCTTGAATATGATGTCGGATAACTCATCTTTAGCGCTGGCAACAATTTTGATTACGTCCTGAGCTGAAAGAACTTCATCATCTGCAAGTTCGGCAAGGTATGTCCTCTCAAGTCTTTGCACAATTTCTGCATTCATTGAACGGTTATTTTCTTTAGCAGAGACTTCAATTTTCTCTTTTAGTTCAATAGGAAGCCTTATTCTTAACTGCGGATCTTCTCTACTCATGTTATGCGCTCAGCCTGCAAAAAATTCACAATATGTAAATTATGCCCCACGGTGGGGTTGACAGCAATGCCGCACGGTGTGACACTTAATTAATGCCTCACGGTGGGGCTATAAAAATGAGGTTGAAATGCAAAAGGCAAAAGATATGTATCAGCGTAAGGTGCGCTTCCCTGAGGATGTAAAACGCGCCATTGAAAGAAACGGAGAGGAAGAATGCCGTCAGTTCAATACAGAGCTGATTTATCAACTGAGGAAGGTATACGGACTTATTGGTGATAAAAGTGCGCAGGCTTAAAAACGACGAAGCCCTAACTACTTGCGATAGTCAGGGCCTCTTATCGAACAAACCACCTAGGATGATCGACATGAATAGTGTACAGAACAAAGAATTAACTTTCCACAATACAAACTTCTCCTATATGGAAATGGCTGGGCAGGTTTGGCTGACTGCATCTGAAATTGGTCAGGCGCTTGAGTACGCAGATGACAAAGCTGTACAGAGAATTTATAGCCGTCACTCTGATGAATTTTCGGAGAAAATGACAGGAGTGGTCAAGGTGACCACCCCTAGCGGAACGCAGGATTCACGCGTGTTTTCACTTCGCGGAACTCATTTAATTGCGATGTTCGCACGCACGCCAAAGGCTAAAGAATTCCGCCGCTGGGTACTGGATGTTCTGGATCGCGAGGTCGCACATTCGCCGATAACCAAGCAATTCACTGATCAAGAGCTTTGTGATTTGGCCTGGTTATGGCGTGCCGGGGCTGTCATGAATGAAGCGTGTCGTGAAGTCTATCCACTCTTGAGAGTTGCCGAGCACCGAGAGGCTGGTCGTTTCTACTCTATCGTTCAGGAATATCCCAGGACACTGAATAAGGCTCGTGAAATCCTCAAGCGCGAAACCGCACATATTGAATTTCAACCATGGAGGGATGATAACTGGAGCAGGGTATTACCACACCTGCGTCAGGAGATGTTGCAATGATGCAAATAGAAAAGCCGATAGTTACGAGCTACCGGCTTCCATTGAAAATTGTCAGAAGGATCCAACTAATGACGTCATTAAATTTAGCAGTTCAGGAGCGGAATGTCGATCCCCAGCCTTTGCCTGTAATTGAATGGGCTGGAGTCCGGGTGGTGACCACGGAGACTTTGGCATCTGGTTATGGTACTGATGAAGCTAACATTAGGAATAACCTTTCTCGTAACCTTGATCGGTTCGAAGATGGTAAGCATTATTTTATTCTTTCAGGTTCTGATTTGCGTGAGTTCAAGAACAGAGTAACTGACGGTCACTCTGTCGGTAAAAATGCTAGATCTCTGACGCTGTGGACCGAGAAGGGGGCCGCGAGGATGTCTAAGATCGTCGATACGGATGAAGCTTGGTCTTTCTTCGAACGTCTTGAGGACTCGTATTTTCGTCCTTCCGCCGCTGTGGGCATTCCACTCACCTATGAAGCAGCGCTGGAAGATCTGCTGTCAAAGGTAAAGGAAAACCGTATCATCACAGAGCAGCGTGACCGAGCAGTTAAAGAGAAGCTTTGGATCTCTGAAAAACGGGAAGTAACGGCTATGGCTACTGCATCTGCAGCTGTAAGGGCCAAAAATAAACTGGCGGAGCGTGTAGGTGAGGGTAAGAATTATGCTGCCATTATTCCCGTGGAAAAGAAGCTTGGGCAAAAGTTTAAATGGCAGCCATTGCGCAAATGGTGCCGAGAAAACGACGCCATCCCGCACGATGTTGAAGATCCTCGCTTCGGTAGCGTTAAGTCATGGCCTCGAGCTGCATGGCTTGCAGTGTACGGTGTAGATCTTAGAAAGATTTTCTAATCGCAGTAAGATACAAACCCGCTTCGGCGGGTTTTTCATAACTAAATTTGCAGCCATCCTAGCCACTTAACCATCTTCTCATCCGTTCCGCTTGATCTCAAATCATCGATAATAATACTGTTTACACACACAGTGATGTTGTGAAGTGTTTATGCCAAACATAGCTGACAAACATGGTGCCTTTGTCGAGGTCACGCGAAAAAGCCCCTCTGAATGTTTACCAGCCACAGCAAACGTCGTCGGTGCGCCGGGCGGTTACGCGATTATTGAAAAAGTTCGAAGACCAGAGCAGGGCGTGAAGCTGCTCATCTGGTTCTGCGGGCGTCATCAATACGCATACCTTGCGGGTGAAGCACTGATAACTGATTATGGTGAAGCCATAGAAGGTGACTCACTTGATGACGTTCGCCTGATCGGTATTGTTACTCATACCATTCACCCGGCTTCTTCAGACAAAAAACCCTTCATGTAGTATTTAAAATGAGCAATCGACACTTCTATTCCTGATATTTACAAACGCCAAAAGTCTAACAGCGTTACAGGTTTAGAAACGAAGCGGCTATGAAGTAGCCAGACAGAAACACTCGTCCATCTTGATCAGCGCCTCAGTTAAAACTACTGTATATAAAAACAGTATTGAGGTGTGCATTATGGAATTCTACAGACCGGCAGAATTACGCGAAATTATTGCAATCCCGCTTTTCAGCGACTTAGTTCAATGCGGCTTTCCCAGCCCGGCAGCTGACTATGTCGAACAGCGTATCGATCTCAATGAGTTACTCGTTTCCCATCCCAGCTCGACGTATTTCGTAAAAGCAGCCGGTGACTCAATGATAGAGGCCGGTATCAGCGACGGTGATCTGCTGGTGGTTGATAGCTCCCGGACTGCAGAACACGGAGATATCGTAATCGCCGCGGTAGAAGGTGAGTTCACTGTTAAACGTCTGCAGCTCCGCCCGACCGTGCAACTCATTCCTATGAACAGCGCCTACAGTCCTATTGTTGTTGGCTGCGAAGACACGCTGGACGTTTTCGGCGTAGTGACTTTCATCGTCAAATCGGCGAGCTGAACATGTTCGCGCTCTGTGATGTGAATTCGTTCTACGCATCATGCGAGACGGTCTTCAGACCCGATTTAAGAGGCCGGCCGGTTGTCGTTCTCTCGAATAACGATGGCTGCGTAATTGCGCGCAGCGCCGAGGCCAAGGTGGCTGGAATTACCATGGGGGAGCCGTTCTTCAAGCAAAAGGAGTTGTTCCGCCGTGCCGGTGTTGTTTGCTTCAGCAGCAACTATGAGCTGTATGCGGATATGTCGAACCGGGTAATGACGATACTTGAGGAAATGAGCCCTCGCGTCGAAATTTACAGCATTGACGAAGCTTTTTGCGACCTGACAGGAGTGCGCAATTGCCGGGACCTGACAGAGTTTGGCAAAGAAATTCGCGCTACGGTTCTGAAGCGTACGCATCTGACTGTCGGGGTTGGTATCGCGCAGACTAAAACACTGGCCAAGCTTGCAAACCACGCCGCGAAAAAATGGCAGCGGCAGACCGGCGGGGTGGTCGATTTGTCCAATATCGATCGCCAGCGTCGGTTGTTGGCTATCGTGCCTGTAGAAGATGTATGGGGCGTAGGCAGGCGTATAAGTAAGAAGCTGAACGCCATGGGCATTAAAACGGCTCTGGACCTCTCAGAGCAAAGCACATGGATTATCCGCAAACACTTCAACGTCGTGCTGGAAAGAACAGTGCGCGAACTGCGCGGCGAGCCATGCCTCGATCTGGATGAGTTTGCTCCGGCAAAGCAGGAAATCGTCTGCAGTCGTTCATTCGGCGAACGCGTTACCGACTATGAGCAGATGCGCCAGGCTATTTGTTCCTATGCTGCCCGTGGCGCAGAAAAGCTTCGTGGGGAGCACCAATACTGCCGCTTTATCTCTGCCTTCGTGAAAACCTCTCCATTCGCGCTTAATGAGCCGTATTACGGTAACAGCTCTTCAATTAAGCTTCTCACGCCCACCCAGGATAGCCGGGACATCATTAACGCTGCAGTAAAGTGTCTGGACAAAATCTGGAAGGATGGTCATCGGTACCAGAAAGCAGGAATTATGCTCGGAGACTTCTTCAGCCAGGGAGTTGCTCAGCTAAACCTGTTCGACGAGAATGCGCCGCGAGAAGACAGTACCCAGCTGATGCAAGTGCTCGACCAACTGAATGCCAAGGGGGGAAAAGGCACGCTCTATTTTGCTGGCCAGGGCATTCAGCAGCAGTGGCAGATGAAGCGCGAAATGCTTTCGCCGCGGTATACAACTAGATATACCGATCTTCTAAGAGTCAGATGAATTTACTTGTTGCCTTGGTCCACCTTGTGCCTGAAGTTAGTAAAGGCGATTCATTCCTTGCTCACGATGCAGTTAAGTAGGGATTTAACAATATAGTATAAATTGTGAATCATAGTTATAATAGCGAAGTTGATTTTTTTAGCTTAAGGTTGGGATATGAAGTTATTCGCTGTTTTGGATATAGACCATCCAATGGTTGCCTGGGAAGTTGCCATTGGTAGAGTATTAGCAATGCCGATTATAGACAACAAAGGCCTTGAATATCCAACCCCTTCTTTATGGTTGTATAATAACATTCAATCTACTATTAAAGATAAGTTCATGAGTGATCTTCAGTCTGAGTTTTACATTGAGAAAATTCGAGCGGAAAAATTCCCTGATAAACCTTCTCGACTTAATGGTGCATTTTTCTTTGAGTCAAAGGAGGATGCCGTAAAAGCATGTAAAATGTGGGAGTGGGAGAACAAGATAGATTATATCTCTGAAGTTGATTTCAATGAAACCAGCTATGTTAAGCTAGACTCTAACTGGATTACGTTAAGAATAAGATGTTGTGAAAAGTCAGAGGTGGCTGATTTTGTTGATAAATATTACAATGGAGAGAAATTGTTTTCTGGCAACGTATTAAATGAGATTATATGCACCGGGAGTGGGAAGGTGTTGAATGCTTCACTTAGGCGAATGGCTTATAATAAAATACTCAAAAACAAACCTGACTCGTCTCTGTTACTAGCCCTTGGGATTAGTTGCTATGCGCAAGATCCAATAAAATACCGAGACATTGTTAGAGTTACTCCATTTATAAATAGAACTACTGAGGGGAATGTTGTAGGGTCATTTATAACAAATCTTCAACATGTTAATGAAGACCAGGAAGGAATAGGGAAATTGGCAAAACGATACATACACAATAATGGACGGACATTAATTCTTCCCGGTCTAAATAAACTTGGCGTCCCTCTTGAAATAAGAAGACCAATAAATGAGGAAACACTTTTTTCACTTTGTGATTTAACTCCTGATTTTTTTGAAATATCGGAAAAAGATTTTATTGCTATGGTGTCCTAAACTAGGATTATGTCTGCTCATTGCTTCAAAGAGGGCGTATTGTCTATTTATTAGCATTTAGCGTACTGCCTCGATTAACTCTGAACCTTGATTTTTTACGTTTCCAACAGCCCGTGTCACGGCGTGCCAGATAAACTTGTCGGCTGGCACAGAACCATCAGCGATAATCTCTTCCGCTTCTTTCCCGCCAACGTCCTGACGCATCCATTCCCGGGCCGCTTCTGGCGACAGAACCAAAGGCCGGCGGTCGTGAATGTCGACCAGGCCTTTATCTGCTGCAGACGTCACAATCAGGAAGCCTTCCGCTTCGTCACCGCGTTCGAACGGCGTGCTGCCAATCGCCGCCATGAATATTGGCTGACCGTCGGCCCGGTGGATGAAGTAGGGCTGTTTCTTGTCGCCTTCCTTCTTCCATTCAAACCATCCATCAGCGAAGCAGATAGCCCGGCCATGTTGCCAGAGAGGTTTGAACATTCTGCTAGTGGCAGCCGTCTCGACGCGCGCGTTAATCAATGGCGGTTTATCCCACCACCCGGGCGCGTAGCCCCAGAAAACAGGATCGAGATGAAGCTGCTCGTCGCGTTCGCTCAACAACAGGACTTTGGTACCTGGCGCCACGTTGTAACGTCCAATGGGTTCCGGGTCATATGCGATTTCGCGATCGCCTTCGTCGGCCAAGTAAGCCAGATATTCTTCACGGGTTTGTGCTTGTGCAAAACGTCCACACATAGAAACCTCCAGCCTGATGTCAGACTGAAAGTATAGGGCAGGGAGAAAAAACAGGTGCGCACCGAAACTTTATGATTTTGAAACAGGGGCATGATGATGGAAGTCAGGGAGGCGGTAAAGCGGATCGTTGACAAACTGGAAGGAGCTACGCAAAAGCGTGAATTTTGGGGGCATTTTTGGGGGCAAAATCGTGTTTGGGGCGTGTTCTGGGGCGAAAAAATAGCCGCTATTTGCCGCTATTCCCCAGACATAATTTTTTCAAGTAACTGATTTTAATGCAAACCCCTGAAAGGATGATGTTTAAAAAAATGTTGGATAAAGCACCTGAATTAATGGATTAACGTGTCAGCCAGCTGATTTGAACTGGCTCACCATACAAGATTGTTCAATAATGCCCGTCGCGCGTTGTTAACCAGTGGTTGTGGTATGAAAAAGACAATTTTTTCGTTGGCACTTGGCACGTTTGGCCTGGGAATGGCTGAATTTGGCATTATGGGCGTATTAACTGAACTGGCCCATGACACCGGAATTTCAATTCCCGCCGCCGGGAATATGATTTCGTTTTACGCCTTTGGTGTGGTGATTGGTGCCCCGATTGTGGCGCTGTTCTCAGGCAAATTTTCGTTAAAATCCACGCTGTTGTTTCTGGTGGTGCTGTGTGCCGTCGGTAATGCAATTTTTACCTTTTCTACGTCGTATGCCTGGCTGGCGATAGGGCGGCTGATTTCCGGTTTTCCGCACGGCGCCATTTTTGGCGTCGGGGCGATTATTCTCTCGAGAATTGCGCCTCCCGGGAAGGTGACGGTCGCCGTGGCGGGCATGATAGCCGGCATGACGGTTGCCAATCTGGTGGGCGTACCGCTGGGCACCTGGCTGGGTCATGAATTCAGCTGGCGCTATACCTTTTTCCTGATTGCCCTGTTTGATGCTCTGGTGATCATCTCGGTACTGGTCTGGGTGCCGCACATCCATGATCGCTCCGAAATCAAATTGACCGCGCAATTTTCCTTTCTGAAAAAACCGGAGCCGTGGCTGATTTTTGCCGCCACCATGTTTGGCAATGCTGGCGTGTTTGCGTGGTTCAGCTTCGTCAAACCGTTTATGGTCAATGTCTCTGGCTTCTCCGAAGGCGTCATGACGGTCATCATGATGCTGATGGGGCTGGGTATGGTGTTAGGTAATCTCCTGAGCGGGAAATTATCGGGCCGCTTCAGTCCGCTGCGTATTGCCGCCACCACCGACATGGTCATTGTCGCGTCACTGCTGTTGCTATTCGCCTTTGGGGAACATAAAACGGCGTCGCTGGTGATGGGCTTTATCTGCTGCGCCGGGCTGTTTGCACTCTCTGCGCCGCTGCAGATCCTTCTCCTGCAAAATGCGAAGGGCGGTGAGATGCTGGGTGCCGCAGGCGGACAGATGGCATTTAACCTCGGCAGTGCGATAGGGGCGTATTTTGGCGGGATGATGATCACGCTTGGCTTTAGCTGGAGCTATGTCACGCTGCCAGCGGCTGTGCTCTCATTCTCAGCCATGAGTTCACTGCTGATCTACGCACACCTTCGGGCCAGAAAGGCAGACGCCGGTTCGCTCGCTTCCGCACGTTGAACCGCGCCGGTAAGGCGCGGTAGAAGGGCGCTAGACAAATTTCGCCAACGGATCGGCAGCGGCAAACGCCACGGCTTTGTCCGCTGCTGGCGGGTAGATAAGTTCATTGGTTATGGCGATTTTGATTTTCTTTGCGTCATCACGCACCGATTTGACGGCCTGGTCCCACCCTTCAGTGTAAACGGCACCCCAGGCACCCAGGTCCAGACAGGTCACGTAGTTAACCTGGCGGTAAGGATAAGGCGTGCGATTCAACAGGCTGGCTGCCGCGTTGTGGCCGGCAAATTTACCCAACTGGATCGCGTGCTGGCAGGTCATTAGCGCCGTGTTCCCCATCTCGTCCGTTCTGGCGTAGGCCATATCTCCCGTCGCGTACACGTCCGGATGAGCCGGAACTTGCAGCGTTTCTGTCACTTTCAGACGCCCCTGGTTATCGCGTTCGCCGTTAATCTGTTGTCCAAGCGGGTTTGCTTCAACGCCTGCTGTCCAGACTACGGTGGCAGCGGGGATACGTTCGCCGTTTTTCAGCGTTACGCCGTTCGCATCGATGGCCTCAATTTCACTGTTCAGACGCCACTCAATCCCCAGTTCCTGGCTCGCGTCTTCAATGGTGTTACGCAATGCTTCACTGTATCGTCCGCCAATGACATGACCCCTTTCAACTACGATGACTCTTGTCGCCGTATCATCACCGAAGCGAGCGCGCAGTCGGGCAGGAAGCTCGGTTGCCAGTTCAATGCCGGTAAAACCGCCGCCACAGACAACCACGGTATTGCGCGCAGCGGTGGAAGGGCGCGAGACCAGGGAGTCAAGATGCTGCTCAAAGGTCTGTGCGGATTCAAGCTGATCGATATCAAAGGCGTACTCAGCCAGCCCGGCAATCGGTGGACGCTTGCTCTGACTGCCGGTGGCCAGCACTAACCGCTCGTAACTCACTGCGGCAGTTACGCCATTCGCATCACGATAGAAAACACTTTTCCCTTTTATATCAATGGATTCTGCTTTACCGGCGATAAAATCAATACCCAATTCAGCGAACAGTCCGGTCAGCGGCGAGACCAGCGACGTCACGTTCTCTTCATAGAAGCGCGGGCGAACACGCAACTCAGGGGCGGGTGCCAGCACGGCGATCTTCAGGCTGTTATTGCCCTCCAGCGCATTCAGACGCGCGGCACTGACGGCAGCCCACATGCCGGAAAAACCACTGCCCACAATTAAAATCTGCTTTTTCATCTTCGATCCTTTTGATCATCACGCTGTATACCTGACATAACTGCAACTATACTTTCCGTAGTTAACTGCGACAACTTCTTTCTGAGTTAAATTTTAATGCTGCATAAAATCAGCATGTTAATGAAAAAGGGGAGGGTAGTTGTGATTGTGGGCAATAACGCCGTTATAATGACCCAGATAAATAACTTCGGAGTTAACCATGGCGTTTTACAGTTCCGGTGTGGAATACGGCATTCACAGCCTGATGTGCATGGTGGATGCAAAAGGCAATGAGCGTGAGATGAGCGTCCGGGAAATGGCCGCCTTGCAGGGGGTGCCGTATGATTACCTGGGAAAAATCTTCACCCGTTTGTCACGTGCCGGGCTGGTGAGCAGCACGGAAGGTAAGGGCGGCGGGTTTAAACTGGCGCGCCCGGCGGAGTTGATCACCGTACTGGATGTGGCGCACGCCATTGACGGTGAGAAGAACATGTTTGAGTGTCGAGAGGTGCGTCAGCGGCTGGCGGTGTTTAATGAAACGCCTCCTGCCTGGGTGTGCAATGGCCCGTGTGGCGTACGTTCGGTCATGGACAGCGCACAGCAACGGATGGAAGAGGAGTTAGCGCGACATACCATTCTCGATCTGGCGCGCAAGATGTACCGCAAAGCGCCGGATACCTTTCAGATTGAGGTTCAGGAGTGGATTTCTGACCGGCGATCGTCGTAGTGAAATGCCGGGTAAGGCAAAACCGCCCCCCGGCAACCGGCGATTAAGAGCGTAAATCAATCACCATACGACCGCGGATTTGACCCTGCTCCATCTCTTTAAAGATGGCATTGATATCTTCCAGCGGACGCATTGTCACTTTTGGCACCACTTTGCCCTCTGCCGCAAACTGGAATGCCTCCATCAGGTCCTGACGGGTTCCCACCAGCGATCCGACGACCTGAATGCCGTCCAGAACCAGGCGTGGAATATCCAGGCTCATCGCTTCCGGCGGCAGGCCCACGGCGACCACGCGGCCACCGGCACGCACGGCATCCACCGCTGAGTTGAAGGCTGCTTTTGCCACGGCAGTTACCACCGCGGCATGTGCGCCTCCGGTTTTCTCCTGAACAATTTTCGCTGCATCTTCGCTGCGAGAGTTAATGGTTAAATCTGCCCCCATGCTCGCGGCCAGTTTCAGCTGTTCATCGTTCACATCAATGGCGATGACCTTGGCGTTGAATACGTTTTTAGCGTACTGCAGCGCAAGGTTACCCAGACCACCAAGACCGTAAATCGCAATCCACTGGCCCGGCTTAATGTGGGACACTTTTACCGCTTTGTAGGTGGTGACCCCCGCGCAGGTGATGCTGCTCGCCGCTGCGGACTCCAGACCGTCCGGCACTTTTACCGCATAATCGGCGGTCACGATGCACTCTTCAGCCATCCCACCGTCAACGGAATAACCCGCGTTTTTCACATCCCGGCACAGGGTTTCGTTGCCGGTATTACAGTATTCGCAGTGTCCACAGCCTTCAAAAAACCATGCCACGCTCGCACGGTCGCCAATTTTCAGCGAGTTGACGCCTGGGCCAATCTCTTTAACGATCCCTATTCCTTCGTGACCCAGGATCACCCCGGTCTTATCGCCGAAATCACCGTTCTTCACGTGAAGATCGGTATGACATACGCCGCAGCATTCCATCTTCAGCAGGGCTTCTCCATGCTTAAGCGGACGTAATGATTTTTCGGTGACATTGACCTGATGATCCTGAGTGACAACAGCAGCCTTCATATGTTTCTCCTTGTTCATGATGAGATTCTGCATAGCAGGTGTACTACTTCTTAAGGATTAATACTTAGGCGCGTTAATGCAAGGTGGCAGCAACATAATGTCATCATTTGATTCGATTTCGGATTAAGAATACAGCGATCCTCTAATAATCAGGGGGGGCGTTCAGGGGCAGAGCGGCCCGGCGAGCGTCTCGCCGGGCGCGGACTTACAGTTTTGCTTCTATCGCCTCAATCTCCTGGCGCCATTGCGCCTGCAACTGCGGCTTCTGGTGCTTCGGTTTGCGGGCCAGGTCTTCCTCCAGCAATGTCTCCAGCGCGATCAGCCGTTCAAGCAGGTCGTCAAACTGCGAAGGGCGATCGTGCTGTTGTTTCGGTGAACACGGCGATGTTATCAGGCCTGCACTTTCACGCAGCCGTTCAAAGACCGCTTCGGCGTCATGCCATTCACTCAACCTGCCGTCCTCAATCAGCCAGAAACGGTTACAGCTTTGGCTGATTAATTGACGGTCATGGCTGACCAGCAGCACGCCACCTTCAAATTGCTGCAGGGTTTCCGTCAGCGCCTCTTTGCCTTCCATGTCCAGATGGTTGGTTGGTTCATCCAGCATCAGCAGGCTATAGCGCGCTAACGTCAGGCCAACAAACAGCAGGCGAGATCGTTCTCCACCGCTGAGCGTACTGACTTTCTGACCGTGACGTGGCCACGCAAAGCCGGCACCGATCAGGGCCATCTTGCGATTCTGCGGATCGGGGGCAAACGGCTCCAGTGCGTCGAACAGCGATGCATCGTCCGGGAGCTGGTTCAGCGTCTGGTCATAATAGCCAGGCGATACGCGTGGATGGAGTTTCAGCCCATCGTCAGCCTGCTCGCCGCGAAAATGCCGCCAGATCAGCTTCATCAGGGATGATTTACCGCAGCCGTTACGTCCAACGATGGCCACGCGATCGCCGCTTTTGAGACGCGCGATGTCAATATTAAACAGCGCAGGCAGCCCGGGCGCCGGCGGCACCGCGAGGTTTTCCAGCTCCAGCAGACGGTCGGCCCGTAGCGCGTCGCCGCGCAGGGTTAATGTCCACTGACTTCCCGCCGTGACCTCCGTCTGGCTCTCTTTCAGCCGTTCAACCTGCTTTTCCATCTGTTTCGCTTTGCGGGCCAGGTCTTCGTTGTCGTAGACTTTGCCCCAGGTCGCCAGTCTTTTTGCGCTGGCCGCGACGCGGTCGATCTCCTTTTGTTCTGCCTTGTGGCGCTGCGCATCACTTTCGTCTTTCGCATCCAGCGCTTTGCGTGCGGCGGTGCAAGGAAGGGCAAAGTAATGCAGCATCTTATCGCGCAGGATCCAGCTGCCGTTGGTTACGGCATCCAGCAGTTGCCTGTCATGTGAAACCAGCACAAAGCTGCCTGACCAGGCCTGTAAAAACTGCTCCAGCCAGAGCATGGTGGGTAAATCGAGGTGGTTACTCGGTTCATCCAGCAGCAGCAGGTCCGGCGCATTAATCAAAGCCCGCGCCAGCAGCAGGCGCGTATGTTGCCCGCCGCTCAAGGTTGCCGAGGTTAATGTCCAGTCCTGCGGCGTAAAGCCCATACTCGCCAGCAGCGTTTCCGCTTTCCAGCGCAGGCTCTCGCGTTCAGCCGCAGGCAGTTGTGCCAGCACGGCATCCAGCATGCTCAGGGGATAAATCCCGTCCGGCAGGTGTTGTTCTACGCGCGCCATGATGCAGTGTCCGGCCAGCGCGACCGTTCCGGCGGCGGGCGTGTCCGTACCGTCCAGCACCTTCAGCAGCGTGCTTTTACCGCAGCCGTTGTCGCCCAGCAGACCGATGCGATCGCCTTTTTTCAGCGTAAAGGAGAGAGAGTCGAAGAGCGTACCAAACGCCGTATCAACACGAAGAGATTGTGCAGTGAGTAAAGTGCTCATTGTTGCTTACCCAAGAGTTACAGGCATGTTTATGCCTCGTCAAACATCGCTGACGATAACTCAGTAAGCCCGAGAGAAGGGATTTAGGGGTTGGTGTCTTCGCTCAAGCAGAAGTTATCGCAGCACGATACCGATAACGCTTGAGCTGGTGCGATCACCAAATGTATGTGAAACATTGAAAATTTCACAGTACAGCATAATTGGCCTCCTTATATATTCAGTAGGTTAATGGATGAAGGCAGTGTAGCGGGGATTTTACGGCCCGGCAAGCGCGGGCAGAATGGCAGGCCGGGAGGCATGATTGCCTGACCCGGCCTGTTCTTTAGATAGACGTTCTGCGATAGCTGCGGTATTCCGGCATCCAGAAGTTGTCGTCAATGGCCTGCTGCAGCGCATCGGCGGAGGTTTTCACCGCCACGCCTTGCTGCTGTGCCATTTTTCCTACTGCGAAAGCGATCGCGCGGGACACCTTATGAATGTCTTTCAGCTCTGGTAACACCAGGCCTTCACCGTTATTCACCAGCGGTGAGTGTTTCGCCAGGGTTTCGCTGGCGGACATCAGCATTTCATCGGTAATGCGTGACGCACCGGACGCGATAACCCCCAGACCAATCCCCGGGAAGATGTAGGAGTTGTTGCACTGGGCGATCGGATAGGTTTTATCCTTCCACACCACCGGGTCGAACGGACTGCCGGTTGCCACCAGTGCGTTACCTTCGGTCCAGGCGATGATGTCCTGCGGCGTTGCTTCTACACGGGAAGTCGGGTTAGAGAGCGGCATCACGATAGGGCGTTCGCAGTGCTTGTGCATTTCGCGAATAATCTCTTCGGTGAAGAGACCGGTTTGCCCGGAAACGCCGATAAGAATGTCCGGCTTCACGTTGCGCACCACGTCCAGCAGGGAGAGCACCTCGTTGTCGGTATCCCAGTTTTTCAGGTTCTCGCGTTTCTGAACCAGTCGGGTCTGGAACGGCAGGAGGTTAGGCATACCGTCGGTCAGCAGGCCGAAACGGTCAACCATATAGACGCGGGAACGGGCCAGTTCTTCACTCAAGCCCTCGCGCTGCGTCTGAGCAATAATCTGCTCGGCAATACCGCAGCCCGCAGAGCCTGCCCCCAGGAAGACGATTTTCTGGTAGCTCAACTGGCTGCCTGCCGCACGGCTGGCGGCGATCAGCGTCCCAACGGTCACGGCGGCGGTGCCCTGAATGTCGTCGTTGAATGAACAGATGTCATCGCGGTAGCGGTTCAGCAGCGGCATGGCGTTCTTCTGCGCAAAGTCTTCAAACTGCAGCAGCACGTTCGGCCAGCGTGCCTTAACGGCCTGGATAAAATCATCAACAAACTGATAATACTCATCGTCGGTAATGCGCGGATGACGCCAGCCCATGTACAGCGGATCGTTGAGCAGCTGCTGGTTGTTGGTACCCACATCCAGCACTACCGGCAGGGTGTACGCCGGGCTGATACCCCCACAGGCGGTGTACAGGGAGAGCTTACCGATTGGGATCCCCATTCCGCCAATGCCCTGATCCCCGAGGCCGAGAATACGTTCTCCGTCAGTCACAACAATGACCTTGATGTTGTGGTTCGGCACGTTCTGCAGAATATCGTCCATATTGTGACGGTTCTGATAAGAGATGAATACGCCGCGGGAGCGACGGTAGATCTCAGAGAAACGTTCACACGCCGCACCCACCGTTGGGGTGTAGATCACCGGCATCATCTCTTCGAGGTGGTTCTGAACCAGGCGATAGAAGAGGGTTTCATTGGTGTCCTGAATGTTACGCAGGTAGATGTGCTTGTCGATTTCAGTCTTGAAACCCTGATACTGGATCCACGCACGTTCAGCCTGTTCTTCAATGGTTTCCACCACTTCGGGCAGCAGACCAAGCAGGTTGAAGTTGCTGCGCTCTTCCATGCTGAAGGCGCTGCCTTTGTTGAGCAGGGGGAATTCCAGTAAAACCGGACCGGCATAAGGGATATATAAGGAACGATGTTTTTTCAGTTTGTTGTCCATGTCACTCACTCTTTTTTTGAAGATCCGTCCCTGACACTGCTGTTTGTCATCTTTCTGGCCTGTGCGGTGGGGTGCGGTCAGGCGGTATTATAAAGGAGCTAAATGTTAATTACCGCAACACATAAACAAAAACACCATCGGTTTTGCCGATGGTGTTCAGGATCTCTTACTGGAACTTACTTGCCAGCGTGGCGTTTTCTGCCGGTGGCATGGGTGACTTGCGTTTCACTGTCGCCCTCAATCACCACTTTACGTTGGTTAGAAAGCTTGTAGTTCAGTCCCAGAATATGGCGTGCCTGACGGTTCGATTTCATATTTACTCCTCAATCCTGTTGATAGTTTTAAGGACAAGTTTGCTTACGCAAACGAAATGTAACCCCTTAGGTTGCAGATCCAGCTTAGCAGGTTTTTACAAAGAGGCATTCTGTCCACTGACCACGTAGTTAATGGTCTGTTGGTAGATGTCACTGAGGATGTCATTGTCTGTGGATTCCACCCATTTGGTCAGTTCCATCAAAATGTCATCTTCAGTCACAGCACCGTGTTCGGCGTGAAGACCCTGTGCGATCGCGTTAACGAGTTCAGGTTGTGCTGCTGCAGTATTTGCCGGGTAATAAGTAAACATGCTGCCTCCGTGTCGTTGTCTGTGTAATGGTACGGCTCGCAAAAAATGTAATTCACAAACAGAATGGCAAATATTTTCCTTGCTGTGTCTAAGATTCATCTTAGAAATAAAAATGACATAAGTGCATGCTTTTAGACACTTTTAGAAATGGAGGAATAATGACAGGGGACGAGGGGGAATATTTTGATGCTGCTCCTGCTATCCGAGAAAATAGCAGGAGCAGAGATTAATTTACCATTTCATTTCGCCGGTATTCACTTTCGCACTTAATTCCAGCGAGCTCTCTTCGGCCAGGCCCGGATACGCTTTTTTCATGGCGCTAATGACGCCAGCAGAATCTTTGTGATTAGCCAGCGTCTGCTCGAACCGCTGCAGATATTCACGGGTAAAATCGATAGCGCCGGTACCTGACGGTGGCGTCCCCAGATAGTGACCCGGGATCACGCGCTCAGGTTTGTGCGCCGCCATGTTTTCCAGCGTGTCCTGCCACTGCTGGCGACGTGCGCGGGTCTGGGTATCGGCCGTCCACAGATGGATGCCCCATGAAACGCCCGTGCCGCCAAGAATCGTCTTCGCTGATGGGATCCAGACATAGGCCGCGTAGCTGTCTGGCTGTTCAATATCGATTTTCTCACCATCAACCATAAACGTGGTGGAGGTCAGCACCTGGGGAACGATCAGCGTTGTTGGCGCGCCGTCTTTCATCTGTGGGCCCCAGAAGGCCAGCTTGGCATCTTTGGTGGCCTTGATATGGTCAACCACCTGCTGAGTCGCCACGACTTTCGCATTCGGGAACGCTTTAACCAGCGGCTGCAGACCAAAGTAGAAGTCCGGATCGCCGGAGGTGATCACAATCTTGTTCAGGGTTTTACCGCTGCGGCGAATTTTCTCCACCAGTGCTTCACCGTCTTTCACGCTGAACTGCGCGTCAAACAGGACGGCCTCTTTCGGGCCAGACACCAGCGTCGACGAGACCGCAAAGATGCCTTTCTCCTGCGGGTTCCAGGTATCAATGGTCAACGGTGCGGCGAAGACCGCCGGCGTGAAGAGGGTGCATAGCAGTGCAAGGCGAGTGAGCTTCATCATCATGTCTCTTTTTATCAGGAAAGACCCTATTGTACCGAACTCTCCATTTGCCTGAATTCCTGAAACAAGACATGCTTAGTTTCATAAATCGAGCAAATGGAGCGTTATATGGATCGCGTTATTGCCGCACAGGTCTATAACCGGATTTGCGAGCTGGGAAGTTTGAGTGCCGCAGCCCGTGCGCTGGGCATTTCCCGGCCCATGGTAAGCCGTTATCTTGAGCAGATGGAGAAGTGGGCGGGGACCCGGCTGGTGAATCGCTCAACGCGCAAGCTGACGCTGACCGCAGCAGGGGAAAAGGTACTGCAGAAAACGCGTACCCTTTCGCAACTGTCGCAGGAGATTGAAGGCCAGTCGGAGAAAGATTTACCTTCCGGCACCTTACGGGTAGCCTGCGCGCACTTTACCGCCATGCACATGATTGCGCCGGTACTGCCCGGGCTGCTGGCGCGTTATCCGCAGCTCAGAATTGAACTGGATGTGAATAACCATCCCGTGAGTCTGGTGGGCGAGCGTATTGACGTAGCCGTGCGTATTACCGATAACCCGGAGCCGGGGATGATTGCCCGCAGGCTGGGCGAGTGCTGTTCGGTGCTTTGCGCCTCGCCGGACTATCTTGCGCAGCACGGCACGCCCGTGACGCCTGAGGATTTGGCGCAGCACAATTGCCTGCATTACAGCTTCTTCGCGGGTCAGTCGTGGCATTTTGTGACGCTGGAAGGCGAAAGCGTGAGCGTCGCGGTGAGCGGCAATCTTAGCGCCAGCATCTCGTCGTTATTGATGGACGCGGCGGTTAAACATTGCGGTATTGCAATGCTGCCCGAGCACGAAGCGCAAGGGGCGCTCGAGCAAGGGCTGCTGGTCCCGGTGCTCACAGACTTAGTGCCTAAGCCGCTCGCCATTCACGGGATTTATCAGTCGCGGGAATATCAGCCTGCGGCCCTGCGCGTCTTTCTTGATGAAATTGCAGGGCATCTGAACTGATGCCCGAGAAGTGAGCCTGTGGCTTATTTCGTCGTCAGCCAGGGCGACGTCGTGCTCCAGAAAATAATATCTGCGCCGAGATACGCTTCTGCGAACTGAACAAATTCATCTTTGGTGAAGGTCTTGCCGGTAGCCGGGTTTCGGTAGGTAAGCGTGGGCTCCTGAACGGCCATGGCGACCAGCGGCAGTTTGTTTTTATACTGGTTAAAGAACGGATAGGCATTTTTCATTTGCGCCTTGCGGTTGGGAACAATATCCGGTCCGCCAAGCCCGATATTATGGGCACTGGCGTATTCAAACAGCCGCCCCATATAATTATGATCATTGTTCCATTCACACGGCCAGAAGTTGACATATTGTACGACATGGGATTGCGTGAAAACCTTTCGCGCAAAGGCGAGGTTTTCCATTTCTCCGGCAAAATAGTTGTCGCACGAAAATCCTGTCGGCGGCTTTTTCTCATCAAGGTCAATCGCGGTTTCCGGCAAGTTCACACCGTAAACCTGGCCATCAAAACGCTTCGCCAGGGCTGCCAGTAAGGCCTGATACCGTTCACGCACGGCAGGATCCCACTGCCGGGCTACCCAGCCTGAACCTGTTGGTTTCCCTTCACCAGGGTTGTCAAACTGCGGAGAAATACCGCCGCTGTACTTCGTGTCTGCCATCAGATAATCAGGGACATACCGGGCATCTTTTTCGAAGAAGCGATCCTGAATTTGAATAAACAGCTTTTTATTACTGGCCTTCAGGCGCGCCAGGTCTCGCTCTATGGATGAGAAGTCATATCTGTTTTTCTCCGGCTCCAGTGCACGCCAGTTATAAACGATCTGCGCGCCACCGATATCACGACGGGCGATAAGCGCGGCGGCGGCATCAAGGTCACCCGAGCTGGTATAGATAAAATTCTCCGGCGTGCTGGCAAAGAGGGGTAGCGTCACGGCGAGCGTGGTCAGCGCCACGACAATCCTGGTGTTTTGCATCATAGGCCTTTCCCTTTTGATGGTTCGAAGTGATGTATCGCATCAGTGCCAACCAGAATACTCTGTGTTCCAGGACGCGTCAGATCTCTGGTCTATACTTAACCCTTTGTAAGCCAAAAGGAGAGCAAGAATGACAATTCATAAGCACGGTTCAGCACACTGGTCTGGCGATATTAAACGCGGAAAAGGAACTGTTTCTACCGAGAGCGGCGTTCTCAATCAACAGCCTTACGGCTTCAACACCCGTTTTGAAGGCGAAAAAGGGACCAACCCGGAAGAACTGATTGGTGCCGCACACGCAGCCTGTTTTTCGATGGCACTGTCGCTGATGCTGGGTGAAGCAGGCTACACCGCCGATTCCATTGATACCACCGCCGACGTGTCACTGGATAAAAAAGAGGGCGGTTTCGCCATTACGAAGGTCGCACTGCAGAGCAAGGTTACTGTACCCGGCATTGACCCTCAGCAGTTCGATGGCGTTATTCAGAAAGCGAAAGCCGGCTGCCCGGTTTCCCAGCTGTTGAATGCGGAAATCACGCTGGATTACACGCTCAATTAAACCTCAGCCGGGTTAACACCCGGCTATCCCTTCAGCGCGGCAGGAAACACCTCTGCCAGCCAGGCGATAAACACTCTCAGTCGATGTGTCAGATGCCGGTTCTGCGGATAAACCACATGAAACGGATAAGCGTCAGGTCGCCAGTCGCTAAGAATTTCAGTTAACGTCCCCGCCTGTAAATGCCTTTTTGCCGAATATTGAAATGTCTGAATAATACCTAAACCTGCCACCGCCGCCGCCAGATGAGCGTTGCTTTCATTGACACCAAGGAAGTGCGGAATATTTATCTCCAGCCTTTCTCCCTTTTCCCTGAAGCGAAACGGGAACGCCCGACCGGTGACGGGAGAAAGGTAGCTAATCAGCTTATGGCCATTGCACAGTTCCCGCGGATAGGCTGGTACGCCATGATATTTTAAATAATCAGACGTCGCGCAGGTGACCATTTCAGCGTCACCCAGATGACGGGCAATAAGGGAGGAGTCGTCCAGAGGGCCGCCGCGGATCACGCAGTCAACGTTACCGCTGATCAAATCTACGGGCCGGTCGGCCACGCCAAGATCGATGCGTATTTCCGGATAACGCTGCATAAAATCCGGGAGCAGGGGGATCAGCACGTCGCGCGCGGTTGACCCGCCCACATCCACGCGCAGATGGCCTTTCGGCGTCGCGCGAGAAACGCGAAACGACGTATCGATATCTTCAATATCAATCAGCACCCTGAGCGCTTTTTCATAGTACCCGGCACCTTCCGGTGTGGTGACTACCCGTCGTGTCGTGCGATGTAAAAGCCGGATCTCCAGGTGCGCTTCGAGCGATTTCACCAGCTTGCTCAGGGTGGCGATAGGCATATTCAGAGAATCAGCCGCACGCGTAAAACTTCCGGTTTCCACCACCCGTGTAAATGCGCGCATTGCCATGAGCTGGTCCATTCGTACTCCGGATTATTTCCACCTGTGAATAGTGATTTTCATTTTTGCCCGTTTTTCATTAATCCTGCAACCGATAGAGTTTATTCAACGCAAGCGAAAACCTCTTCAACCGTTTTTGCGGGCATCCTGAAAACATGATTAAAGGTGAATAATATGAATACGTCTCTCGCAGGTAAAATTGCCCTGGTTACGGGCGGCAGCACAGGTATCGGTCTCGCCACCGCGCAGGAACTGGCGGCTCAGGGCGCGAAGGTTTACATCACCGGACGTCGTCAGGCAGAGCTGGACGCAGCCGTCGCACAAATTGCCACCGCGACGGTCGGCATTCGTGCAGACGTCTCTCAACTTTCCGACCTCGATAAAGTCTATGCGCAGATTGCAAAAGACGAAGGGCGTCTGGATATTCTGTTCGCCAATGCGGGGGGTGGCGACATGCTGCCGTTAGGCGCTATCACTGAAGAGCAGTTTGATCGCATCTTTGCAACCAACGTTCGCGGTGTACTATTCACCGTGCAAAAAGCGTTACCGCTGTTATCTGCCGGATCGTCGATCATTCTGACCGGATCCACGGTGTCCATTAAAGGAACCGCAAACTTTAGCGTATACAGTGCCAGTAAAGCCGCCGTGCGCAACTTTGCCCGTTCGTGGGCGCTGGATTTGCAGGGGCGCGGTATTCGCGTCAACGTGGTGAGCCCGGGGCCCATCAAAACCCCAGGGCTGGGTGACCTGGTACCGGAAGAACATCGTCAGGGGCTGTATGACGCGCTGGCCGCCCAGGTGCCGCTGGGACGCTTAGGCGCGCCGGGGGAAGTGGGGAAAGCGGTGGCGTTTCTGGCCTCAGATGCAGCAAGCTTTATCAACGCCACCGAACTGTTTGTCGACGGTGGAATGGCGCAAATTTAAACGTGAAACAGCGCCACCCTGCGTGGCTACTCGCTCAGATTGCGCCAGCAGCGCACGCTACAGCCCTCAACTGAAGGCTGTAGCGACTGCGGGCGCTCGCACCCTTGCGCTGCCTGCGGACAGCGGTCCCGGAAATAACAGCCGGTGGGAAGGTGACGATTGCCAGGAAGCTCTGTTTTACGCAGCGCCAGGTTTTCATCCAGCGGTTCACCGGTTCTGGGAACGGAATCAAGCAGCAGCCGGGTGTAGGGATGGCGTGGCCTGACAAGCACCTGATCGGTGGTTCCCAGTTCCACGATCTGGCCCAGATACATCACCGCCACACGATCGCTAATGTGTCTGACTACCGAGACGTTATGTGAGATCAACACATAGGTGAGGTTCCGTTCCTGCTGCAGTTTTACCAGCAGGTTGAGGATTTGCGCCTGCACGGAAATATCCAGCGCGCTGGTGGGTTCGTCGAGCACGATGATGTCTGGATTGGACGACAGCGCCCGGGCGATAGCAATGCGCTGGCGCTGCCCGCCTGAAAAGGCATGCGGTAGCCGGTCAAGATATTCCGCACGAATACCCACCTGCATCGCCAGCGTCTCTGCCAGCTGGCGCCGTTCGCGTTCACTGCTGCGTTTTTGCACCCACACCGGCTCGGTGATGATGCGCCACACCGGCAGACGCGGGTCGAGGGAGGAGAGCGGGTCCTGAAAAACCATCTGCATGCCGCCCGCGTGATGCGTCCGCTGATAGTCGCCGGTGCTGGGCCTGAGCATGCCCATCAATAGCTGTGCCAGCGTGCTTTTCCCGCAGCCGGATTCCCCAACAATGCCCAGCGTTTCGCCGCGACGGATCTGCAGGTCCAGCCCATTGAGGGCATGCACCTGTTCCGTGACGCGGCCCAGCCAGTTTTTGCGCGCGGGAAAGTTGACATGCACGCTATCCAGTTCAAGCAAAATGTCAGACATGGTGTTTCTCCCGTTGCGGGTACCAGCAGGCAGCCATCTGGCCCTCTGCACCATTGGGAAGCAGGCGCGGTGCCTCACCGCATTTCGTCCCGGCGGCAAAGCAGCGCTCACGGAACGCGCAGCCTTGTGGAAGCTGGCTGAGATTAGGCACCGTGCCGGGAATGGCCGGAAGCAGCTCGCGCGGCGCACCGTTTTCAGGTGCACATTGCAGCAGACCGATGGAGTAGGGATGAACGGGATGGTGGATCAGTGTTTGCGTGGCACCGCTCTCAATTACGCTTCCCGCGTACATCACATACATCCGGTCACAGAGCTGGGAAACCACGGCCATATCGTGGCTGATAAACAGCACCGAGGTTCCGCTGGCCCGCGCCTTGTGCTTCAGCAGACGCAGTACCTGCAGCTGCACGGTCACATCCAGCGCCGTGGTCGGCTCGTCGGCGATGATAAGTTCAGGCTCGCAGGAGAAGGCAAGGGCGATCATCACTCGCTGACGCATGCCGCCGGAGAGTTCAAACGGATAACGCGCCATCACCGCTTTCGCGTCCGGGATTTGCATCTCCTCCAGCAGGGCAATCGCTTTTTGCTGCGCCGCGCGACGGTCGAGCGGCTGATGCCGGCGGATCACCTCCACCATTTGCTTACCAATCCGTCGCGTTGGGTTCAGGGCGGTCATGGGCTCCTGAAAAATCATCGCCACTTTTGCCCCGCGCCACTGGCGAAGCTGTTTCTCCGATGCGGTCAGAACATCTTCTCCCAGCAATGTCACCTGACCGTGATGAATTCGGTAGCTGCCTTCCGGCAACAGGCGCATGGCGAGCATGGCGGTAACCGACTTCCCCGACCCCGACTCGCCCACTACGCCGACAATCTCACCCCGTTTAATCTCCAGCGAGACGTGGTTCAGCGCATGAACCTCACCGCGGTATATCGGGAAACTCAGATGTAAATCCTCGATGGTTAAAACAGAGTCGGTCATGACTGTTTCCCTCCTGATTTCGGATCCAGCAGGTCGCGGATGCCGTCACCAAAAAGATTAAAGCCCACGGCGGTAATCAAAATGGCCGCGCCAGGAAAAGCGCAATACCACCACTGGTCAAGTACATAGTTGCGCCCTACGGCAACCATCGCGCCCCATTCGGCGGTGGGTTGCTGTGCGCCCAGACCGATAAAGCCCAGCGTGGCGGCCATCAGAATGGCGCTGCCAATATCCAGCGAAGCCTGCACAATCAGCGGCGGCAGGGCGTTGCGCAGAATATGCCAGCTGATTAAATGCCAGCGTGATGCGCCGAAGGTGCGGGCCGCCTGAACATAGGTAAACTGGCGCACGACAAGGGTTTGCCCGCGTGCCAGACGCACGTAAAACGGAATACGTACAATCGCGATGGCGAGCATTGCGTTAAACAGGCTCGGCCCCAGCGCCGCCGCCAGCGCCATGGTCAGCACCAGCGAGGGAATGGAGAGCATCACGTCCATAATGCGCATAATAATGGCGTCGCCGCGCCCGCCCAGCACGCCAGACAAACAGCCCAGCAGCGAGCCAATACCACCCGCAATCACCACGACGGCCAGCCCCGCGCTGATCGACTGCTGGCTGCCGGCGAGCACCCGGCTGAACAGATCGCGGCCAACCTCGTCGGTGCCAAACCAGTGTTCGGCAGACGGAGCCTGCAGACGCGCGGTCAAATCCAGCGCATTGGGGTCATGCGGCACAATCCACGGTGATGTCACCATCAGCAGGAGCATCAGGATCATGATCGCGGCGCCAATCAGCGTGAGGGGACTTTTACGCAGCATCCAGAACAGTTTTGCCCAGTTGATGCCTGCTTTCGCTGTTTTAACCGGGACGGGCGTTTCCTGAGTCAACATCATTCGGCACCTCCGCGCCCGATTCGCGGGTCAACCCACAGATAGAGCAGATCGACCACCAGATTAACCAGCACATAGGCCAGTGAGACTACTACCGCGAAGCCCATGACGGCAGGGAAATCGAGCGCCTGAATAGAGGTGACGACCCAGGCGCCCATTCCCGGCCAGGCAAAGACGGTTTCGGTGAGGACTGCGCCATACAGCAGATCGCCCAGTGCCAGTCCAAGCACGGTAATTGACGGGATCATCGCATTGGGCAGGGCATAGCGCAGCACGATGTACCAGCCGGGCAATCCGCTGGCGCGTGCGGTTCGTATGTAATCTTCACTGAGCTGCTCCAGCATGGCCGAGCGAACCTGACGCGCCACAATGCCGAGATGAACAAATGCCAGCGTCATCGAAGGTAAAATCAGATGCTGCAGGGCATTGAAAAAGACCTCCCCGTTGCCTTCCAGCAGCGCATCCACCAGATAAAAGCCGGTAACGCGCGTCGGCGGATCGAGCCAGTCGTCAAGCCTTCCGCCGCCCGGCAGAAGTTGCAGATGCCCGTAGAAGAGGACAATCACTCCCAACCCAAGCCAGAATGCGGGCGTTGAAATGCCCGTCATCGCCATTAAGCGCACCAGATGATCCAGCCAGCGGTCACGGTAGACCGCCGATAAAATCCCCAGCGGCACGCCGATAACCAGCGCCAGCAGCAGGGAACAAAAAGCCAGCTCCAGGGTGGCCGGGAAAAAGGCCTTCAAATCTTCCGCAACCGGTCGCCCGGTGCGGATAGAGGTGCCTAAATCGCCATGGGCCAGCGCATCCACATAGCGACCAAACTGGATATACAACGGTTGATCCAGCCCCAGCTGCTGGCGGATACCTTGCACAATGTCGTCGCTGGCGCGGTCTCCGGCCAGCAGGCGGGCCGGATCGCCGGGGATCAGGTGTGAAATAATAAAGGTGATGATACAGACACCGGCCACCACCAGGATTAACCCCCAGCAGCGCTGGCGCACAATGCTCCAGAACGTCATACACTTTCCCCCGGCGAGAACCGTTATTTACTCATGGTGGCGATGTTAAAGACCTGCTCCAGCATTGGATTAAAGGTGAAGCCTTTCACCTCTTTGTTCATCGCCAGCTGGTAGTTCTTCTGGAACAGATACACGTAGGCCGCCTCGTCGATCACCACCTTCTGCGCCTGCTGGTAATCGTGGGTACGCTCCGCCTGATCGGTGGTTTTCAGGGCCGCCTTCAGCAGGGCGTCGACCTCTTTGTTCTCGTAAAACGAGCGGTTACCCGGCAACCCTTTTTTGTCCGACTCAAACCAGTAGTTCATGAACATGTACGGGTCGGCAAAGTCCGGGCTCCAGTTGCCAATAGCGATGTCATAGTCACCTTTCCCGACACGATCGCGCATGGTGGCGTTAGCCAGTTTTTCCAGCTTCACGTTGATGCCGATCTTGCCGAGGCTCGCCTGCGTGGACAGGGCGATCGGCTCCCAGTTGGGGTCGTTGTCTGAATAGAGGAATGTCAGGCTTGCTGGCTTGTCTTTGACTTTCTCCAGCGCGGCTTTGGCTTTGGCCTCGTCAAAGCTGTACTGCATTGCCGTGGCGTCAAACCCCCACATGCCGTCCGGTATCGGGCCGCGCATCTGTTTACCATTGCCGCTCAGGATGCCTTTCACCATCCCCTGATAATCCGTTGCCCAGGAGACAGCCCGACGTAAATCCACCTGATTGAGCGGGGCTTTGCTGTTATTCAGATAAAGATAGGTCACGCGCAGGGACGGATATTCCGCCACCGCCACTTTGCCTTCTTGCTTAAGGGCTGAAAGCTGATCGACGGGCAGTGAATCGGCGATATCCAGATCGCCACGGGAAAGCTGCAGGCGGCGTGAAGCGCTTTCACCAATAATTTTCACCGAAACGCGCTTGAAGTGCGGCTTCTCACCCGCCCAGTGTGGATTCGGAACGAGCACCAGCTGCTGACCTTTCTGCCAGCTTTTCAGCATGAATGGCCCGGAGCCGGCGGTGTTTTGCGCTAAATAACCGCGTGCATCATCGGCAGCGTTCGCCTTTAACACCGCCGGGTTAACGATCGACGCACCGTCGTTGGCCAGGGTGTAGAGGAACGGGGCAAACGGCTGGCTGAGGGTGAATTTCACCGTGTGCGGATCGACCGCATCAATTTTGAGATCTTTCGGGAACGCTTCAGACGGCCCCTGGCTAAGCTTCAGCAGACGTTCAAAGGAGAGTTTTACCGCCTCGGCAGTAACCGGCGTGCCATCGGCGAATTTTGCGTTATCGGTAAGGGTAAAGGTCCACTCTTTCTGATCCGCTGACGCCTTCCAGCCCGTTGACAGGTCGCCCTCCACCTCGGTGGAGCCTGGCTTGTACTTCACCAGACGCTGATAGGCGGGGTAAGTCACCGTCCAGTCGTTGTTATCAATGGTCACCGCCGGGTCGAGCGTTTGCGGGTCGGCCGCTTTTCCGATCACCAGCATATCTTTCGGGACGGCAGCCAGCGCAACCGGGGCGCTGAGTGCCAGCGAGGCGGCGATCAGGGTAGTAAGAAGCGTTGTTTTCATGGCAGTGCTCCAGTTTTAAAGAGGGGTGTGCGTCAACGGGAAACAGGCAAAACGATCGTCAAGCAGGGGATAGCTGGCCGCGTTCGGCAGCTCGAAGTGCCACCATTCGCTGCTGATCCCCACAAAGCCGCCACCGGACATGATGGCGTTAAGCAGCAGGCGATTGCGCTGCGCGTGCGGCGGCACGGACGGGTGCCAGGCATGCGAGCGGTCGTGCATTTCGTCAAAACCGGCCCCCATATCCAGCACGGTGTTCTGTTCGTCCATCAGCGTAACGTCGATGGCCGTCCCACGGCTGTGGTTGGAACCAATCGCCACATCAACCACGTATTCCGGGTTCGGGCAGGCATCCCACAACTGAGCCTGCGCTTCCTGCGGGCGATAAGCGTCGTAGACCACCAGCTTCAGCCCGGCCAGTGCGGCGATGCTGATGGCTTTCGCCAGCGCGGTGGCCGCATCGGTATGCAGCAGGCACAGCGCCTCCTGATAAATCGGACGACCCGTGATGTTGTCGGCTGTGGCGTATTTCAGATCGATATGCAGCGCAGGGAAGGTCTTCGCCACATCAATCAGTTCACTCTCTGGGGGCATAGCTCCGCTCCTTTAGCGTTCGAATTGACCAAACTCTTGTTGTAATTGCCGGTTTACCGCCAGCCGCGGTGGAAGGGCATCACCCAGCGCTTCCACGACACCTGACAGCAGCAGGTTGAACAGACAGCTCACAGGTGCCAGCGAATCCCAGAAATGGCCGGTTTCGGTTTTCACCTGCAGTAAATCAAGCGGGTAATCCCGCGCCCACGGGCACCAGATATCGGTGATCAGGGCCAGCGAAATACCTTTTTCGCTCGCGACCCGACAGTACTGCCGCGCAATGGTGGAATAGGTGCGGGTATCGGTCAGCACCACGTAGGGGTGGGCGAAACCGGAGTTCAGGGATTCAACCCAGCTGCCGGACGCGCCTTCGGCGTAGCTGACGCGCGGTCGAAGGTACTCAAGATGACTGAAGAAGGCGTTGGCTATCCCACGTGTCGACTGGATCCCCAGCACAAAAACCGCATCCGCGTGGGCAAGCTGATGAACCACCTGGCGGAATGCGTCGGTGTGCGCCAGCTGATAAACCTGAGTGATGGCATCCACCTCCAGCGACAGAGAGTGCTGAAGGCGGTTGGGCAGAGGGGACTGCTGCTGCCAGGAGTCCAGCCGCTCGTTCATACCCCAGGGTTGATGCGGGTCGCGCAGGCTCTTTTTGGCATCTTCCAGATTGCGGTAGCCGAGTTTTCGCAGAAAGCGTCCCACGGTAATGCCGCTGGTGCCGGTCGCCAGACCCACGCTTTCAGCCGTTTCAAACGGGATCTGTGCGGCATGCGCCAGCAACCAGCTCGCCACCCGCTTCTCGCTGGGAGTCAGCTGGCTGAAAGTGGCTTCAATACGGCTCAACACCTCGGGTTTCGTCGTCATACCGCCTCGCTGTTAACAGGCTGTCAGTCGTCAGGTTTGTGTTATTTGATTAACAATGCATGACGCGTGCCATGTCCACAGAGCGACGGGACGCCGCTGTGCTGCAAACTTCATGCAATATTTAGTTAACCAATGATCAACATTTGTGCAGCGTAGTTCACTTTTGGTGCACTGGCTGAGCGGGGAGGTATGAATTTCGTGAATACGTCAGCGTCTTCACATTTTTGATAAGATAGAGACAACGTAAATATGAAAGGGATCCCGGCATGGCGAACTTGCCCTGGCGTATCAGCGTGCGCCTGATGGCGCTCGCAAAGAAAATGGCGATGATCGCAGGAGTGGTACTGATCGTCCTGCTCGCGGTTCGGGTTTATCTCTCGCAGCAGGGGCCGGAACTGCATCTCTGGCATACCTGGCGGGCAAATGAGATGTCCGTACGCGAGATCGATAAGGCGAGTTTTGCCCAGTATGTCGCCCGGGAAAACGCCATTTTCACCGATCTGGATAATGCGGTAACGCGCAAAACCCAGGGTGAGGAGCGCACGCCGTTAAACCGCTACTACCGTCAGAGCCTGGTTTGGCCCGGTAAATTTTCACCCGATGCCAACCGCTCCTTTGTGCTGATGCCCGCCGGAACGCCACGCGGCGCGGTGGTGTTGCTGCACGGGCTAACAGATTCGCCTTACAGTGTCCGGCATCTTGCCCGTGATTATCAGCAGCACGGTTTTGTGGCGGTGGTCCCACGCCTGCCCGGGCACGGCACCGCGCCCGGCGCGCTGACGGACGTTGACTGGGAGAGGTGGCTGGCAGCGACGCGCCTTGCCGTGCGTGAAGCCACGCGGCTGGCGGGAGACAATGTTCCCCTGCATCTGGTGGGTTACTCCAACGGTGGGGCGCTGGCGATGAAATATGCCCTTGATGCGCTGGACACGCCTGCGCTTCGCAAACCGCAACAGCTCATTCTGCTCTCGCCAATGATTGGCGTCACGGCGTTCGCCCGGTTTGCAGGATTGGCCGGATTGCCGGCGATGTTACCGCCGTTTGCCAAAGCGGCATGGTTAAACATCTCGCCGGAATATAACCCGTATAAATACAATTCCTTCCCGGTCAATGCGGCGCGCCAGTCATGGCTCTTGACCCAGGCCCTGCAGGAGCAAATGGGGCGGGATGCCCGGGAGCACAGACTGGACCAGCTGCCGCCGGTACTCGCATTCCAGTCGGTGATGGATTCAACGGTCAGCACCCGCGCCGTGGTCACCGGCTTATTTGACCTGCTTCCGGCGAACGGCAGCGAGCTGGTTGTATTTGATATCAATCAGGCCGCCAGCTTCCGTCCTCTCTTTAAACCGTCGTCGTGGGCGGCGACCTCTGAGTTACTGCCTGTGGCGAAAAGGCGTTACGGTGTCACGATTATTACCAATGCCAGCGCGGACAGTTTCGCCGCGGTGGCGAAAATAACCCCGGCGGGACGCACCGATGAGACCGCGGTACCGCTGGCGATGTCCTGGCCGCAGGAGGTCTATTCACTGTCGCATGTCGCCGTGCCGTTCCCGCCTGATGACGATCTCTATGGCCGACATCCTGCGGAGAAAAACCGGTATGGCATTAGCCTCGGCACGATTGCGCTGTGGGGGGAAACCTCCGTGCTGAGCGTAGGCAAAGACGCGTTAATGCGGGTGACGTCGAACCCGTTTTATGCCTACATGCAGGAGAGGATTGACAGACGCATCGGGGATGAGAAAAAGTAGCCTCTCCCGCAAGGGGTTAATCTGTTAGGTCGCGCAGATGAAGTATGTTAAACAGTAAGGTCCAACGCATACCTCTTATCGGAACACGTTTTTGTGCTGACTACTCTTATCTACCGCAGCCAGTTGAATTTATCCTGCCGATCCGCCGAACTCCAGGCGCTGGTTGAACAGGCCAGGACACGCAATGCGGGGTTGAATATTACCGGCGTTCTTCTTTCAAAAGGAGATGATGTCCTGCAACTCCTCGAAGGCTCGGAAGAGAGTGTGGTAAGGCTGTTTCAGAAGATCCGTGAGGATAAGCGGCACAGCGGCGTGGTTGAGCTTATGCGGGATTACGGCCCCCGCAGACGTTTTGAGAATGTCGGTATGCTGCTGTTTGACCTGCAGAACCAGTCGCCGAAAGACGTTCTGCAGTCGGTACTGCACTACAGCAAACTGGACAGTTATCTGACATCTGATGATCGGGTGTTCAAATTTATTCAGACGTTTATTACCGGCAAACGACCGGCCCCGTCGGGGGCGCGTTTTGCCCCGGAGAAATGGACGCTCTCGCGTGAGAAATCGCCGTTTGGCGAGAGTCTGGGTCTGCTGGACAAACAAACCTGCCAGTTCGCCCTCCAGCCCATCGTCGAACCGCTGGAAGGGAAAATCAGTTCACTTGAGGCCCTTATCCGCGGTAATGACGGGGGAAGCCCGGAGCATTTTTTCAGCCGCCTCGATCAGGACAAAATCTATGAAGTCGATCTCCAGACCAAGGCCTGGGCTTTTGCGCTGGCCGACAAACTGGGGATCGGGAGCCACAAAATCGCGGTAAATCTTCTCCCGATGTCGCTGGTGAAAGTGCCTGGCGCCGTGGAGTTTCTGGTTGAACAGATTAAACTACATGGGCTTCAGCCGGAGCAGGTGGTCATTGAAGTGACCGAAAACGAGATGATTTCCGGGTTCAACAAGTTCAATAGCGCCATTAAACACCTGCGCGCTGAAGGTATTGGCCTGGCGATCGATGATTTCGGTTCCGGTTACGCCGGGCTTTCATTGCTGACCCGATTCCAGCCGGATAAAATTAAAATTGACCGCGAAATTGTCAGCAATATTCATCTCAGTGGGCCAAAACAGGCGATTGTGCGCTCGATAGTCAGCTGCTGCACCGACCTTGAAATCACCCTAGTGGCGGAAGGCATCGAGAAGCTGGAAGAGTGGTGCTGGCTTGAATCTGCCGGGATCCGACGCTTTCAGGGCTTTCTGTTTGCCCGTCCAGCGCTGAATGGCGTAGGCGATATTAGCTGGCCACACCTGGTGCGTTAAGCCAATTTTCCTTCCGTATTATTTCCCCTTCGTCCTGCCTGTGCTTAAATAGCTAAAACGGTTTAACATTGTTTAGCTGAGAGGATCACATGCAAAAAATCTGGGTACTTGGCGATGCGGTAGTGGATTTATTACCGGAGGGAGAAGGCCGGTTGCTGCAATGCCCCGGCGGCGCGCCGGCGAACGTGGCGGTCGGTATTGCCCGTCTGGGCGGGAAAAGCGCCTTTATCGGCAGGGTCGGCGACGATCCTTTCGGTCGCTTTATGCATAAAACGCTGGCTGACGAGCAGGTTGACGTAAACTGGATGCGCCTCGACCCGGCACACCGCACGTCAACCGTGGTCGTGGATCTGGACGAACAGGGCGAACGTTCGTTCACCTTTATGGTTCGCCCGAGCGCCGATCTGTTTCTGGCGTCAGCCGACCTGCCGCCCTTTAGCGCAGGAGAGTGGCTGCATGTCTGTTCCATTGCTCTGAGCGCTGAGCCAAGCCGTTCTGCAACGTTTCAGGCCATGAACGCGGTCAGGGAAGCGGGGGGGTATGTCAGTTTCGACCCCAATATTCGCCCGGATCTCTGGCCGGATGAGGACGATCTGCGCCGCTGCCTCGAACAGGCGCTGCAATGCGCTGACGTCGTCAAACTCTCCGTCGAAGAACTGGCTTTTCTAACCGCCGACCTTGGGGTCACGGAAGGGCTGGCCGCGCTGATGCGCCGCTGTCCGGCCCGGCTGGTGCTGGTCACTCAGGGCAAAGACGGGGTCATCGCCTGGCATGACGGAACGATGAAACATTATCCGGCAACCCCCGTTGAATGCGTGGACACCACCGGCGCAGGTGATGCATTCGTGGCGGGACTGCTTTATGGACTGGCTTCCGCTGGGAGTATCGACAGCCACGATCTTCCACGCGTGATCGCATTAGCCCAGCGCTGCGGCGCGTTAGCCACCACGGCTAAAGGGGCGATGACCGCGCTGCCTTATCACCCGCAACTGTAATTCCTCCCGCAACGGGCCGTCTGTCGACGGCCTGAATTGTCGCCTCGATCACACTTACTAAATCGGTTTAGCAAAAAAGATTGCCGATCCAAAATTGGCAGGTTTAGTATCATCAACCTAAACCGGTTTAGCAATTTAGCACTTTCAATGACTTCTTTTAGGGATGCGACAAAATGTATAAAAAACGCAGACTTGCCGTGATGATAGGCATGCTGGCCGGGAGTACCTCTGTTTTTGCCCAAACGGATATGACGAGTATCGAAGCGCGTCTTGCTGCTCTGGAGCAGCGTCTTCAGGCTGCGGAAACCCGCGCGCAGGTTGCGGAGAAACGCGCCACCGACGCAGAACAAAAAACGCAGCAGTTGGTGACTGCCCAGCAGCAGGCGCAAACAACAACCCAGCAAGTGGCGCAGCGTACCGCCGCACTGGAGAAGAAAGCCGATCAGAGCAGTGGGTTTGAGTTTCATGGCTATGCCCGTTCTGGCCTGCTGATGAACGATGCGGCGTCGAGCAGTAAAAGCGGCCCTTACCTGACGCCAGCCGGGGAAACCGGTGGTGCGGTCGGGCGTCTGGGGAATGAAGCCGATACCTACGTTGAGCTGAATGTGGAACACAAACAGACCCTGGATAACGGGGCGACCACGCGCTTCAAGGCCATGCTGGCGGATGGTCAGAAAACCTATAACGACTGGTCCGCTGACACCAGCGATCTCAATATTCGTCAGGCGTTTGCTGAACTGGGCAATCTGCCTGATTTTACCGGCGCGCTGAAGGGCAGTACCTTCTGGGCCGGTAAACGCTTTGACCGTGACAACTTTGATATTCACTGGCTGGACTCCGATGTGGTGTTCCTGGCCGGTACCGGTGGTGGCGTGTATGACGTGAAATGGAATGAATCGCTGCGCAGCAACTTCTCTCTTTACGGGCGTAACTTCGGCAGCGAAGAGCAAATCGACAATAACGTTCAGAACTACATCCTCAGCATGAACCACTTCGCCGGGCCATTCCAGCTGATGGTGAGCGGCCTGCGGGCAAAAGACAACGACGACCGCAAAGACAGCAATGGCGATCTGATAAAAACCGACGCCGCCAACAATGGCGTTCATGCCCTGGTCGGATTGCACAATGAAAGTTTCTACGGCCTGCGTGAAGGCTCAGCCAAAACGGCGCTGCTGTACGGCCACGGGCTGGGGGCAGAGGTGAAGAGCATCGGTTCCGATGGCGCATTGCTGTCTGAAGCCGATACCTGGCGCTTTGCAAGTTACGGTGTCACGCCTCTAGGTGGCGGCTGGCATATCGCGCCTGCCGTTCTGGCCCAGAGCAGTAAAGACCGCTATGTCAAAGGCGACAGCTATGAGTGGGTCACGCTCAATACCCGCCTGATTAAAGAGGTCACGCAGAATTTCGCCCTGGCGTTTGAGGGCAGCTATCAGTACATGGATTTAAACCCGGAAGGGTATAAAGACCGAAATGCCGTCAACGGAAGTTTCTACAAGCTGACCTTTGCCCCAACGTTAAAAGCGGGCAAGATCGGCGATTTCTTCAGCCGTCCTGAGTTGCGTCTGTTCGCCACCTGGATGGACTGGAGCAGCAAACTGGATAATTACGCCAGCGATGATGCCTTTGGCAGCAGCGGTTTCAACGCCGGCGGGGAATGGAACTTTGGGGTACAGATGGAAACCTGGTTTTAACCTTTTACGCTCCCGCAGTGCGGGAGCGTTTTTCACATCATAAAAATACAGTCAGGCAGAGGTATCTATGGATTTTGATAATATCGCCCGCGCGCTCATTCCGCTGCTCGGTGGCAAAGAGAACATCGCCAGTGCGGCGCACTGCGCAACGCGTCTTCGACTGGTGCTGGTCGACGACACGCTTGCCGATCAACAAGCCATCGGCAAGGTTGACGGCGTTAAAGGCTGTTTTCGCAACGCCGGGCAGATGCAGGTGATTTTTGGTACGGGGGTGGTTAACAAGGTCTACGCCGCGTTTATCCAGGCGGCAGGGATTAGCGAATCCAGCAAGTCCGAAGCGGCCGACATGGCGGCACGTAAGCTGAACCCGTTCCAGCGCATTGCCCGACTGCTCTCAAACATCTTTGTGCCGATCATTCCTGCGATTGTGGCCTCCGGTTTACTGATGGGCCTGCTCGGGATGATCAAAACCTACGGCTGGGTCAATGCCGATAACGCGCTCTATATCATGCTGGATATGTGCAGCTCAGCGGCATTTATCATTCTGCCGATCCTGATTGGCTTCACGGCCGCGCGTGAATTTGGCGGTAACCCATATCTGGGGGCGACCCTCGGCGGCATTCTGACGCACCCGGCGCTGACAAACGCCTGGGGCGTGGCGTCTGGCTTCCACACCATGAACTTCTTCGGCCTTGAGATTGCCATGATTGGCTATCAGGGAACGGTATTCCCGGTGCTGCTGGCCGTCTGGTTTATGAGTATCGTGGAGAAAAACCTGCGCCGTATTATTCCGGATGCGTTAGATCTGATCCTGACGCCGTTCCTCACCGTTATTCTCTCCGGCTTTATTGCCTTGCTGATCATTGGCCCGGCCGGGCGTGCGTTAGGGGATGGTATCTCCTTTGTTCTGAGCACCCTGATCGCCCATGCGGGCTGGCTGGCCGGGCTGTTATTTGGCGGGCTTTACTCGGTTATCGTTATCACCGGTATTCACCACAGTTTCCATGCCATTGAAGCCGGGTTACTGGGGAATCCGTCGATTGGCGTTAACTTCCTGCTGCCTATCTGGGCGATGGCTAACGTGGCGCAGGGGGGAGCCTGTCTGGCGGTCTGGTTTAAAACCAAAGACGCGAAAATTAAAGCCATTACGTTACCGTCTGCGTTTTCGGCCATGCTGGGCATTACCGAAGCGGCAATATTTGGTATCAACCTGCGTTTCGTGAAACCGTTTATCGCCGCGCTGATTGGCGGTGCGGCAGGCGGGGCGTGGGTGGTCTCGGTACATGTTTATATGACCGCCGTCGGGCTGACTGCCATCCCGGGCATGGCGATCGTGCAGGCAAGCTCGCTGCTCAACTATATTATCGGCATGGTGATTGCCTTCGGCGTGGCGTTTACCGTCTCGCTGCTGCTGAAATATAAAACGGATTCTGAATAATGACGTTACCTTCCCGCTGGCCTGCAATCCTGCAGGCCGTCATGAAAGGCCAGCCGCGTGCGTACGCCGACAGCCATTATCCGCAATGGCATCCGGCACCGGTGACGGGGCTGATGAACGATCCTAACGGGTTTATCTGGTTTGCCGGGCGCTACCACCTGTTCTATCAGTGGAACCCGCTGGATTGCGACCATCGCTATAAGTGCTGGGGACACTGGAGCTCCGCAGACCTGGTGCACTGGCAGCATGAACCGATGGCGCTGATGCCCGATGAGGAGTATGACCGCAACGGCTGCTATTCCGGCAGCGCCGTCGATAACAACGGTGTCCTGACGCTGTGTTATACCGGTAACGTGAAATTTGATGATGGCAGCCGCACCGCCTGGCAGTGCCTTGCCACGCAACAGCCCGACGGTACATTCAAAAAACTCGGTCCGGTCCTTGCGCTGCCGGAAGGCTACACCGGCCATGTGCGTGACCCGAAAGTGTGGCAGCACGACGGGGTGTGGTTCATGGTACTGGGGGCGCAGGATCTGCAAAAACACGGCAAGGTGCTGCTGTTCACATCTGCCGATTTGCACCACTGGGCGTCTTGCGGAGAGATTGCCGGTCATGGCGTGAACGGCCTGACCGAGGCGGGATACATGTGGGAGTGCCCGGACCTGTTTGCCCTCGACGGGACACACGTACTGATCTGCTGTCCGCAGGGGCTGGCGCGCGAACCGCATCGCTATCTCAATACTTATCCGGCCACGTGGATGAGCGGGGCGTTCGACCATACCCGCGCTTCGTTTGAACATGGCGAGTTGCACGAGCTGGACGCCGGTTTCGAGTTCTACGCTCCCCAAACCACGGTGGCGGAAGACGGACGGCGGATCCTGATCGGCTGGATGGGCGTGCCGGACGGAGAAGAGATGCTTCAGCCCACACGGGCGCAGGGGTGGATCCATCAGATGACCTGCCCGCGAGAATTACACTTCCGTGACGGCAAACTGTGGCAGACGCCGGTGCGCGAACTGCACGCACTGCGTGAAGAGGAATGTCGCTGGCAGGGTAACGCCAGCGATGCCCCGGCTCTTGATGCGACGCGCCTTGAGTTCGAGCTCATCTCATCTTCAGTAACCGTGGATTTCGCCGGTGCGTTGCGCCTTATTGTCGAGGACAGCGGGTTGCGTCTGGAACGCGCCAGCCTGAAAACCGGGGAGACATTGACCCGTTACTGGCGGGGCGACGTTCATCATTTACGCGTTCTGTGTGACAGCTCCAGCGTTGAAATTTTCATCAATCATGGCGAAGGGGTGATGAGCAGCCGCTATTTTCCTGACCATCCGGCACGGGTGCGATTCGAAGGTGGGTCCGACATCACATTACGCTACTGGTCGCTGCGCGGCTGCATGGTAGAATAAGGGTTTTGGCAGCCGGATCTAAGTCGTTGTGAGAAAAACAAAACGCGTCACAATTAAAGACATCGCGGAACTGGCGGGGGTTTCAAAAGCCACCGCCAGCCTGGTACTGAACGGGCGCAGCAAAGAGCTTCGCGTGGCGGAAGAGACGCGTGAGCGCGTGCTGGCGATTGCGAAAGAGCATCACTACCAGCCCAGCATTCACGCGCGCTCGCTGCGTGATAACCGTAGCCACACCATCGGTCTGGTGGTGCCGGAGATCACTAACTACGGCTTTGCGGTGTTTTCTCACGAACTGGAGACGCTGTGCCGTGAGGCAGGCGTTCAACTGCTCATCTCCTGCAGTGATGAAAACCCGGGGCAGGAGACGGTGGTGGTTAATAACATGGTGGCGCGTCAGGTGGACGGGCTGATTGTGGCCTCAAGTATGCTCAATGATGCCGACTACCAGAAGCTGAGCGAACAGCTGCCGGTCGTCCTTTTTGACCGCCATATGAACGACAGCACATTGCCGCTGGTGATCACCGATTCCATTACCCCGACAGCGGAACTGGTGGCCGACATTGCGCGCCAGCATCCTGATGAAATTTACTTCCTTGGCGGGCAGCCGCGGCTTTCCCCGACGCGCGATCGTCTGGAAGGGTTTAAGCAAGGACTGCAAGAGGCCAATGTGGCGCTGCGCCCGGAGTGGATCATTCACGGAAACTATCACCCGAGCTCCGGCTACGAGATGTTCGCCGAGCTGTGCGCCCGCCTGGGACGCCCGCCAAAAGCCTTGTTCACTGCCGCCTGTGGTCTGCTGGAAGGGGTATTGCGCTATATGGGTCAGCATAACCTGATGCAAAGTGATATCCGGTTAGCCAGCTTTGACGATCACTACCTCTACGACTCGCTCACCATTCCGGTTGATACCATTCGCCAGGATAACCGCCAGCTGGCGTGGCACTGCTTTGATCTGATTGGCAAACTGATCGACGGCGAAACGCCACAACCGTTACAGCGAAAACTGGATGCCACCCTGCAGCGGCGCTATAAAGCGAAAGTATAGCCCTGGTTGCTGAAGGGAAACGTTAATAACTTTAATTAATTTAAGTTTTGGATCGGCCGATAACGATAGGGAATGTTTATTCTTGAGGTATCGGTCCATGTCGTTAAAAAAATCATCCCTGATTGTCCTTTTTGCTCTGCTTTTCTTCTTTGTCGTCAGCACCATTACCAGCGTTGGCCTCATCATTAAAAGTAATAATTCCCTGGATAATGTGAACAAAGAAATCCAGGTTGTGCTGTCGATCATTGACCCCATCAACCACAGCCGTACCTTGCGCGTCAGGGTGATGGAGTACGTGAAGATGGTGGAAGCGGGGAACTCGGCTGACGAGTCAGCGAAACTTTCCGCGGTTAAAGAGGCCCTCACAAAAGCGGATCATGCCTTTGCGGCGTTTATGGCGTCTCCGCGCCTGTCGGATGAAGCGCCGCTGGTGAGCGCGTATCAGGATGCCTGGCAAAACTACCGTAACCAGGGGCTGGCACCGCTGATTGACGCCGCCGCTACGCACGATGTCGCGAAGTTTAATGCGCTTATCCCGGAGGTGTCCCGCCTCGACCGTCAGTATGAAATCGTTCTCGACCAGGTCCTTGCCGTTCATCAGAAATATGCCAAAACCCTGAACGAGGATGCGAGCAGTAATTTCATCTCCGGTCTGGCGATCATTGCGGCGATTGCTTTCCTGTTTGTAATCGTGATTGTTGCCGTCAGCCTGCTGATGAAGCGCTTTGTTTTCGCGCCGGTCAACCTGGCACGCGAACACTGCAGCCAGATTGCCGCCGGTAAACTGGACATTCCAGTGCCGGTAAAAGGCACCTCCGGCAATGAAATCGATCACCTGATGGGCTCAATGGAGCAGATGCGCCAGGCGCTTCTGTCGACTATCGCTCAGGTGCGTGACGCGAGCCATACCGTCACCCACGCCGCGCAGGAAATTGCTTCCGGGAATATCGATCTGGCTTCACGCACCGAGCAGCAGGCCTCCGCGTTAACCCAGACGGCGGCCAGCATGGAAGAACTGAGCGCGACCGTGGCGAATAACACCGATAACGTTCACCAGGCTGGAAAACTGGTGCAGGACGCGGTGAACAATGCGCACACCGGTGAGGCCGTGACCCGCGAAGTGATCGAAACAATGAATACCATCGCGGCGAACTCTAAGCGCATCGAGGACATCACCAGCGTCATCAACAGCATTGCTTTCCAGACCAATATTCTGGCGCTCAACGCCGCGGTTGAAGCAGCACGTGCCGGCACACAAGGACGCGGCTTCGCCGTGGTGGCCAGTGAAGTGCGCACCCTTGCGCAGAAAAGCGCGGTTGCCGCGAAAGACATTGAAAGCCTGATTGCACAGTCGGTTTCCAGCGTCAAAAACGGTGCTGAACTGGTGAACCGTTCAGGCGAGGTCATTGATTCAATTATCAGTTCCGTGAATAAAGTGAATACGTTGATGGAGCAGATCTCCGTGGCCTCTGAAGAGCAAAGCCGCGGGATCAGCCAGGTCGGACAGGCTGTGACAGAGATGGATGGCGTGACCCAGCAGAACGCCGCGCTGGTTCAGCAATCCGCCGCAGCCGCCGCTTCCCTGGAAGAGCAGGCGCTGCAGCTCTCGAGGAGTATTTCGAGCTTTAGTTTACCGGCGCAGGCTTAATTGATAATGAGAGGCTCCTGAGGGAGCCTTTTTAATGTCTGGTGTAACTGGAAAGTCGCGCCAGCCCCCCACAGGTCGCTATATACCTTTGCAGATTCAGAAAAAGGTCATTCGATACGGTATCAGAACGCAAGACCCACTGAAAAAAAACGGGGTTTTCTAGGTACAAAGCACGTGTGTATATAAGCTTGTGGAAGACAGGAAAAACAAAGGCACTTATAGTTAAGAGTCTAATTGTTTTGAGGTTCTGTTCAGGGAGACTAACTGGACAATCATGTATTTTCAGTACATGCCGTGAAGAGGGGAGCATGATAGATATCACAAGTGGTGACAGGCGCCTTAAATTAACGCCCTATGAAAGGCTGACTGAAGAGGAGGTGCCTGCCTATAGCCGTATTATGGTATGGGTTGAATTCTCGATCCCTGTCTTAAAAACTGAGTTTGCTGCAGAGTTTTTTGTCGGTCAACTCGAGCAATTCAGGAATGATACACATGCTCTCCATCAGGCTTTAAAGACAGGGGGAAAGTCTAAGGATATTAGTTTAACCTCGGCATTCGAGCAGGTTATGCTTAAGTTTCATCAGGCGCATTTTGCCGGTGCTGTTGGCGTTAGTATGGTACTGAAGCCTGAAAACCATGCTGACAGTATTACCCTTGACGATTCCTTCGATATTGATGAAAGTTACTTTCCCGGCATGCTCTCAGGTCTGGACGACATCATTTCATGGCAAAATTGATGTCTGGATTATGCAAAAAGACCGGCACTTAAAATGCAGGTTGTTTTATTCCATAAGAGGAAAACGGCACATTACATGTCAGTTATGCTGGAACCTCCGTTGCCGGAGCCCGTCACCCGGCAAAAAGAGCGCTATACCAACGGCGAACTGGTAAGCATATGGTATGAGTGACTTTAAGCCTTTTAACGACCAGCGACTTCGCCCGTTTAGGTGGCATGCTAAACCCGCTATTATCCTCACTCATCTTCCTTGCGTTGTTGGCAATCATCCTGGCCGTTCTACCGCATTAGTTAAACGAATGTTTCGTACGAGATGATGTGCCAGGAGGCGACAAATAGCGCCCACCCGTCGTGAGCGATATGCGTTAAAATCCGTAAGCACAAAAAATTTTATATTCTCCCCAGCAATATTTCCCCGCCTCATCCGTCTACCTCATCACAAGCCATAATCAATCACTGTAAATGAGGTAAACACCATGAGAGATTTCGATATGCACGGAAGAGGGCACGGACGCGGGTTTGGCCGCCACCGTATGGGTAAAGGGCTGGTGATAGGCGCGGTAATCGTCCTTATACTGGGACTGGTGGTCATGACCCTGTGGAATGCCTTACTCCCGGCCATTCTTGGCGTGAAAGCCATCGGTTTCTGGCAGGCGCTGGGGATTCTGGTATTAAGCCGGATCCTGTTCGGCGGGCTGGGCTTCCGTCCGGGGATGTTCGGCGCGCACCGTCGTATGCACGAACGCTGGATGAACATGACCCCCGAGCAGCGTGAGGCGTTTATTCAGCAGCGTCGCGAAGGCTTTGGTCGCCATGGTCGCGGGCATTGCGGCTGGCACGGTCATCGCGAAGATAAACGCGACGACAGCACGCCGAAAACGCCGGAAGCAGAGTGAGCGAGATGAAAACCGGGCTGGCGGGAGAGTCATTGCTGATGTCGGCGCTTAATGCCTGCCGCGCCCGGCTGAAAGCCTTTATCCGCGGACGAACGTCCGTGCGCGATGATGCCGACGATATTTTGCAGGAAGTCACCTATCAGCTGATGAAAGTGGAGCAACCAGTCGAAAACGTCGCCGCCTGGCTGTTTCGCGCGGCGCGTAATGAGATGACCGACCGGGCGCGAAAAAAACGTGAGGTCTCTCTTTCAGGATATTTTACCGGGGATGATGATGAGGACTTCCCCGAAGATGAACTGGCGGAAACCCTTTTCGGTGTCCCGCATACGCCGGAGGAGGAGTACCTCAAAACGCTGCTGTGGGAAGAACTGGGCCAGGCGCTGTCTGAACTTCCGCTGCCTCAGCGCGAGGTTTTTGAAAAAACGGAGCTCCAGGGCTACAGCATTAAAATGCTGGCAGAGGAAACCGGGGCCAGCGAGCAGGCGCTGTTATCGCGTAAGCACAAGGCGGTGCTTTTCCTGCGCACGCGACTGCGGGACGTCTATGATGCGCTGACCGGTGACTAACGCCGACAGACAAAACCTTACATTGTCAGGACTTGTAGATTCATCACTATCGTTTATGATCGGGGCGTCTGGTAAATTTGGAACGTTATGCGCAACCGTCAGCTTCTGGGAAAATGGCTTTTGATAATCACATGTGTGGCGATGGCTATTTGCCTGGTGCAGCGTGCGGTTTATCTCAACCATTTTTTGCAGGGACTGGATCCGCAAACGACCCTGATTGCTGATGCCCCGGCTCAAACCAGCGACGCTGAGCCGTCCGGGCCATCGCCGTGTCAGTTAGGCGCACACTCGCTGCTTTGTGCTCAGCCTCTGTTCTTTGATGGTGCGCTACCGGCGATTATCATCTTCTTCGCGCTACTTCAGTTGTTTACGCAAGGGCGGGCATGCGTTCCGAGAGAACAGCCCGTTCAGGCACCGCCTCCCCGAATACACCTCAAAAACTGCGTTTTCCGTGAATGAAAATCATCGTCACCACACGATAATTTTCACTATTCACGGAGTAAAACATGTTTAACCTCTTCAGGGGATTCGTCTTCCTGTGGCTGTCCTGCATCGGCATTGTCCATGCGGCAGATACAGGCTGGCTGGTTTCCCCGCAAAACGATCATGCCCGGATCCGCGTTCAGGCGGAAAGGGAGCAAAACCGCATCCTCGCGCTGCTCACCGTTGAGCTGCAGCCCGGCTGGAAAACCTACTGGCGTTCACCCGGCGAGGGCGGCGTAGCCCCGAAAATCACCTGGCCGGCTGGCGTAAAGGATGACTGGCACTGGCCGGTGCCTTCGCGCTTTGATATCTCCGGGATGACCACCCAGGGCTATCACGATAAGGTCATCATCCCCATCACCCTCGACGGTGCGGCGGGGGACGCGCTCGACGGGACGCTTACCCTTTCCACGTGCAGTAATGTCTGTCTGCTGACGGACTATAAGCTGCACCTTGATTTTAACCAGCCGGCGGATGAGGGATTCAGCCACGCGTTTGAACGCGCGATGCAGGCCATTCCCGCGACATCTGGCGTGTCCGCAGACCTGTCAGCCTGGTTATCAGACGACAAGCTGATCATTACGGGAACCACACAAGGGCAATGGGACAAGCCAGGGATCTATTTTGACCCGCTGGAAGGCGACATTCTTCCCGGTGAACCGACCCTCAAAGCCGACGGCAATCAGCTTCGGGTAACGGTGCCCGTGACCGATGAGTGGGGAGATAAACCCACTTCACTGCAGGGAAAAGCGCTGTCGTTTGTGCTCACCAATGGCGATAAAGCGCAGCAAACCGTGATGACCGTCGGGGCAACGCCCGCGGAACTGTCAGCGGCGGGCGTGTCTGAGGGAACCGGCAAAATGGTGCTCTTTGCGCTACTGGGCGGCTTGATCCTGAACCTGATGCCTTGCGTGCTGCCGGTGATGGGCATGAAGCTCAACAGCGTGCTCCATGCGGGCTCAGACAGACGGATGATCAGGCTCCGTTTTCTGGCAACCAGTGCCGGGATTTTGGTCTCCTTTATGCTGTTGGCCGCAATGGTGACCGCGCTTAAGCTGACCGGTGCCTCGCTGGGCTGGGGTATTCAGTTCCAGAATCCGTGGTTTATTGGCCTGATGGTTGCGGTGACCTTCCTCTTCGCACTCAATCTGTTCGGGGCGTTTGAGATGCTGCTGCCTTCTGCCGCCGCAGGACGGCTGGCAACGGCAGGGGGAACGGGGCTTGCCGGCAGTTTCTGCGAAGGGATGTTTGCCACGCTGCTGGCCACACCATGTTCTGCGCCGTTCCTCGGCACGGCGGTGGCCTTTGCCCTTGGCGCACCGCTGCATTCCCTGTGGCTTATCTTCCTGATGCTCGGCGTGGGGATGAGTTTGCCGTGGTTGTTCGTTGCGCTGGTTCCAAAAACCGCCATGCTGCTGCCAAAACCCGGTCGCTGGATGAACGGTCTGAAAATTATTCTTGGCCTGATGATGCTGGCTTCCAGCCTGTGGCTGGTGACGTTGCTTAGCCCTCATCTGGGCGAGGCGGTGAGCCAGAGCGTGATGTTAGTGCTTATCGTCGTCGCTATCGCACTGCTTGCGATGACCGGGCAGAAAACCTCGCCACTGTTCTGGTGCGTGGTGATCGCGCTGTCAGCCTTTGGCGGGTACCAGCTGCGCGGGTTGCTTACCTCACCGCCTGTAACAAACACCGCAAGCGTCGCTCAGGCAATCCCGTGGCAACCGCTAAGTGAAGACGCTATTCAGGGTGCCCTTGCGCAGGGCAAACGGGTCTTCGTGGATATCTCGGCGGACTGGTGTGTTACCTGCAAGGTAAACGAGCATCGGGTGTTGAATCAGCCTGACGTTATTGCCGCGCTTAGCCAGCCGGACGTGGTGGCGCTGCGTGGCGACTGGAGCAAGCCTTCAGCGTTTATCGCCGAATTCCTTGAAAAGCGCAACCGTTACGCCATCCCGTTTAACGAGGTGTACGGCCCGGGCTTCCCTGAGGGGGAGATGCTTTCGCCGCTGCTGGATAAAGACACGCTTATTGCCACCCTGAACAACGCTAAAGGCTAAATGTATTATGAAAAGAATCCTTATTACGCTTCTGCTACTGTTGACCTCAGCGCAGGTGATGGCGGCGCAGACCATGACGCCGGAACAGGAGCAGCGTGCGCAGAAGATGGTTTATGACTTTCTGTTTAACGACCCGGACTCGCCGCGCATTGGCGCTAAGGATCCGAAGCTCACTCTGGTGGTCTTTACGGATTACAACTGCCCGTACTGCAAGAAATTCGATCCTTACCTGGAAAAGATCGTCGAAAAACACCCGGATGTGGCGGTGGTATTTAAGTTCTTGCCTTTCCGGTCGGAAAGTTCACTGACCTCAGCACGCGATGCCTTAACCGTCTGGCGCGCGCATCCTGAGCAATTTATGAAATTTAACCATACCCTGATGGCCAAAAAGGGATATCACGATGACGCCAGCATTCAGGAGGCGCAAAAACGGGCCGGGGTGAATGTCACAACGCCTGATGATGAGAGCCTGGTGACGATCAAACGCAGCCTGATCATCGCCGAAAAGATGGGTATCCAGGGAACACCGGCCACGCTGATTGGCGAAGGGTTACTCCCGGGCTGGGTTCCTTTTGAACAGTTCGATGAAATGGTCAGTGACGCACTGAAAAATCGTTAACGTGAAGGGGGCGGTTCGCCCCCCAATAATCCCGGAGCGGAAAATGAAAAAATTACTGTTACTGTCGGTGCTGGCAACGTCAGGGCTGGCGCAGGCCGCTGAAGCGATACCGGATGTGGTGAAGCTCTTCAGCGAGCAGCAGAATATCAAAATCATTAAGAAAATTGATGCGCCAGGGGGCGCGCCGGCCTGGCTGGGGCAGTATCAGGATATGGGCGTTACGCTGTTTTTAACCCCTGATGGCAAGCATGTAATTTCTGGCTATCTGTACGATGAAAAAGGAAAAAACCTGAGTGAAGGCTATTTCCAGAAAGAGATCTACGCCCCGATGGGACGCGAAATGTGGAAGCAACTGAACGCGGCGCATCCCCTGAAAGAGGGAGCGGATAACGCTCCGCGCAAAGTCTTCGTCTTCGCCGATCCGTTCTGCCCGTACTGTAAGCAATTCTGGTCCGAGGCGCAGCCGTGGGTGAAGGCGGGCAAGGTGCAGCTTAATACGCTGCTGGTGGCGTTTCTCAACCCCAACAGTGGGCGTAATGCCTCCGCTATCCTGAATGCGAAAGATCCCGTTTCGGCCTGGCGTGATTACGAGCTTTCAGGCGGGAAAAAATTGCCAAAACCGCAGGGCACTGCGTCCCGTGAAACCGTCGACATACTGCAAAAACATCAGACGTTAATGGACAACCTGGGCGCGAACGCTACGCCCGCCATTTATTATCTGAATGCCGATAATGAGCTTCAGCAGGTGGTCGGCATGCCGGATGAAAAACAGCTTGAGGCGATGTTTGGGCCGAAGCCGTAGTCAAAAACAGGGTGTTTCTGCCTGATGTTGACCGGTCAGCTACCCCAGCGTCCGCGCAGGTAGCTGACGGCTTCCTGCGTCTGCGGCTGGTTAAGATAATCTTCGCGGAACAGGATCGTGCCATTCACGTTGGGCAGTGAATCGTTGAGATCGAGCTGTTTTTTCAGCTCCGGCACGCCGCCCTGAACCGTCCAGTCCGGTTCATTTTTCGACGGTTCGCCTACCTTGTAGAACGCAATGCCGATATACAGGCGGGTATGCGTCGGTTTCACCACCTCTGCCCACCATTTCGTCAGCACGTCATAGCGCGCCGCATCCCGGGAGAAAGGCCAGTAAATTTGTGGCGCGATATAGTCCAGCAGACCCTGCTGCACCCACTGACGCGTGTCGGCATAGGATTCATCGTAGGCTGCGGCACCGCGCGTGTCTGAGCCTGCCGGGTCGAATGAGCGGTTACGCCATACGCCAGCCGGGCTGACACCAAACTCCACGCCAGGCTTCGTCTGCTTAATGGCCCGGGAGACCTGCACAATCAGCTGCTGCGTATTGTGGCGGCGCCAGTCGGCTTTAGAGGCAAATCCCTGACCGTATTGTCTGAAAGTCTGCGCGTCATTGAGCGCGGATCCCGGTGATTCGGTATAGAAATAGTCGTCAAACTGCACGCCATCAATGGGATAGTGCGCAACCACTTCGGTGACCACCTGCGTTATCCAGTCACGCACTTGCGGAATGCCGGGGTCGAGCACAAAACGATCGCCGGCAATGCGGATCCATTCCGGGTGCTGGACATAAACGCTGGAAGGGTGCAATGACGACGTGCGGTTCAGCGCGGCAATGGTCGACGGTTTGGTATTGGTTGAAACGCGGTAAGGGTTGAACCAGGCATGGACTTTCATGCCGCGCTTGTGCGCTTCATCGAGCATAAACTGCAGCGGATCGTAGCCCGGGTACTCGCCGATATTGCCGGTGAGCATATCTGACCACGGCAGAATTTTAGACGACCAGAGCGCCGTGCTGTCCGGTTTGACCTGGAAAAACACGGTATTAATACCGAGGTGCTTAAGCTTGTCGAGCTTGTTCGTCAGGGCCTGTTTTTGCATCGCGATACGGTCTTGCGCATCGCGACCATTCACTGAGGCCACCGGGGGCCAGTCCAGGCGTGAGACGGTTGCCAGCCAGATCCCACGCATCGGCTCGTTAGCCTGCTGGGTCGGTTTGCTCGCGGTCGGGAGAGGCGTTACCAGTGATTTTGGTGGTTTTGAGGAGCAACTAACAAGTAAAAGTGCACAGGCAGTCAGCGCACCAATCCGTTTTACATGTCGCGTCATTTGCGTTTTAGCTCTTGGTTATCCGACTGTTAGCCCAGGGGTTAAAGGCGGGTTCGTCCGGTTCTGCGATCCCCTCATCATTCAGGGAATCAAGATACAGGGCTTCAACTTCTGCGCGAGCCCAGGGTGTGCGGCGCAGAAATTTCAGGCTCGATTTAACGCTTGGGTCTTTTCTGAAACAGTTAATTTTGATTCGATCGCCCAACTCACTCCAGCCATATCGTGCAACCAGGGCATTGACCTGCATCTCCAGCGTTACGCCATGTAAAGGGTCTTTAGAAAGGTGTGCAGTCATAAGCGTCCGGATGTCTCAGTTCTTGTGGGGTTGGGGTTAACGACGAAAGGGTACAAGAAAGCAGGGGAAGCGGCAATTTCCCTTTTTACCTGCGATGAAAAACAGAAGAGCGAATGAACCGAAAGCCATACGCTCTTCTGTATCGCGAACGCGCTAGTCGTGTTTTGTGTCAAACAAATCTGGTGCCCACGGACGTGGGTCAACCTCCATAAACGGCGCGCGTTCGAAGCGGTCCTTCAGCGCCCACGGTACCGTGCAATCGAAGATGGTCTTACAGGAAATGCCATTTCCGCGAATCGACGTGCTGTAATCCGGCGACTGCGACGGATCCAACTGGTGGCCGCGGATCCCCGGAATAGTGGTGATGCTGACATCTCCCTGCATGCGGGTGGTCATCGCCCACAGGATGTCGTCGCTGTCGAAAATATCCACGTCTTCGTCGACAAGAATGATGTTTTTCAGCTCGGAATAGGTCGCGAGTGCGATAAGCGCCGCCTGTCCCTGACGTCCTTCATCGGATGGCTGGCGTTTTTTCACCTGCAGAATGCCGAGGAACTTACCGCCGCCCGCGGTATGCGCATAGACATTTTGCAGGAAGCCCGGAATGGCCTCTTCAACGGCATTGCGGATGCTGGCCTCCGTTGGCAGGCCAGCGAGCGTGGTGTGCTCTTCACCTGGCCCCACCAGCGTTTGCAGGATTGCCTGGTGACGCAGGGTAACGGCTTTCACTTTGATGACGGGCAAAGAAGGGTTTGCCTCGCCGCAGTAGCCCGGAAATTCCGGCATCGCATGGCCACTGTTGGTGTGCTGGTCTTCTCTAACGCGCACGCCTGGCAGCAGTTCGCCTTCGATAATGATTTCAGCCCGCGCGATCGCTTTCTCTTTTACCGCCACGCCCTGCACCAGTTCGACCGGTTTCTGACGCAGCGCCCCGGCAACGCCCAGTTCGTTATAACCAAATGGCGTCGTGGGCGCTTCAAAGCAGGCGCCGATATAAATCGCCGGGTCGAGCCCCATGTTGATCGTCACCGGCAGCGGTTTTCCGGCTGCTTCAGCCTTTTTACGAAAGACCTCAATGTGGCGCCCCGCGGCCAGGAACATGGAAAGCTCATCGCGCTCCTGAACGCAGAGACGGTGAATCGTGACGTCAGTCAGCGAACTGTCTTCCGGATCGCTTGCCAGTACCAGCCCCAGACAGAAGAACGGGCCAGCATCAATCGGCGTGTTGGTCGGGGCCGGAAGCAGTTTACGCAGATCAAAATCAGGATCGTCAGCGTAGAATACCTGCTCCTGGCAAGGGGCCTGCGATGCCGGGACAACAACCGGCGCGATCGGGTTTTTCACGGCCTGACCGACGTGCTGCGCGAGCGTCGAGGGTTCACATCCCAGAAGGAGTGCCGCTCTTTCCCGGCTGGCGTGCATGCCCACCAGGATACGCGAATCCGGATAACCTTTAACGTTATTGAACATCATGGCCGGGCCCGTTCGGGTAGGGCGTTTCACCGTGCCGCCCGCACCAATGTGTCGATAAACACCCGCCAGCTCCGCGTTGGGATCGACCGGATGATCCGTTTCAATATATTGTCCTTCGTGGCGTTGCAGTAACGCGATGGCACTTCTGAGATCGTTGACTGGGCTTTCCATTTTTTCCTCCCGTGTTTGCATGCCTCCATTTTTATGGCAATAGCCCATAGCATCAATTGCATCATTACTGCTATTTTGATAAGAAATTTATTATCAAAAAATCCGGGGAAGCGTTATGCAATTTCGTCAGATGCGTAATTTCATTGTCGTTGCGGAAGAGCTTCACATGCACCGGGCTGCGGAGCGCCTGAACATGGCACAACCCGCGCTGAGTCAGCAGATTAAAACGTTAGAGGAACGGTTAGGCGTTACGCTCTTTAGCCGGGCGAACCGCCGTTTAACCCTGACGCCGGCCGGTGAAGCTTTCCTGGAGAAAGCCAGGCTGGCGATCGCCCTGACGGAACAGGCGGTACTGGACGCCAGGCAAACGGCGAGGGGGGAGCAAGGGGTGTTGAATCTCGGGTGCGTATCGAGCGCCATGTTTGACACCAGGCTGCCTGCCGCGCTGCGCCAGATGCACAGTCGGTGGCCTGCCATCACCATGTCGCTAATGACGGGGAATGTGCAGACGCTCTATAGCGCCGTGCAAAATAACCAGCTGGATGTGGCCATCATTCGGGCACCGCTGCCGTCTCTGCCAGACGACCTGCAAAGCCGCCCGTTTACGTCCGAGAAAACGGTGCTGGCGCTCTCTTCGCAGCACCCTCTGGCGAAATCGTCCGCGCTTACGCTCGCCTCGGTGAAAGATGAAAAATGGATCTCCCTGCGCGACCCGGAGGGAATGGGCCTCGAACAGTACTTCTATGACGTTTGTTACGGCGCAGGTTTCCAGCCTGAGGTGGTACAAAACGCCACCGACGTACCTACTGTCATCAGCCTGGTCTCTGCGGGGTTTGGCATGGCGCTACTGCCGGCCTCCGCCAGGGCAGTCAGCGTGGAGAATGTCGTGTACGTCGACATCATTGACAGGATAAGGGAAAGCGAGCTGAAGCTGGTGTGCCACCGGATCATTCGCTCAGAGGTGTTAAAGAAATTTCTGCACACCCTCGATCACATCTGACGTCCCGCGGCCAGCAGCAGTTGCTCGCGCAGCCAGAGGCTTGCCGGATCCTGACTGTTTTTCGGGTGCCAGTACATGCTGATGGTAATCGGCTGCAGCGGCAGCGGCGGGGGAAAGATATCCAGCGTCGATGCAAAGCGTTGCAGCATACGTTCCGGTAAGGTGCAGAGCAGGTCCGTGCTGGCGACAAGCGGAGGTGCCATGGCGTAGCTCTGCGTGGACATCACCACGTTGCGCTGATACCCCAGTCCGCCCAGGGTTTGATCCACAAAGCCGGTAAACGGGTCACCCTCTGAAGAGACCACCAGATGAGAGAGTGCGCAATAGTGCTCCAGATCCAGTGGCCCGACACCGCGGGGGTGGCCTTTTCGCTGGGCTGTTGCAAACTGGTCATCGAAAAGTTTGCGTCTGACCCAGCCGTCGTGCGCGCCGGCGCTCACACCGATATAGACATCCACATCACCCTTTTCCAGCTGCTGTGGCAGGGTTGCCATTTCTGGCAGCGCGAATCGCAAGCGGATCCCTGGGGCATGGGCCCGGAACTGATTAAGCAGTTCGGCACCCAGCATCAGAGCCGGATTTTCATGCAGAGCAATCACAAATGTCCGCTGGCTGGTTTGCGCATCAAAGGTGGTGGGGGCAAACATCGCGTTAATGCCCCGCAATACGGTCATGACCTGCGGCCTCAGCGCCTCCGCTCTGGGCGTGGGCAACACCCCACGTCCATGTGGGGAAGGGATAAACAACGGTTCGCCAAAGAGCGAGCGCAGGCGCGCCAGACGGGCAGACATCGCGGGCTGGCTGATGCCGAGCCGCGCGGCCGCATGGGTGATGTTCTGATCCTGGAGCAATGCATCCAGCGTCAGGATCAGGTCGATATCCATCTCAGCAACGGGCGTCATCGTGTTATCCGTTTTACTTTGCGCTGTGGCTGTCACGATTGGTATAGGTGACGGGCACCCAGGCGTAACCGCCGTGCTCGCCTTTCGTGACGTAACCGATACCCGGGAACGGCAGGTGGGGGGCTGCGACAAGGTCTCTGTTTTTCACAAAATCAGCAAAAGCATCCTGGCGGACACGTGCCGCACCGTCCTGATCCTGGTCGTAGGCGATGGTCACGGCGGGCTGCGGGAACTGTACCGCCGCGACGTGGATAATATCGCCGACAAAGGTGATTTTCTCGCCTTTACTTTCCAGCGTATAGAAGGCTGATCCAGGCGTATGGCCCGGGTGAACCGTGCCGGTTATCCCGGGCAGAAGCTGCGAGGTTCCGGAAAAAGGAACTACCTTGCCGGCATCACGATACGGTTTTAAGGTTTTTTGCGCGACATCGAAGTAGTTCTGGTCGTAGCCGGTTTTTTTCTGATTATCGTTGTTAAAGAAAAAGTCGATGTCAGGTTTGCCGACAAAAACGCGCGCATTGGTAAACACCGCCTTGCCATCTTTAACCAGGCCACCGGCATGGTCGGAGTGTGCATGGGTCAGTAAAATCTCGGTGATGTCCTGCGGCGCGATCCCCTGCGTTGCCAGACTCTCAATCAGTCGCCCGCCGTTACCGGGGCCAAAAAGCTGGCCTGAGCCGGTATCCACCAGAATCTTGTGGCCGGGTAGCGCAATCAGGAAAGCGTTAATGGACGCCTCTACCGGGTTGGTCTGGAAATTTTGTGTGAGCAACGCATCGGTTTTCTGCGGGGTCGTCCGACGAAGTAATTTGTGCAGGTCTTGCGCCACGGTACCGTCGGTAAACGAGGTCACCATAATATCGCCAACCTGCACACTGTAGCCCCCGGCAGGTTGTTTAACCACGTGCTGGGGCGTTTCTGCCGAAGCCTGAAGCGCAGGGTAGAACAATAACGAACTGGAAATCAGCGTTGTCAGGGCAAGTTTTTTTACGGTCAGCATAAGGGTCTCCTTCAGAAAGAGCTCATCTTACTTCTCCGTAAAATTATATGAACCCGCCTGATAATGATAGGACCTATAAACGGGATGAATAGGTCGGATCACATGTCGGGTGGCAGCAATGTGCCACCCGGTAAGCCAGACGTTATTGCTTCAGCGGGGCTTTCCAGCCTTCAAGCGTGGCTTTTGACCACGAGCCATACGCGGCATTCGGCAGCACGATCCAGTCACTGCCAAAGCGATCGGCGCTGGCCTCAACGAGTTCACGCTGCGCTTCGCTCGGCTTTTTGTTTTTAAATTGCGCGGCGAAATCAGGCAGGCTGTCACCGAAGAGCATGATTATCTGCTGTTTCTTCAGGATGCTCTGGCGGCGGGCTTCTTTACTGACCGTATCGAGCAGAACGCTATCCTCTGAAACCTGCGGTAAGCCAAGGGATTTTAACGTATTGAGCGTATCTGCTTTGTTTTCCTGCATGCGGTCAGATACATAATAAATACGGACCTTACTTTGATTCACGCGATCAAGAAACGCCTTCGCGCCAGGAATTAATCCCGGTTTTCCCTGTTTTTCCCAGTCACTCCAGGTGTCCCATTTCGTGTAGTCGTGGCACTGTTCGGCATCACGCGCCAGTAACGGGGTGTTATCCAGCACCGTTTCATCAAGATCCATCACAACGGCATAGTTCTCAGGCGCAGTCAGCCCTTTTATTTTTTCGTTAAAACGCTCGGTGGCGAAACGGTAGGTCTGCAGCTGAAGTGCCATGATTTCTGCCGATTTCTGTTGATAGCGCAGCGCCATCTCATACGCTTTCGGCTCACAGATTTCGTGGTCGGCTGCCGTGGCGGTCGCGCTCAAAACAGGTAATGCCAGCAGTAATGCCTTAGCCATTGAATTCACTCTTCTTTCCTTAACGTCATTGTCAAAATCATGTAAGCGTATTGAAATTAAGTGACAGAAAAATGAAGGGAGGCAGGCGAGTCATATTCTGACGCACATTCCTTTGTGCGCCGGGTGGATAATTTTCAGACAAATCGCTTTCGTCCGCCAATATCCGTTAGAGCCAGAGTCAGATCAGCATGTAATACCAGAACAGGGCGATTTCGTCTTTTTCCGGTAATGCGTTGTAGAGGAAACGATCGTATCCGCCTAACGTAAAGCCATAATGACGGTAGAACAGGCAGGCAGAAACATTCACATTCTGGGTTTCGAGCCTTAATCCAGCCGCGTTGACGCTTCTCGCCCACACGTGTGCGGCCGCCATCAATTTTTGCGCCGCGCCAGCTCTGCGTTTCGTGCGCTCAACGGCAATATAGTCAACGGCGATAAATTTATTCCAGCTCATTGACGCGGTGATAAAACCGGCAATTTCTCCCTCATCTGTTTCGGCCACAAGAAATATGGCATCCGGATTAACGCAATGATTTTCAAGGGTCTGCATATCGAGCTCATACGTTTTACGATAAGGCACGGCGACAGCGTCGATATGCAAATCACAATGTATAAAAGGCTCCCGCGCAACGTGACTGACGGTGAATGAAAAGTCACAGCATTCAAGACGTGCGAGGTCGGTATTTAATCCTTTTCGAATCTGCATGGTATTCCTTGTGGCGAATATTTTTATAAATAATAGATGAAGCCATTAAAACCGCTGGCGTAACACTCTTTTGATCCTGAACTAAGCTTGTACTTCATTCCGCGTAAAATGTGGGTCATTCGAGGACAATGAATGGAATTCAGGACATTTCAAAAACACTGGGGTGCTGAGTTTATTTCCAATGACGTTGTACGTTTTCGCGTCTGGGCAGAAGGACAGAAAGAACTTACGCTACGTCTGGCAGAAAACGACTTGCCAATGACGGCGGTCGGCAGCGGCTGGTTCCAGATTGACGTCCCCGGCGTCACGCACGGCACAGAATATCAGTATGTTTTGCAAGACGGCATGGCCGTACCCGATCCGGCGTCGCGCGCCCAGGCTGGGGATGTTAACGGTCCCTCGGTTGTTATCGATGCCAGACGGTATCCGCCCGGCAACCGGGAGTGGGCAGGGCGTCCGTGGGAAGACACGGTGATTTACGAGCTGCACATCGGCACCTTCACCCCGGAGGGCACCTTCCGGGCCGCCATTGAAAAACTGCCTTACCTGGCTGAACTTGGCATTACCCAGATTGAAGTCATGCCCGTCTCACAGTTTGGTGGATCGCGCGGCTGGGGATATGACGGGGTATTGCTGTATGCACCGCACTCTGCCTATGGCACGCCAGAAGACTTCCACGCCTTTATCGATGCCGCGCATGGGCTTGGGCTTTCTGTCGTGCTGGATATTGTGCTTAACCACTTCGGCCCGGAAGGCAATTATCTGCCTGTGCTGTCACCCGCGTTTTTCGACGCGGAACGGATGACGCCCTGGGGCAACGGGATTGCTTACGAGGCTGAGCCAGTCAGGCAATACATTACCGAAGCCCCGCTGTTCTGGCTGACGGAATACCATCTTGATGGATTACGGTTTGATGCCATCGACCAGATTAAAGACGCGTCGGATAAACATATCCTGCAGGAGATTGCCGAACGCATTCGCGAGGCTATCCCCGGGCGGCAGATCCATCTCACCACCGAAGACAGCCGTAACGTTATCTTCCTGCATCCGCGTGACGCACACGGTGCGACCCCGCTTTTTACCGCGGAGTGGAACGATGACTTTCACAATGCCGCGCATGTCTTTGCCACCGGCGAAACGCATGCGTACTACCAGGATTTTGCCTTTGAACCGGAGAAAAAACTCGCCCGTGCGCTGACAGAAGGTTTTGTCTATCAGGGCGAGGTTTCTCTCCAGACCGGCAAATCGCGCGGCGTGGAATGTCACACGCAGCCGCCACAGTTTTTTGTCGATTTTATTCAAAACCACGATCAAACCGGCAACCGCGCTCAGGGAGAGAGACTGATCGCCCTTGCGGGGGCCGATAAAACACGGGTGTTGCTTGCTGCACTGCTGCTTTCGCCCCATATTCCGCTGCTGTTTATGGGGGAAGAGTTTGGTGAAACCAATCCGTTTTTGTTCTTTACCGATTTTCACGGTGAGCTTGCCAAAGCCGTGCGGGAAGGGCGTGCAAAAGAGTTTACCGGCCATGCCGGGCACGATGCGTCCGTCCCCGACCCGAATGACGTGAAGACCTTTATTCGCTCCAAAATTGACTGGAATAAGGTCGCCACCGATGACGGTAAAACGTGGCTTCGCTTCACGCGAACGCTGCTGACGTTGCGCCATCGTCATATCGTTCCGTTACTGCGAAAGGGCGTCACGGTGGAGGGCAAGATCATCAGGACGGCACCCGGCATGATTGCAGTGAGCTGGCGATTCCCGACCGGAACGTTGTCTCTGGCGTTCAATACCGGCAATAAGGCTGTTGATGTGCCTGCACTGGCAGGAGAAACGCTCTTTAGCTGGCCGGAGGTGAACGAGGTGTTACCGCCGAACAGTATTATTGTTCGCTTTGCTGATGGAGAAGCATCGTTATGATCCCTTCCGCGACCTACCGTATTCAGTTCCGTAACGGCATGACGTTTGACCGTGTCGTGGAACTGGTGCCGTATATGAAAGATCTCGGCATCAGCCATCTTTACGCCTCACCTGTGTTTACCGCCACAACCGGCTCTACGCACGGCTATGACGTGACCGACCCGAATGAAATCGACCCCGCCATTGGCGGACAAGAAGGATTCGACCGTATGGCGGCCGCGCTCAGGCAGGCGGGAATGGGCTTGATACTGGATATTGTGCCTAACCACATGTCGACCTCGCTGGAGAATCACTGGTGGCGAGACGTGATTGAGCATGGCAAACAGAGCCGCTACGCACGCTATTTCGATATTGACTGGTCACGGCCGCTTACGCTGCCGTTTCTGGGCGACACCTTTGAGGCGGAGCTTGAGAAGGGTGCCATCACTGTAGAACGTGACCCTGTCACGGACAAAGCCGCGCTGGTCTACTACGACACCGCCTATCCTCTTAACCCGGGGACCTTTGTGGAGGGTAAAAGCATTGCGGCGCTGCACGAGGCCCAGAGCTGGAGGCTGATGTCCTGGCGTGAAGCCCCGAAACAGCTCTCGTGGCGGCGTTTCTTTGAAATCACCGGCCTGGTGGGCGTGCGGGTTGAAGACGCGTCGGTATTTATGGATACACACCGATTGATCCTTGAACTGGTTCATTCTGGCGTTGTTGACGGTCTGCGAATTGACCATATCGACGGTCTGGCCGATCCGCTGGGCTATCTGCAGCGTCTGCGACAGGCAACCGGACCGGCGTGTTACATCACGGTTGAAAAAATTCTCGCCAAAGGGGAACAGCTGCCCGTCGAATGGCCAGTCTCTGGCACCACGGGGTACGAGTTTATTGCCTCGCTGGCGGAAGTTCTGGTGGACGACAGCCGCCTTGACCGCCTGGAGAAAATCCATGACGACACGCTCGGGGAAACCGTTGATCGGTTTGCAGCGTTACGGGATGCCAAAGGGCTGATGACCGATCGCAATTTTGAGGGCGAATTCACTACCCTGTTAACTATCGCCACCGATCTTGCCCGACGCAATGCAGTTGAACTGCAACCCGACGAGATCCACCATGCGTTGCGCGAACTGCTGATCGCGTTTCCGGTGTATCGGACCTACGGCACCCGTGAAGGATTAACCGCCTCTGACGTGGCGCTGCTCAATCGCGTTGTCGCAAGCGTTAACACCTCTGAAGCGGCCCTGAGCCTGATCGTGTGCATTCTCACCGGCGATCTTCCTGAAAATTGCCACGACGACGCGGCTCGTTTCAGAACCCGCTTCCAGCAGCTCACCGGGCCACTGATGGCGAAATCCGTGGAAGATACGCTGTTCTTTCGCCATAACCTGGAGCTGGCGCTTAACGAAGTGGGGGCAGACCCGACGCCGCGCGCCTTTTCGCTATCGCGTTTTCATCAGGAAATGCGCATCCGTCTTGCCCGTCAGCCTGACGCCTTACTCGGGACATCCACCCATGACACGAAGCGCGGTGAAGATGCCCGGGCACGCCTCTATACCCTGACGGAAGCGCCGGAACAATGGGGCGAAAATCTGGCCCGCTGGCGGCAGATGAATCAAACCCACGTGCGTTTTCTGAGCGACGGTACCGCGCCGAACGCTGCCGATACCTGGATGATTTATCAGGCTCTGGCCGGCGTCTGGCCCGCCACGCTGTCACCTGACGATGTCGACGGGCTGAAATCACTCGAAGAGCGCTTCCTCGGCTTCCTGGAGAAAGCGCTGCGCGAAGCCAAACAACGCACAGACTGGATAGACAGCAACGAAAGCTATGAGAGCGTGGTGCTGAGCTACGCCCGGCATCTGCTTTCACCGGACAACACGCTGTTCCTGAAAGATTTCAGTGAGGCGATGCAGCCCTTTATCCGTGCCGGGCTGATGAACAGCCTCAGCCAGACGGTGATCAAACTCACTGCTCCTGGGATACCGGACATCTATCAGGGCTGCGAAGCGCTTAACTTTAGCCTTGTCGACCCGGATAACCGACGGGAACCGGATTTCCCCGCGCTGGTGCACCACCTCAGCACGGCGGATGCCAGGGTATTTGCCCGCCCGGAATGCTGGCGAGACGGAAGTGTTAAGCAATATGTCACCGCCACGCTGTTACGGCTTCGTCCGCATTATGCCGCGCTATTCCATTACGGTGACTGGCTGCCGCTGAAGGTGAGCGGCGAGCGGGCGGAGAACCTGATTGTTTACGCACGCGTGAAAGACGAGGAGGCGCTGATTGTTGCCGTGCCGCGGCTGGTCTTCGACGTGACAACCCATGAAGCACTGTGGGCCAATACCACTATTGCTATACCCGATGCGCTGGCAGGAAAACGCTACCGGGATCTGTTCACCGGTGAAAGCCGGGTTCTGCAAGAGACGCTGGATGTAACGTCTGAAACGGGATGCTTAATGGTTCTGCTTACCTGCGAATGATCGTGGAGAACAAAAAATGCCAAAGGATAATACGTTTGAAATTCGGGCCGGTCATGGCCAGCAGCAAGGCGCAAATTATGACGGGAAGGGGGTCAACTTTGCGCTGTTTTCAGCACATGCGGAGCGAGTTGAGCTCTGTCTGTTTGACCCTTCAGGAAAAACCGAAATCGCCCGGCTGGAGCTGCCGGAATATACCCATGAAGTGTGGCACGGCTATGTGCCGGACCTGAAGCCTGGCGCGCTGTACGGCTATCGTGTTTACGGCCCCTATGACCCGGAAAACGGCCATCGCTTCAACCCCAATAAACTGCTTATCGATCCGTATGCCCGTGAACTGGTGGGCGATATCGACTGGAACGACGCCCATTTCGGCTATGAGCTGGGTCATGACGATCTCGACCTCAGTTTTGATACCCGCGACAGCGCGCCGTTCACGCCAAAATGCAAGGTCATCGACCCCAATGCTTTTGACTGGCAGGATGATAACCGGCCAACCATTCCGTGGCCGAATACCGTTGTGTATGAGAGCCACGTGAAGGGCTTTACCCAGCTTAACCCGGCGATTCCGCCTGAACTGCGCGGTACGTTTGAAGGGATGGGACACAAAGCCTCGGTCGATTACATCAAAAGCCTTGGCATCACCTCGGTTGAACTGCTTCCGGTTCACTGGTTCCCGGACGATCAACACCTGCTCGACAGGGGGCTGAAAAACTTCTGGGGCTACAACACGCTCGGCTTCTTTGCACCGGCGTCACGCTATTACGGTCCGGCGGGGATCCAGGGTTTTCGCGATATGGTGCGCGCCTATCATGACGCAGGCATCGAGGTGATCCTCGATGTTGTCTATAACCACACGGCAGAAGGCAATGAGCTCGGCCCAACGCTGTCGTTTAAGGGCATCGATAACTTCAGCTATTACCGCACCTTACCCGATCAACACCGGTATTACATTAACGACACCGGCACGGGGAATACGGTGAATACCTCCCACCCGAGAGTGCTGCAGATGGTGATGGATTCACTGCGCTACTGGGCCGAATCGATGCATATTGACGGTTTCCGTTTCGACCTCGGGACAATTCTGGGCCGTGAGCCCGAAGGCTTTGATCCGCGCGGTGGCTTTTTCGATGCCGTCACGCAGGATCCGGTGTTATCCCGTCTGAAGCTGATTGGTGAGCCCTGGGATATCGGCCCCGGCGGTTATCAGGTCGGCGGCTTCCCGCCAGGCTGGGGGGAGTGGAACGACAAATACCGCGATACCGTACGTGAGTACTGGAAGGGCGATAACGTGTCTAACGACTTCGCCGCGCGCCTGCTCGGTTCCGGTGACTTGTATGACCTGCGCGGACGCCGTCCGTGGGCCAGCATCAACTTTATTACCGCCCACGACGGCTTTACGTTGAACGACCTGGTGTCTTACAACGAAAAACATAATGCCGACAATGGTGAAGACAATAACGACGGACATAACGATAACCGGTCGTATAACTACGGAGAGGAAGGGCCGACAGAGAATCCGGATATTATCGCTACCCGGGAGCGGCAGAAGCGTAATTTCCTCACCACGCTGTTGTTCTCTCACGGCACGCCAATGCTGCTGGCCGGGGACGAGTTTGGCCGAACGCAAAAGGGCAACAATAACGGGTATTGCCAGGACAGCGAGATCTCCTGGATCGACTGGAAGGGGTTATCGGAAAACGACACCGCCCTGCGCGACTTTACCCGCCATCTGATTGCCCTTCGCGCGAAACAGCCATTGCTGCGGCGAGAAAGCTGGCGCGACGGACTTGAGATCCGCTGGTTTAACGCCGGCGGCGGCCCGCAGCAGGATGAGCAGTGGGATGAAGGTTCAACCCTCGGCGTATCCATCAGCAGACCGGACCTCAGACAGGAGCCGGGCCTCTGGCACGATGTGCTGATGCTGTTTAACCCGTTTGAAGGCACCGTGCCGTTCCAGATCCCCCAGTTTGGCGAAGGAGGCTGGGTACTGGAACTCTCCACGGCGGATGACGTTGTCCCCGGGACGGTCATCACCAAAGCCGTGGAATACCATCTGGCCGGACGAAGTATTTCGCTTTTCAGACGCCCTTAACTACAGTGATGCCGCCGCCCGCGCGGCGGTGTCATACAGGGAAGATATGGTCCGGAGCAGCTGGGCGGTGTCACCAATAGACGCTCCGGAAATCCCGCTCTCCGCATGGATATTGATCAGACACGCTTCCCGCACGTCGCGGTATTTCATGCATAGCGCTTTCCCTTCCTTCGTCGTTGAGAAATAGAGCTCTTTTCCGGCTTTTTCACTCGTCACGTAGCCCGCCTTGACCAGCTTCTTCAGTGCATACGTCACCACATGGGTATCTTCCACGTTCAGGACAAAACAGATGTCGGCCAGCTTTTTCTTGCGATCGCGGTGGTTCACGTGATGCAGAAGCGAGACATCAAAAGCGCCCATATCTGGCTCACCGGCGGCGGTCATGCAGCGCACCATCCATTTGTTAAACGCGTTGCTGGTCATGATCAACGCGTACTCCAGCTCTGATAATTCCGCGCAACGTTCCGATACCAGATGGCGAGAGGACACGATACGGCCATCGGTTATATCGTCGTGATTTGATGATCCAGCACTCTTCTTTGCAGTCATAACGTTCCTTACGGGGGGTGACGTTGGCCCGGAAATGTAAACTCATCGATAAAATAAGAACATTTTATTGATAAATTGTTTACATGTTTTTGTGGTTCAGATATAGCTTTTTAGTGCAGGTTCTGCGGAGCCTGACGCAAAACACAACATCGCGCGCCGCACTGCATCCCGCTTCGCCATGATGCGAAGTATTAAAAAAATAGCCGCCGGCGCGCAACGCTCACTTTGGATAGGGTAAACGTTTATGGACGGTTCGACACTGTTGCCGCTCATCGGTATACCGGTGGTGGTTATTGGTTTTGCTCTGCGTTTCAACCCGCTACTGGTGGTTGTGGTGGCGGGGCTGGCTACCGGACTGCTGATTGGCATGGATTTTGGGATGTTGCTGGAGACCTTTGGCGAGAAGTTCGTCAACAGTCGTTCCCTGGCGACCTTTATTCTGATCCTGCCGGTTATTGGCCTGCTGGAATATTACGGGTTGAAAGAGCGGGCGCAGGCGTGGGTGGCAAAGATTGCCAGCGCCACCTCGGCACGTATTCTGATGCTCTATTTTGTGGCGCGTGAAGGGACGGCCGCGCTGGGATTGATGTCGCTGGGTGGGCATGCTCAGACGGTTCGTCCGCTGCTGGCACCGATGGCCGAAGGCGCAGCGCTCAATGAGTATGGCGAACTGCCGCAACATATCCGGGACAAGATCAAAGCGCATGCCGCGGCGTGCGACAACATTGCGGTTTTCTTTGGCGAAGATATTTTTATCGCGTTTGGCGCGGTGCTGCTGATAGACGCTTTCCTGAAAGAGAATGGGATACAGGGCATTGAACCGTTGCATATCGGCCTGTGGGCCATTCCGACCGCCATCGCGGCATTGATTATTCATATGACGCGCCTGTTGCGTCTGGATGCCAGCATCCGTCGTGACGTTATGTCCTGGCGCGCTGAGCAGGGTACACAGGAGATCGCGCCATGATGACCCTGATCACCATTAACCGCGTGTATTACCTGATCGGCTTTGTCGTGATGCTGCTGGTCGTGATGACCCTGCGCGATCGCGCGAATCCTAAACGTTTTACCACCGCGCTGTTCTGGTTCCTGTTCGGCGGGATCTTCCTGTTTGGCGACCTGATGGTGCAGGAGCTGGGAAAATCCCTTGCTTATCGAATTATCGGCGGCTGCGTCATTGTGATTGCTCTGCTGGCGGGCTTTGGTCTGGTCGGGAAGGGGCATTATAAAATGGCTACCGATGCCGAGCGCGAAGCCTCGTCAACGCGGCTGAAAAACTGGTTGTTCCTGCCTGCGCTGATGATCCCGGTGGTTACGGTGATCGGGACATTATTCCTGAAAGGGGTGTCGATAGGGGGCGTATTCCTTCTTGACCAGAAACAGCTCACGCTGGCGGCACTGTGTGTCGCCTGTGTGGCGGCGATCCTGACCGGCTGGTGGCTGACAAAAGGCACGCCATTGCAGGCTATTCGCCAGTCCCGACGCCTGGTCGACACCATTGGCTGGGCGGTGATATTGCCACAGATGCTGGCCATGCTGGGCGGGGTGTTTGTGGTGGCGAACACCGGCGAGTCAGTCCAGAAGGTCGTAAGCCTGTTTGTGAACCCCGACAGCCGGTTCATGCTGGTGGTGATTTACTGCGTGGGCATGGCGCTTTTCACCATGATCATGGGCAACGCCTTCGCGGCATTCCCGGTGCTCAGCGCCGGTATCGCCTTGCCGTTTCTGATTAACGTTCACCATGGTAACCCGGCACCGCTGCTGGCGATTGGCATGTACGCGGGCTATTGCGGCACGCTGATGACGCCGATGGCGGCCAACTTTAATATCGTTCCGGCCGCGCTGCTGGAGCTTAAAGATAAGTACCAGGTGATCAAGATCCAGATCCCAACGGCGTTAACCCTGCTGGTGGTCAACGTGTTCTTAATGTATTTCCTCGTTTTTCGCTAAGCGCGGCAACGATCTAAGGAGCTGATATGGAATTAACGCAACACCAGGCCGACGCGTTTGCCCGCATGCCTTTGACCTATTTACGCCAGGAATATCCGAACCACATTATGCACCTGCTTAATGATGATGGTGATGTCCTGCCACCCCGCGAACTGCACCCCATTTTTTATGGCTGCTTCGACTGGCACTCGGCGGTGCACGGCTACTGGCTGCTGCTGCGCTGCGTGCGGCTTTACCCTGAACTGTCGTGCCGGGATGAAATTGTCGCCCTGTTTGATGAACACATCACGCAGGAGAAGGTGGCGAAAGAGCTGGCCTATTTCAAGGCACCGTTTCGCGCCTCGTTCGAGCGCCCTTATGGCTACGGCTGGCTTCTGGCGCTGACGCAGGAGCTGAAGCAGTCCGCGTTACCTCAGGCCGCCAGCTGGTATCAGACACTGCAGCCGTTAACGCAGGACATTCGCGACAGACTGGTGGATTACCTCAGCAAGCTCACCTATCCGATCCGTGTCGGTACGCATTACAACACCGCTTTTGCCCTGGCGCTGGGGATTGATTACGCCCGTGAAGTGCAGGATAACGCCCTTGAACAGGCTATTCTGACGGCGGCGACGCGCTTTTATCTGGCTGACACGCATTACCCGGCCCACTATGAACCGGGTGGTGATGAGTATATTTCCGGCGCGCTGACGGAAGCGCTGTTGATGAGTAAGGTGGCGGAGCATTTCCCGACGTGGTTTGACGCCTTTCTTCCTGATGTGGGGTCTGTTTCGGCCCTGATGCACCCGGCAGAAGTGAGCGATCGTACCGACCCGAAAATTGCCCATCTGGATGGGTTAAACCTCAGCCGCGCCTGGTGCATGAAGCATATTGCCCGCGCGTTGCCGGATAACCATCCGGGACAACAGGCGCTGCGCGAGGCAGTCAACCGACATCTGGCGGCAAGCGTCGAGCATGTGGTGGGAAGCCACTACAGCGGCGGACACTGGCTGGCGAGTTTTGCGCTGCTGGCGCTGGAGTAAATCACAGGTGCAGCGCGTAGTGCGCTGCACCGTGTTTATGCCGTAGCCTGACGCGTGGCGCGCAGCCGGCTCACGCTAAACACGACAGAAACCGCTGAAGCAATGACCGCAATCCACAGTGCATAATGAACGGCCCGATCGTCAAAAGCCGGCTGATTCTGCGTTGTGGCCAGCAGAACGCCGACCACGGCAGCCCCCAGGCATTGTCCAAACGTCCGCACGATAGCCAGTACACCGGATGCGTAGCTGGCATACTCCCGTACCACGTTAGAGAGCATTTCCCGGTTATTGGGACTCTGGAAACAACCAAAACCGATCCCGCACACCAGGCTTCGCAGGCATATATTCCAAGCGGAAGGGCTGGCGGGCAGTGTCGCGAGCAGGATCAATCCCACCACAAACACGATAAGCCCGAGGGTAGATATTAGCGGGGCTGAAATTGTGTCTGCCCAGCGGCCCGCATGCGGCGCAATCAGTACGATACCTATCGGCCAGGGTGTGAACAGCAGCGCGGAGACCACCGGACTGTAGCCATATACGCTCTGAAACAGGAACGGCAGGGCGATAAAGGTGATGCCTTGGCTCACAAACGAGGCCAGCGACGTGAGCGCGGCGAGCGTAAAGCGTCCGTTGTGAAAAATAACGGGAGGCAGTATGGGGCTTCGGGCGCGGCGAATATGCCAGACAAAGGTGATGGCGCTAATCGTGGCGAGCAGCGCCCAGCTGATAGCCTCGTGGCTGATGTGGTGCGAAGCACGCTGGAAACTGTTGGCCGTCATGATCATTGCCCCCAACAGGACCGCGGAGAGCAGTGCCCCCGGGGCATCGAACGGAGAAGGATCTAAAGCCGGCTGTCGTGGTAAGGCCTTCCAGGCCAACAGCAGGGCAATCGTTCCGGGAACAAGGTTAATGGCGAATAACCACTGCCAGCGCAGTACGTCCAGGATCGTCCCGCCCAGTACGGGTGCAATGGCCGTGCTGGAGGCTATAAGCAGGGCGTGCAGTCCCAGAATGCGGCCAAGCAGTCGACCGGGGAAGACGGCGCGCAGTATCGCCGGGGCAATACTCAGTGTGGCCGCCCCGCCAATCCCCTGCAAAATCCGCATCCCGATCAGCATGTCCGGGGTGCGGGCCAGCGCGCAGCCGAGCGAGGTGAGTGTAAAGACGGCAAGTCCGGTCAGAAACACCGGGCGGTAGCCAACGCGGGCCGCCAGGGCAGCGAAGATGGCCAGAGTCATGGCCGCGGACAACAGATACCCATTGGCGAACCAGACGGCTACATTCGCGGGCACCTGCATCGCGCTGGCCATCGAAGGCAAGGCGATGTTGATCATGGTGCCATCAAAAACGCCCATCAGCGTGGTGGTCATTACCGCGGCCATCACCCGGGCGCGTTCATGGCCGGGCAATCCTTCGTCGCCGGGCTGGTTTGAAAATAGCGTCATCGTCGTAACTCCGGAAAGAATGTTGATGACGAAACTATAATCATGGGATATACAAGGCGGAAGACGCAGCAGTTGCACTGTTCAGTTGCATACAACGCCTTATCTGAGGATGCATCATGTCCGATCCGGATTTTAATTTACTTGTCGCCCTCGACGTTCTGCTGGCCGAAGCCAGCGTGGCGGGCGCGGCGCGGCGTTTAAACCTGAGTACGTCAGCCATGAGCCGTACTCTGAGCCGGCTGCGAGAGGTGACCGGCGACCCTATCCTGGTGCGGGCAGGGCGTAATATGGTGCTGACGCCCTGGGCCGAGGCCACCCGGGAGCGAGCCAGAGGGGCCGTGTATGAGGCAAGAGCCGTATTGCAGCCCTCCACTGAAACGCTGAAGGTGGAAAACCTCGAGCGGCTGTTCACCATCAGAGCCAATGATGGTTTTGTGGTCGCATTTGGCCCATTGCTGATTGCCGCCGTGGCCGAAGCTGCGCCCGATGTGTGTATTCGGTTCTCGCCGAAGCCCGAGAAAACGTCACGCTATCTGCGGGAAGGGCTGGTTGACCTGGAAATTGGCGTGCAGAGCAACATGGGACCTGAAATACGCCTGCAGCGATTATTTCAGGATCGGTTCATTGCCGCGGTGCGTAAGGGACATCCGCTGGCGGCACAACCCACGGTCAGCCTTCACGATTATGTTTCCTGGGGCCACGTGGTTGCCGCGCCCGACGGGTCGCTACACGGCTTTGTCGACGATGCGCTGGCAGAAGTGGGGATGAAGCGCAAAATTGCCAGCGTCGTGCCCGGTTTCCCGACGGCGCTATCCGTGGCGCTGGCGTCCGATCTGATCGCTATGGTTCCGGCATTGTATCTGCTGAACCAGCCGATGGCGCAGAGTGTGCATGTTTTTGAACTGCCGTTTAAAACCCGAACCATTACGGTATCGCAGATGTGGCACCCGCGAATGGAAAGGGATCCGGGGCACCGCTGGCTGAGAGAGAAAGTGCTGGACGTGTGTCGGGCTGTGCAGCAACCACTCAGTGATGAGTAACCCGCTTAGGCACGGACAAGATAAAGCGTGTCGACTGAGCATCCGATTCGACGCGGACTTTGCCATGATGCGCGGTGACAATTGACTTCACAATTGCAAGACCAATCCCGCTGCCTTCGCCTTTTCGCTGCCTGGAAGGATCCACCCGGTAAAAACGGTCAAACAGCCTGGGTAGATGTTCTTGCGGGACAGGTTTCCCGGGGTTGGCAATCATCAGCTCAAAATCGTTTTCCCGTTCGGCGATTGAGACGGTTACCGTCTTGCCTTCCGGCGTATAGCGCAGGGCATTGGATAACAGGTTGTTGATTGCGCGTCTGAACATCTGCGGATCGCCTTCGATCAGGCAGGGCATCCCGTGAAACGTCAACGTGATATGACGTTCTTCCGCCCAGGCCTCGAAGAAATCAAAGACTTTAATGACCTCCGCGCTTAAATCAAACATCACCCTGTCCGGGATCAGCTGATTATTATCCGCCTGCGCCAGGAACAGCATATCGCTGACCATCCGGGTCATCCGGTTATACTCTTCAAGGCTGGAGTAGAGGATATCTTCCAGCTCTTTCGGCGTCCGGTTCTGGCTGAGTGCGATTTCAGTCTGGGTCACCAGATTGGTGATGGGGGTTCTGATTTCGTGGGCGATATCGGCAGAAAAATTCGCCTGGCGGGTGAACACATCTTCAATCTTTTCAATCATATGGTTGAACGAAATCACCAGTTGCTCCAGTTCAACCGGAACGCGTGACGGTTCCAGCCTCGCATCGAGATTTTCAGAGGTGATATTTTTAATGGCATTGCTGACGTTACGCAGCGGCAGGTGTCCCTGACGGACCGCGATTCGAATGATAAGAATAATCAGCAGGCTGATCACCACGGCAATCGCAATCAGGTTCTTTTTCAGCGCATCGAGGTAATGGAGATGGAAATTAATAGAAAGCCCGATCAGCATAACGTAATTCTGCGCTTTTCCCTGCAGCGTTGCCGTGCCTGACGAGGCGATAATCCGGTACGTGTCACTTTTCATCTCAGCGCCGGAATGACGCTGCAGGGTGGGGGCATCTACCGTCCAGAGAAACACATCCCGTGCCCGACTGTGCGTGCTGAACGCCGCCGTGTTCACGGCAGGGCGTAACGCTGACCCCTGCGCCGTACTGAACAACACCTCCCCACGCGCGTCGAGAAGCAGAACCGCAACGTTACGATAGCTGGCAATTGACTCTTTGATTTTACTGATTTTCTTCTCGTCCGGATCTGCCGGGGACTGCAGGATACGGTGCATCGCGGTACTGATTTGCTGCAGATCGTTGATATCCTGCTCGGCAAAATGCTTTTCAACGGAGTGCAGCATAAACCAGGTGAAGGCGAAAAATGCCAGTATCGTGGAGAGGCTGATAAAAAACGTTAGCCTGAGGGCTAATGAAAAAGGGCGTCTGGGTAATTTAACGCGCATCCGGTGCCTCCAGCATGTACCCCACGCCGCGGACCGTCTGGATCAACTTCGGCTCATAATCATTGTCTATTTTCGCGCGAAGCCGTTTGACGGCGACATCAATCGCGTTGGTGTCGCTGTCAAAATTCATGTCCCAGACCTGGGATGCAATCAGGGAGCGGGGCAGCACTTCCCCCTGGTGTCGCATAAAAAACTCCAGCAGGCTGAACTCTTTACTGGTCAGCAGGATGCGGTTTCCCGCGCGGCTCACCTTTCTGGACACGAGATCAATCATCAGATCAGCCACCTGAAACTGGCTTTCCGTGATCACCGTATTGCCCCGTCGCAGAAGCGTCCTGACGCGGGCGAGAAGCTCCGCAAAGGCAAAGGGTTTGATCAGGTAATCATCCGCGCCCAGTTCAAGACCCTTCACCCGGTGTTCAATAGTGCCAAGGGCTGAGAGTAACAGAACCGGCATTCCCTTCCCGGCGGAACGTAGCATGCGGATGATATCCCAGCCGTTCACGTCGGGAAGCATGATATCCAGAATCAGGAGGTCATACTCGGCGGTCATGGCGAGATGATATCCGGTCAGGCCATTGTCAGCGTGGTCCACCACAAACCCCGCCTCAGTCAGCCCCTTGCTGAGGTACTCCCCGGTTTTTATCTCGTCTTCAACGATCAGTATTTTCATCTTACTCCCCTGACTGGCTGCTCTGGACATTCTAGAGAGCCTCAAACCGTTATCAATGACTTACGTTAAGAATGACAACATTGTCATTATCCTGTCACCAGGCAAACAGGAAGCACTCTGTAGAGTAACCCTGGTAATACTCTGGACTTCATTTGAAACATTTACCAGGTCTGCCTGGACGAGAAGCGTGATGTGCACATTAAAACGACTTAGCATTAGCACAATATTTTTCCTGGCAGGCTGCGTCTCGCTGGCACCAGAATATGCGCGTCCGCCAGCACCGGTTCCGCAGCAGTTCTCTTTATCCCGAAATAGCCTCACGCCGGTGGTGGCGGGGTATCACAACAGCGGATGGCGTAGCTTTTTTACCGATCCTCAGGTCGCAGCACTGATCGCCGAAGCCCTGAATAACAACCGTGATTTAAAAATGGCCGCCCTCAAGGTTGAAGAGGCGCGTGCGCAGTTCAACGTGACGGATGCCGACAGGTATCCGCAGGTGAATGCCTCGTCAGGTGTAACCTACAGCGGTGGGCTGAAAACGGACAAGCCGACCACACAGCAGTACGACGCAGGGTTGAACCTCAGTTACGAACTCGATTTCTTCGGCAAACTCAGGAATATGAGTGATGCTGACAGACAGAACTATTTTGCCAGCGAGGAGGCTCGCCGTGCCGTGCATATCCTGCTTGTCTCCAGCGTGTCGCAGAGCTATTTCAGCCAGCAACTGGCCTACAAACAACGTCGTATTGCCCGCGATACGCTAAAGAACTATCAACAATCCTGGGCTTTTGTTGAACAACAGCTGGTAACGGGCAGCACCAACGTTCTGGCACTTGAACAGGCCCGGGGGCAGATTGAAAGTACCCGTGCAGAAATAGCGAAAAGAGAAGGCGAGCTGGCTCAGGCCAATAATGCCCTGCAGCAGGTTCTGGGAACCTATCGCGCGCTGCCGGCAGAGAAAGGAGGCGGCGTCGATGAGATTACACCCGTCAAACTGCCGCCTCGTCTGCCGTCAGAAATATTGCTTCAGCGCCCGGACATTATGGAAGCGGAGTATCAACTGAAAGCGGCTGATGCCAATATTGGCGCGGCGCGCGCCGCCTTTTTCCCGTCCATTACGCTAACCAGCGGGCTTTCAGCAAGCAGTACGGAATTATCCAGCCTCTTCACCGCAGGAAGCGGGATGTGGAATTTTATTCCGAAAATTGACATTCCTGTTTTTAATGCCGGAAGGAATAAAGCCAACCTCAAACTGGCTGAAATTCGCCAGCAGCAGTCAATCGTCAATTACGAACAAAAAATTCAGGCGGCTTTTAAACAGGTCGCCGACGCGCTCGCATTGCGGGACAGCATCAGTCAGCAACTCGACGCCCAGCAGCGTTATCTTGATTCGCTACATATCACCCTGCAGCGAGCCAGAGGTTTATATTCCAGTGGCGCGGTCAGTTACATTGAAGTGCTTGATGCCGAACGTTCTCTTTTTGCAACACAACAAACCATTCTCGACCTTATCTATTCCCGACAGGTGAATGAAATTAACTTATTCACCGCGCTGGGCGGCGGTTGGGTTGAGTAATTTCTTTTAATTACTCCATCAGGAAATCAAAAAATGAACAGTTTATTTAACGCGGTCGTACTGGGCGCACTCTCCGTTATATTTTCTGCAGGCCTGCATGCTGAAACACATCAGCACGGGGAGATGAGCACAGCAGCACAAGCCACGCCAGAGCAGGTCATCGCGGGAACCGGCGTGGTGAAAGCGGTTGATCTGAGCACTAAAAAAATCACTATCGCGCACGATGCTATTCCAGCGATTGGTTGGCCCGCCATGACCATGCGTTTCACCTTTGTCCAGGCAGACGAAACTATTCTCGCCTTAAAAGCCGGCAGCCACGTTAATTTTACGTTTGTTCAGCAGGGCAATATCTCTTTACTCAAGAGCATTAAATAGCGAGAAAAAGCATGGCCTCTTTAAGAATAAAGTTTGCTGCCGTCATCCTCGGCAGCCTTATTGCAGGAGGGCTGATTTCAGTTATCGCCTGGCAGTCGGTGCATCCCGCAGAAAAAACAGAACAGACCACGACGGAGAGAAAAGTTCTTTTCTGGTATGACCCGATGAAGCCGGATACCCGGTTTGATAAACCCGGCAAGTCTCCGTTTATGGATATGGATCTGGTGCCGAAATATGCCGATGAAAATGACGAAAAAAGCAGTGAGGGTATTCGTATTGACCCGACGCAGGTTCAGAACCTGGGACTCAAAACGCAGAAAGTGACGCGGGGAGCGCTGAATTACGCCCAGACCATACCGGCCAACGTCAGTTATAACGAATATCAGTTTGTCATTGTGCAGGCGCGTTCTGAGGGTTTCGTTGAGAGAGTGTACCCACTGACCGTGGGCGATCATGTTAAAAAAGGGACGCCGCTTATCGATATCACCATTCCGGAATGGGTAGAAGCGCAAAGCGAGTTCCTGTTGTTATCGGATACCGGCGGAACCCCAACCCAGATAAAAGGTGTTCTGGAGCGACTACGTCTTGCCGGCATGCCGGAAGAGGATGTTCAACGACTGCGTGCGACCCGGAGTATCCAGACCCGTTTTACTATCAAGGCCCCTATAGATGGCGTGATTACGGCGTTTAACCTGCGCGCGGGCATGAACATTACCAAAGATAATGTGGTGGCACAAATTCAGGGGATGGATCCGGTCTGGATCAGTGCGGCCGTGCCGGAATCCATTGCGTATCTTCTCAAAGACAGCTCGCAATTTGAAATTTCAGTGCCCGCGTACCCGGATAAATCGTTTGCCGTTGAAAAATGGAACATTCTCCCCAGCGTGGATCAAACTACCCGCACGCTGCAGGTCCGTCTGCAGGTCTCCAACCAAGACGAAAGCCTGAAACCCGGCATGAACGCCTACCTGAAACTGAACGCCAGGAGCCAGGAGATGCTGCTGATCCCATCCCAGGCCGTGATTGATACGGGCAAAGAACAGCGGGTGATTGTGGTCGATGCGGAAGGGCGTTTTGTGCCAAAAAACATTCATGTTCTGCATGAATCTCAGCAACAGTCCGCGATTGGCAGCGGACTGAACGAAGGCGATTCTGTCGTGGTCAGCGGTCTGTTCCTGATTGACTCCGAAGCCAATATTAGCGGTGCGCTGGAGCGCATGCGTCATCCTGAAAAAACTCACGACGCGCATTCGGGCCATTAAGGAGACGATGATGATTGAATGGATTATCCGGCGCTCCGTCGCCAACCGTTTCCTGGTGATGATGGGCGCTTTGTTTCTCAGCGTCTGGGGAACATGGACTATCATCAATACCCCTGTGGATGCATTGCCCGATCTGTCTGATGTGCAGGTGATCATTAAAACCAGCTATCCCGGTCAGGCTCCGCAGATTGTTGAAAATCAGGTCACGTATCCGCTCACGACAACCATGCTGTCGGTACCCGGCGCAAAGACCGTGCGTGGTTTTTCCCAGTTTGGTGACTCCTATGTTTACGTCATTTTTGAAGACGGTACTGACCTCTACTGGGCTCGCTCGCGCGTTCTGGAATACCTGAACCAGGTTCAGGGCAAATTGCCTGCCGGTGTAAGCTCAGAAATAGGACCAGATGCCACCGGTGTCGGCTGGATATTTGAATATGCCCTGGTGGATCACAGTGGAAAACACGATCTTGCAGAACTGCGTTCCCTTCAGGACTGGTTCCTGAAATTCGAACTGAAAACCATCCCTAACGTCGCGGAGGTTGCGTCAGTAGGCGGCGTGGTTAAGCAGTATCAGATTCAGGTTAACCCGTTGAAGCTGGCGCAGTACGGTGTCACGCTGCCCGACGTTAAACAGGCTCTCGAATCATCTAACCAGGAAGCAGGGGGATCATCCATTGAAATGGCGGAAGCGGAGTACATGGTCCGCGCCAGCGGTTACCTTCAGTCCATTGATGATTTCAATAATATCGTCCTGAAAACGGGCGAGAACGGCGTGCCGGTTTATCTGCGCGATGTGGCCCGCGTGCAAACGGGCCCGGAAATGCGGCGTGGCATTGCAGAACTTAACGGCCAGGGCGAAGTTGCTGGTGGCGTCGTGATCCTGCGCTCGGGGAAAAACGCACGTGAAGTTATTACCGCAGTGAAAGACAAACTGGAGACGCTGAAAGCCAGCCTGCCAGAGGGTGTCGAGGTGGTGACCACCTACGATCGCAGCCAGTTAATTGACCGCGCCATTGATAACCTGAGTAACAAACTCCTTGAAGAGTTTATCGTGGTGGCCATCGTCTGTGCGCTGTTCCTCTGGCATATCCGCTCTGCGCTGGTGGCGATCGTTTCTCTGCCGCTTGGCCTGTGCATTGCCTTTATCGTCATGCATTTCCAGGGGCTAAACGCCAATATTATGTCTCTGGGCGGGATTGCCATTGCCGTGGGGGCGATGGTGGATGCCGCCATTGTGATGATTGAAAATGCGCATAAACGGCTGGAAGAGTGGGATCATCAACACCCTGAGGAGCAGATAGACAACGCAACCCGCTGGAAGGTCATTACCGATGCGTCCGTTGAAGTGGGCCCGGCGCTGTTTATCAGCCTGCTGATCATCACCTTGTCGTTCATCCCCATTTTCACGCTTGAGGGACAGGAAGGGCACCTGTTTGGGCCGCTGGCCTTCACGAAGACGTATGCCATGGCGGGCGCGGCCGCGCTGGCGATCATCGTCATTCCTATACTGATGGGGTTCTGGATCAGAGGGAAAATCCCCGCGGAGACCAGCAACCCGCTGAACCGACTGCTGATTAATGCCTATCACCCGTTATTGCTTCGCGTGCTCCACTGGCCGAAAACGACCTTGCTGGTTGCGGCGTTAACTATTTTTACGGTCATATGGCCGCTGAGTCAGGTCGGGGGGGAATTTCTGCCAAAGATCAATGAGGGCGATCTGCTGTACATGCCTTCAACGTTACCTGGCGTATCGCCGGCAGAGGCTGCCGCGCTCTTGCAGACGACAGACAAATTAATCAAAACCGTCCCTGAAGTGGCCTCCGTATTTGGTAAGACCGGTAAGGCCGAAACGGCGACCGACTCCGCGCCACTGGAAATGGTCGAAACCACCCTTCAGCTTAAACCTGAAGATCAGTGGCGACCAGGAATGACGATTGACAAGATCGTTGATGAACTGGATAAGACCGTGCGTTTGCCCGGCCTGGCTAACCTCTGGGTACCGCCGATCCGTAACCGTATAGATATGCTCTCCACCGGCATTAAAAGCCCAATCGGTATCAAGGTGTCTGGCACCGTTTTGTCTGATATTGATGTCACGGCACAACGTATCGAAGCGGTGGCCAAAACCGTGCCGGGCGTGGTTTCAGCACTGGCAGAACGTCTGGAAGGCGGACGCTACATCGACGTGGATATCAACCGCGAGAAAGCATCCCGATACGGAATGACGGTGGGTGATGTGCAGCTGTTTGTCTCATCAGCCATCGGTGGCGCAACAACCGGCGAGACGGTTGAGGGCGTAGCCCGTTACCCGATCAATATCCGCTACCCTCAGGATTACCGAAACAGCCCACAGGCACTGAAACAGATGCCCATTCTGACGCCCATGAAACAGCAAATTACCCTGGGCGATGTCGCTGATATTCGTGTCGTTTCCGGACCTACCATGCTGAAAACGGAAAATGCCCGTCCTGCCAGCTGGATTTATATTGATGCTCGTGGCAGGGATATGGTGTCGGTTGTAAACGACATTAAAACCGCTATCAGCCAGCACGTAAAATTAAGACCGGGCACCAGTGTCTCTTTCTCCGGACAGTTTGAATTGCTGGAGCACGCCAATAAAAAACTGAAACTGATGGTGCCAATGACGGTAATGATCATATTCATTTTGTTATATCTGGCATTCCGTCGTGTTGATGAGGCACTGCTTATTCTGATGAGTCTGCCATTCGCACTTGTCGGCGGAATTTGGTTCCTGTACTGGCAGGGCTTCCATATGTCCGTGGCGACCGGAACCGGCTTTATTGCCCTGGCCGGGGTGGCAGCAGAGTTTGGCGTGGTGATGCTGATGTATTTGCGTCATGCCATTGAAGCCCATCCGGCGCTTGCCCAGCGGGAAACCTTTACCGCGGAAGGGCTCGATGAAGCCCTTTATCAGGGGGCGGTACTCCGCGTGAGACCGAAAGCGATGACCGTGGCGGTTATCATTGCCGGTCTGTTGCCCATCCTCTGGGGAACCGGTGCGGGCTCAGAAGTCATGAGCCGGATAGCCGCGCCGATGATTGGAGGAATGATTACGGCTCCGCTGTTATCCCTGTTCATTATTCCGGCCGCCTACAAATTAATCTGGCTGCGAAGACATAAATAAACGCGCGACGATATTAAAAGGACACGCTGGAGTGTCCTTTTTTATGCGTATGGGGCAGGGGGTTATTCCCCGTATGGCCCAGTGACAGAAATGTCATCAGCCCGTCACGGGATAAACAGAGGTCGGTTTTTATAATCAATGATAATTCAGACGCCGATGCATTTATCTCTGACTTTTCATTCAGCGATATTGCAGAGCATGTAAACTTAGGAGATTCGACCATGAAAAAGATCCTGTTATCCATTGTCACCATTATGGCTGTCACCTCATCTGGCTGGGCAGCAGAAACGATCAACATGCACGACCAGGTTAATAACGCTCAGGCAACTGCGCATCAAACCATGGCTGAGATGCACAAGAAAATGCTCAAAGCTGGCCCCTGTAATACTACTCCCGAATCGGCAAAGTCTTTCTCTGCGATGAATGAGCATGAGAAGGCCGCCGTTGTGCATGAAACGGCGAACAATGGGCAGTCTTCTGTTATTCACCAGCAACAGGCAGAGAAACATCGCCGTATGAATCAGGCGAATTAACTGGCGCGTGGTGGATGTCACGGCTATACGCCCCTCGAGTGAGGGGCGTTTTCAGCATCTTTTAGAAGTTCTTCTAAAGATGCAGCCACCGCTGAGCAGTATCATGCCGATACGGAGAAGCGCTGCAGTTGGTTTGCAGGCATGACCAGGCGAGCTTACAGCGCGCGAGAATGTTCTTCTCTCTGGCTATCGTTTTTCGCCATATCCATTAATAGTGCGATACCAATATAGTTACTCCAGTTAAATGCATTTTGAAGCACGACTACCGCATTGCCTTTTTGTTTATCGAAACCGATAAAGCTTGAGTAGCCGCCAATATAGCCTACCTGATAAGTAATTTTTTCCAGACCGATAAAGTCGGTGGTCCAGGCAATACCCTGTACACCATCGGCGCGTTGAATATCGGTATTACTGACTTCAGCAAAGACGCTATCCAATAAGCGATTGTCGGTTGTCGCCACGTGATAGCGGGCATACGCGGCCAGATCTTCGGCGTTACTATATAAACTCGCTGCCGCTACCATGTTGTTGGAAAAATGCCAGTCGGGTGTCAGCTGCCCGCGCGTGATGAATTTGGGCTGATCGCCAGCATGACCAAGCGCACGCTGTGAGTATCCCTTTAACGTCTGGGGAGTAAAACTACTGTTAGCCATTTGCAGCGGTTGAAAAATATAGCGCGAGGCTAAACTCTGAATATCTTCGCCGGTTTTGTGTTTCAGGATATAGCCAATCAGGGCATAGCCGGTATTAGAGTATTGCGGCATTTTATGCTGCGGTGCATGCCAGTTGGCTAAATAGCGCAATACGTTATCGCTATCCAGTTCGCCATAAAAGTTATCGCCACTGCTTAAATAGCTGATGAATTTTCCCAGCATCGGAACATCCATATTCTGACGGGGCAGGCCAGAGGTGTGGGTCACCAGTTCCAGTAGAGTAATTTTTTGTGCATCTGCGCTTAAGGGCGTACCCGGTGGCAGCAATGTCGCCAGGTTATCGTCCCAACTCAGCCTTCCTTCGTTCACCAGACAAGCCACCACTTCCGCCGTAATCCCTTTGCTGAGCGAACCGAGGGCAAACAAGGTATTGGACCCGATCGGGTAGCGATTGGCCACATCGGTTACGCCCCAACTGTAAAACTGCGGAGAACCGTAATTATGGATCACCGCAACCGTCATCCCGGGAACGGATTTTTGCGCCATATAGTGACGGACCACGCTATCAACGTCGCCGTCCAGCGATTTATGGGTGAGGAGTTCCTGTGTTCCTGCCGGGGAGGACATTTGCGAGAGGGTGCCACAACCGCTCAGTGACGGGATAACAAGCAGAAGCCAGCGAAAATGTTGAGTTATGTTCTGCATACCTGTCATGTGTGGTGGTCATTAGAGCGCCCGGAATGTATCACACCTGGCCTGCGTAAACGCCATTTTTCTACGCTTTAGCCGCCAGGGGCGATTTCTGCGGTTATCCCGCCTTTATTACGCAGAAATAGTGGTTTGACAGGAATAGACGTTTTACGGGTACTCATGTGCGCCGTTTGCTTTAGATAATCCCTAAAGTGCGGCGTCTGTCTGTGGAGTTGATAATCTTCCTCACTGGCGTAAATCTCATAGAAATACCAGCGGTGGGGATCATCTACGTCTGTCGCGGCATACATGGCAAGCACGCCTTTTTCTATGTTGAGCGACTGAGCCATTTCAGGAAGGACAATGTTTTTGAATTCGGTCTGATATTCCGGCTTCACCTCGACTACCACCAGATTATTGATGGTCCGCTCATCGGGTATGATGTGTTTGTCCCCTGTAAATTGCGGCACCAGTGTGATTTTCAGCTTCCGATCAATCATATCAGGAGCTTGAGCATCAAACGCTTTGTATGGAGCGGCATCCAGATGTTTGCGGTAGGCCAACTCGCTTGCATAAAGCTCAACCATATATGCCTGACGCGCATTGTCGCCAGTGTATCTCTATTACCCGAAAAACGCGGGGAAAACGAAAAGGGTGAAAGCCCTGATTGATTTTCTGATCTCCGCGACCGAGCGATAAGGTTGCGCAGGCACAGGGCGAAGTCCCGCCAGTAGTGGCGGGAATGTGTTTAACGCTGCATGTTATTGCGTGTCTGGCGGATTTGCTGGCGCCAGGCGCGGTTATGAAGGGTAAATAGCAGCATCTTATAGAAGGAAGGAGATCGTATACAGAAACCGCTGAGCAGCAACATGACAACACTCACCAGTGCGGCTGTTAAATTGACGCCTGGCCAGATGGTGCCGCTCAGAGCCGCAATCAGATAAACGACCGTCAGCAGAAGGCTTATGAATGCCAGAGAAAGATGTACCCGCACGGCGCGAATACTGCCTTTACCCATCATAAACATCGTCAGACCGTTGATGCCGGCGAACAGAAGGGCAATCAGCACTACCCACACAAATACCTTTTCTGCCGGCTGATTGAGTGCGGCGAATACGCCGTAGCCCAACCATAGCTGCGGAATAGCAAAACTGACAATCACCCCGAGGGTGCTGATTGCCGCAGGGATACCCATAGTATGTAGCCCCACGGGCTTACCCATCTGCTGGACCAACTGCGTTTTCAGTTCTTGCAGCTGCGAATCGTTGGCATTGTTTATACGTACCGCTATGTCGTTACAGTGTTGTAGACGACGGGATAGCTCTTTAAGCATTTGAATACTCTAGGCTTAAGGCTTAATTTATGATTTCGATGATAGCAGTGTTAAAACGTTGAGCCAATATCCTGTGGTCAGCCAGGATGGCCTGGAATTAGAAAAGGGTAGGATTGCATAATGAGTGTTGCCCATGAATGGATCATAATAGTCAATTTAACATAATATACATTATGCGCACTTGCATGGATTAAGGCAGAATCTGGCTTTTTGTGGTCATCCTTGTTCTGGTGTTTGACAGCCTCTAATGCACCTTATCTGCTCCGAATCCTCTAAACCTGCATAGTCATCTTCACTCACGCTGTTTATTCTCTGGCTTCTCTGCCGGCGCAGCATACCAGTTATCTTCCGTCACGACGACCGCGCCTTCTGGTTGCATCACAAAGTTTGGCGACATGATTTGTACATTAAACTCGTTAAAAACATCCTGAATATTGCTGTGCAGTTCATTGCGGGCCTCCGCCAGTGATTGCCCGGCACGCAGCTTCACCTGAAGTTCATAAGCAATATACCAGTCCATCAAACTCAATTGTCTTACCAGCGGCTGTTGTGACTGATCGATACATTTCGCCCGTCTGGCGGCAATCTCCAGCATGGCATGAACTTGCCGCCATGGCGTGTCGTATCCGATAGTGACACCTGTCGTCAGGTTCACGCCACCATCTGGATTTTGCGCGCTGAGATTAGTGATTTTGCCGCTAACTACGACAGCATTCGGTACGGTTACAACGTAATTCTCCCGCGTAATGATTTTCGTCGCGAGCATACCTATCTCGGTGACCAACCCTTCGTTATCCGCGACCCGAATGATGTCGCCTTTTCTCAAGGCTCGCGAGTAAATCAGTACCAGGCCACTCATGGCATGGTTCATCACCCCGGCAGACCCCAGGGTCAACATTAGACCAAAGAACACACTGATACCTTTAAAGGCCAGTGAATTGGCCCCGGGTAAAAACGGGTATGCCGCGGACAGAGCAAATAACCACACCACTACAGAAATTAACTTCCGCGTCGCGCCGACGGTTTCAGGATGGATCCCGGGAAGGTGTAAACGCCCTGCTTCTACCTGATTTAACAAGACTTTAAGGAGTTTTAGAATGAAGGCTGTGATAAGAAAAATAATCAGGACGATCAAAATGCCCGGCATAGCCGAGACAATGGACAGTGCGATATCCCGCAGAACACGCATGGTCCAGTCACCCAGCGATGCCCCCCAAACGCGCGTCCAGGGAAACAGACTGAATGCCCAACTTAGCCAGATATAAAGCCCGAGAATACCCAGAATAATCATCAGCAAAGCATACAAACGAGTCTCAATCGCGCCGACAAACCTGCGCCAGCTTTGTGGAATGATACTGCGGTTCTCAAGAATGCGGCCTCGATAAAAACGCCTTACTCCACGCCATGACCGCCAGGCACCGTACCAGAAAACAAACAGTGCCAGCAGCCCTGCGGCCGTTTTGCCTGCCGATAATGCCAACCACCCGGCGTCATATTGATCGCGAAGCGCCGTACGTTGTGCCTCCATTCGGGTCAGCACACGTTGAGCAGCTTCATCAAGCGTCAGGTCGTCACCCTCATCGAGATCGGCTTGTGCCAGTAACATCACCGGCTTGCCGTTCATCACAATCAGTCTTCCCGGTTGGTTGTAACGGGTAACCGGAATAATTTTCAGGGGCTCCCGAACATCCTGTTGAGAGAAATTGCGCAGCGTATTACGAATGCGCAAAACTCGCTCTTCAGGCGTGGTCAGACCGAATTTTGCCTGCAGCATAACAATCGGCTGATGGAAAATATAAACCGTTCTGGCGCGCTCCCGATCTGTCGGCTCCTGGCGCGGCTCTGCGGCTACGCTGAGAAAGGAGATTACCGAGAGCAAGCATGACAATGTAACGAGCAGGATCCTCTTCATTCCCCCCCCTGAAACGCAAGATTATTGTTATTTTTCAATACGCCCAGAGAATGGCTGATCTCTGCTTTTTGAGCATAGACCAGCTCGACTCTTCTGCAACTGTCTTAAAAAAACAATAATGCACAATATTGCTTGAAATTGCACGAAATTGGCGACTAATATGAAGCCAGAAAAAAAGACGCACAAACGTGCAAACTCATGCATTTTTACTTACTGAGGTTGATATGACACAACAGTTGATTTTAATCGCCGGCCCCTATCGTAGCGGCACCGATGGCGTGCAGGCGCGCATTGATGAAAACCTTGCTCGTCTTGAAAATGCGGCGTTAGCCGTCTATCAACGTGGCCACGTTCCGGTTATTGGCGAATGGCTGGCCTTACCGTTGGCAAAAGCGGCTGGCTCGAAATCGATGGGTGATGAAATCAGTGAAGCAATGCTGTATCCCGTCGCGCACCGACTCATTGCGAAATGTGATGCTATCTACCGGATTGCCGGCGCGTCCAAAGGGGCCGATATGGACATTGAGGTGGCGCAAACGCTGGGGCTTAAGATTTACACTGCGCTTGAGGATATCCCTCAGGTTTGATGTTGCCTGCCAGCCTGTCGGCTTACCGACAGGCCGGATCATAAAGGCTTTTCGCGTGGGTTATGCCTTTTCCGGTTCAGAGGTCATCACCACGGAAACCCCCTTTTCTTTTACCGCGTTAATCCAGGCGCTATCGGTATCGTCTTCAACGACAATCGTGTTCACCAGCGACAGATCGCCAATCACAAAAGATGACGCGGTATTGATTTTTTCGGGGGAAGCCAGCACAACCGTTTCGGCGGCTCTGCCGGAAAATGCGCGTTTGATACTCGCCTCTTCAAAATCACCGGTCGTCAGGCCCGCATCAGGATGGATGCCAGTCACTCCCATAAAGAACAGGTCCGCATGGATTTTTTCGATGCCTTCGATAGCAGCCGCGCCGACCGCAACAATAGAGTGTTTATACAGACGGCCACCGATCAGGATAACCTCAATGGAGGGATGTTCGACAAGTCCCAGCGCAATGCCTGGGCTGTGCGTGACCACGGTTATCTTCAAATCAGGAGGCAGAAACGTAATCAGCTCTGACGTGGTCGTGCCACCGTCAATGATCACCACCTGGCCGTCAGAAATCAGCTGCGCACCTTTACGGGCGACATTTTTCTTGGCATCCATCTTTACCGATTTACGCTCAGCAAACGGGGCAATGGCCGAGGATGACGGCAGCGCCCCGCCGTGAACACGCTGTAAACGCCCTTCTGCCGCCAGCTCGCGTAAATCGCGCCGAATGGTGTCTTCAGACACCGCGAAGAGCGTGCTGAGCGCTTTCGACTGGACCTGACCTTCAGCCTCGAGCTTTTCAAGGATCAATTGTTTTCGCTGCGTTGTGAGCATAAGGAATTCCTGATATTGCACGTTTAATCTTGAAACTGCACGACAATGCTGTTTATGATAATTACTCTACGTAAGGAGGAACAAACGTGCAATCAAAACGTGCAGATGTACGCATCATAGAAAGTGAAACACTGTCTGATAACTGGTACATCCTGAAAAAATTTACCTTTGATCTGCAGCGACGCGATGGCGAATGGCAGCGGCAAAATCGCGAAGTTTACGACCGGGGAAACGGAGCCACCATCCTGCTTTATAACCGGGATAAAAAGACGGTGATCCTGACCCGCCAGTTCCGCTTCCCTGTCTTTATTAACGGGCACGAAGATGACCTTATTGAAGCTGCTGCGGGCTTGCTCGATAACATGGATCCGGAAAGCCGGATTAAAGCAGAAGCGGAAGAAGAGACCGGCTATAGCGTTTCCCGCGTTGAGAAAATTTTTGAAGCTTACATGAGCCCGGGCTCCGTCACTGAAAAACTCTATTTTTATCTCGCCGAATACCAGCCGAAAGACAGAACCAGTGAAGGCGGTGGACTCAAAGCGGAGGGTGAGGATATCGACGTACTGGAAATGACGCTTGAAGAGGCACTGCGCGGCATTGAAACGGGCAGGATTGTCGACGGGAAAACCATCATGCTGCTTTATCATGTTGCCCTGAAAGGCATTCTGTAATTGCCGCAGGACAGACACCTGCCGCAGTGCAGGTGTCTGCGTGTGCTATTCTTGCTGAAGCATGCACAACGGAGATGCAAAGATGGCTGACTGGAACCCTTCCCTGTACCTGCGATACGGAGCCGAACGTACGCGGCCCGCCGCTGAATTGCTCGCCAGAATTCCCCTGGATGACGTGTCATCCATCGTCGATCTGGGCTGCGGGCCTGGAAACAGTACGGCGCTGTTAAAACATCGCTGGCCTTCAGCGCACGTCACAGGGGTCGATAACTCACCTGCGATGCTCGACGAAGCCCGCAGCGCCTTACCGGATTGCCACTTTGTTGAGGCCGATATCCGCCAGTTTAAGCCCGGCCAGCCGCTGAGCCTGATTTACGCCAATGCCTCGTTGCAGTGGGTGCCCGACCACTACGATCTCCTGCCGCACCTGGTCTCTCTGCTCACGTTAAATGGCGTACTGGCCATTCAGATGCCTGACAACTGGCTTGAGCCTACTCATGTGGCGATGCGTGAAGTTGCCTGGGAACAAGGCTATCCCGATCGGGGTCGTGAAGCCTTGCCCGGCGTGCATGCCTATTACGACATTCTGACAGACGCCGGTTGTGAAGTGGATATCTGGCGGACAACCTATTTCCATAAAATGAGCTCACACCAGGCCATCATTGACTGGGTAAGCGCGACCGGTTTACGTCCGTGGCTGCAGGAGCTTAATGAGAGCGAGCAGAAACGTTTTCTCAAGCGCTACCATGAAATGCTGGAAGAGCAGTATCCGCTCCAGGAAAACGGGCAGATACTGCTGGCTTTTCCACGGTTGTTTATCATTGCTCAAAGTCAGCCCTGAGCAACGTTATGAGCGGGCCTCTTTAAGCAGCTGCTGGATAACTTTTTCCTGTTCTTCATAGTTACCTTCGCCAAAAGAGGTATAACGTAACTGCCCTTTGGCATCGAAATAGTAATGTGCCGGCCAGTACTGGTTCCCGAAGGCATTCCAGATCTGGTAGTTATTATCCGTCACGACCCGATACGGCAGTTGCCATTTGTTCACCGCGTTTTTCACCGACGAGAGCGGTTTTTCCCACGGATATTCAGGCGTATGCACGCCGATGACCACCAGACCCTGGGACTGATATCGTGTGGCCCAGTCGCGGACATGCGGGAGCGTATGCTGGCAGTTGATGCAGTCCCAGGTCCAGAAATCAATCAGGACGACTTTACCCCGCAAAGATTCAGACGTGACAGGGTCACCATTAACCCATCCGGTTCCGCCACTTAACGAAGGCAACTGACTGCTGGGTTCGGTCATTGCGACCGGCTGCAGTTTTACTGGCGCAGTGGCGGGCTTCGCCAGGGTTAACAGCGTGGTTTCAAGACGGTCTGCCACCCCATTTGCACCTTTCAGCACCGAGTTCATCCCCGTGGCGTTGAACGCCACAGCCGCTAACATCACCACGCCCGCCCCCTTGCGCAACCTTTCCATCAGCGCTGATTTGGCCCGCAGCGGTGCCATCAGTTTCCGACCACCGGCCATAAGCAGGCCCAGCATAAGCGCACATCCGCTGCCATACGCCGCTAGCAGCGCGCCGGTGGTGATGGCCGAATGACCCGCAATATTGATACTGAAAATAGCCCCGAGGATCGGTCCGGCACAGGGAGACCAGAGCAGACCGACGGCAAGTCCGGCCAGGAAAGCGGAAAACATTCCGCGCGTTTGTCCGCTGCGGGTATTGAGGATATTGCCCGCGCTAACCGCAGGCCCGGCTATGCGCTGGGCGAAGGACGGGAAAATCAAGGCCAGCGCGGCTGTAGCCAGAATAATGAGTGCCAGCCAGCGCCCTATTATCGTGGCATCCGTGATCCATTCGCTGGCAACCGTGACAACCATCGCCACCACGGTAAACATCACGATCATCCCTGCCAGCAGAGCCAGGATATGTCTTCGCTGCCCCTGAAAACCGGCAAACAGAAGAGGTATTACCGGGAGCGTACATGGACTGAGCAGGCTTATCATCCCGCCCAGAAACGCGATTATCAAAAACATAAAAACCTCACATTACAGATGGCCTGCGACGCTGCAGTGAGGGTATTTCATCGTACGGATGTGTTTGGGATGTGTGCAAAACGGGACGATTTGTCTGCTCTCGTATCGGTCACGCAACCGGATACAAAACCGTACAATTAGCGACGCGGCAGCGTTACCGTGACCTTCAGCCCGCCTTCAGGAAGATTTGCCAGCCGCAGTTTCCCGTCAAGCTGCGCGGTCAGCTGCGCGGCAATCGCCAGCCCCAGGCCGGTTCCGCCGGTATCACGGTTACGCGATGTTTCTACCCGATAAAAAGGCTGTAATACCGCGTCGAGTTCAGCCTCGGGTATCCCCGGCCCGCCGTCCAGAATATGGATAGCAATGTGTCCGGCTGAAGAATCATCAATCTCAATAACGGCATAGTCACCAAACTTAAGCGCGTTATCCAGGAGGTTGGTCATCACCCGGCGAAGCGCCTGCGGCCGAGTCACTATCGGCAGGCGGGCGTCGTTTGCCTGAAACTGCACGTTTTTACCAATGTCCTGATAATCACAGGCAATGCTGTTTACCCAGGCATTGAGCTCCAGCTTTAGCGAGGTCTCTTCCAGGGATTCTGATGACCGGGCATAGGCAATCCCCTCCCGCACCAGACGGGTCATGTTATCGAGGTCGTTCAATAACTTGTCGCGTAACTCGGGTTGATCGGCCATCTCGACGCGCAACTTCATGCGCGTGATGGGCGTCTGCAGGTCGTGAGAAATGGATGCCAGGATCTGCGCGCGTTCGCGAAGATAGGATTGAATGCGCGCCTGCATCGCGTTAAAGGCATGCGCGGCTCTTTGCACTTCTACCGGCCCCTTCTCCGTCATTGGTGTGTTTGCCGCCGGGTCCAGCGCGTCAACCGCACGGGTAAACTGTGAGAAAGGTCGAATCACCTGACGCACGGCGATCCAGGCACAGACCGCAAGCAACAGCAGCTGCAATACCAGCACGACAGGTAACCAGCTGGCAACCGGCGGCATGCGTGGTGTCAGATCGATGGTCAACGGTGCGCCATCCCGTAAGGTGAGATGCGCCTGAATATGGGAAATGGGACCGGGAACGGCGGTAAACGTGAGCGGGTAGTCAGCCGTAAGGGTCTCTTTTAGCGTTCGAATGGCATCGCGTGAACGCTTATCCTCAGGCGGTGCGCCCGGTTCTCCAGGCCCAAGAATATAGCGATAGTTGCCACGCTCCAGCCGCGGCAGCCAGGCCGCCCGCTCCTGGGCGGGAAGTCGGTCAAGAATGGCCACGCTAGTGGCTACATCGTTTTCCAGATTACCCAGCATTACGGTGCGGGCGCTGTGCATGCGTTCAACCATCACCAGCGTCAGGCTGAGAGTATTCGCCAGTAAGAGTCCAGCCAGCACGATGACCAACAGCCGGGACAGCAACGAGCGTGGCCAAAGCGTCATTCATTGGCCTCTTTTATGGTCACCGGCATTGTAAAGACATAGCCTTCACTGCGCACGGTCTTGATATAGGCCGGCGTGCGGGCGTCTTCATTCAGACGCTGACGCACCCGGCTCACCAGCAGATCAATCGATCGTTCAAAAAGCTCGGCATCGCGCCCCTGGGTCAGATTTAGCAGTTGATCCCGGGTCAGGACGCGCTGAGGGTGATCGAGGAATACGCGCAGAAGACGATATTCCGCCCCGCTGAGCGCCACCACCATCCCTTCACTGTCGATTAAATGACGGGCCACGGTGTCCAGTTGCCATTCTCCGAACGTGACCAGTCGTCCGGCTTCCGTCACCTGTAAATTGGGGGGCATTGTGCGGAAACGACGTAAAATGGCTTTGATCCGCGCGAGTAACTCGCGTGCAACAAAAGGCTTCACGACATAATCGTCTGCCCCCATCTCCAGCCCCAGGATCCGGTCTGTTTCCTCGTTACGCGCCGTGAGCATCAGAATGGGCAAGTCTTTATGTTTACCGCTTCGGAGCTGACGGCACAGCGTTAATCCGTCATCGCCGGGCATCATGACATCCAGCACCACAAGATCGATATGCTGTTTATCAAGCACAACTCGCATCTCTTTGCCATTTGCCGCGCCAGAGGCGCGATATCCGGACTTAACGAGGTAATCGACAATCAGCTCACGAATATCCCTGTCGTCATCGACGACAAGGATATGATCAATATGCTCCACAGAAATCTCCAGACTGAAGGGTAACGTATTGAAAATAGCACATTTCAGAGTTTATCTGCGTCCACAACTGCGTTGACGAAATCCTGCGGATCTTCCTGCGGAGGATTGTGACCTACGGTTTTGCCAAAGGTACGGTGTTCATACTTACCGGTGAATTTCCCGGCGTAGGCCTGTGGAGCAGGATGCGGCGCCCCGTTGTTTCCACCTTCGATGGTGATCGTCGGGACGGTAATATTCGGAAGCGTTGCCAGTTTTTGCTCATAACTGTCGTATTTGCGCTCCCCTTTTTCCAGCCCTAAACGCCAGCGATAGTTACTGAGCGTCACCGCGACATGGTCCGGGTTATCAAGGGATTTGGCACTGGCGTTAAACGTTGCATCGCTAAATTTCCAGTCAGGTGATGCCTGCGACCAGATCAAACGGGCGAAGTCATGGGTGTTTTTGGCGTAGCCTTCAGCACCACGTTCGGTGGCGAAATAGAACTGATACCACCACTGAACTTCTGCTTTCGGCGGTAAGGGTTGTTTGCCAATCTGCTGGCTGCTGATCAGGTATCCGCTGACGGAGACCAGCGATTTAACGCGTTCTGGCCACAGCGCCGCGACGATGTCCGCCGTACGGGCACCCCAGTCGTATCCTGCAAAAACGGCCTGCTTGATGTTCAGGGCATCCATCAGGTTCACAATGTCTTTCGCCATGGCCGAAGGCTGGCCGTTACGCGGCGTTTTGTCTGAGAGGAAACGGGTAGTTCCGTAGCCACGCAGAGAAGGCACAATCACCCGATATCCTTTGGCAGCCAGCGCGGGAGCGACTTGCGCATAACTATGAATATCGTAGGGCCAGCCGTGTAATAAAATGATCGGTTGACCATTTTTCGGGCCGATGTCGACATAACCGACGTTAAGGTCGCCGGCGTTAATCTGCTGAGGATGATCAAACGCCGTCGTGAAATCAGTACCGGTTGCTTCGGCCTGACAGGACATGACGGTACCAAGAGAAACGGTTAATGCGAGAGTTGAGTATGCGAGTTTGCTGAACATGTTGTTATCTCCGATTGAGTACGATTCACGGGGATATAACAACATCGGTTTGTATAGCGGATATGTGCGAATGGGCCTTTATTGCAAGCCTGTGTATGTATCAGAGGCGTTGATACAATGTGATACAAACACAGGTCATTGCGTCTTAAAGCGAGACGCGATAACGAACGTAATCGTCGGCTTCGCCATATTGGTCGTAGAGTTTACGTGCCGGGTTGTTCTGCCGCGTGACCCAGTAAAGTTTCGACCACCCTTCGCGCTTGCCTTCGTCCATCAGGGCGTCAATGAGCGCTTTTCCGGTCCCTGCTCCCCGTTGGCTGGCTGCAACAAACAGGTCTTCCAGATAACAAACGGGCGCTGTCGACCAGGTTCCTTCGTGCAAAATACACATGGCGAAGCCGATGACGCTGCCGTCGCTTTCCGCAACCCGGCAAAACATCGATGATCGCTCGTCGAGCGCCCTTTGCCATGTCGCGGCGGTCACGGACTCATCGAGGACACAGTCATAAAAATGGGTGTAGCCGTCCCACAGCGGACGCCACTGGGAATAATCTTCTGCGCGTAAAGCTCTTACCGTAACAGCCATATATTCCTCTTATTACAAATCGAAAGCCTTTTAAAAGCAGTTATTGGTAATAAAGAATTCCAGCACACCGAAAAAGAATGTGATAGAGATGAAAATATCAGAAGGTGAACAAAAACATAACGCTTAAACAGGGAGAACCACGGATGACAATACCGACGCTAACGACAGACCGCCTGTTACTCATTCCCCTGGTCGCGGAAGATGCCGCCCAGATACAGCGGCTTTATCCACGCTGGGAAATCGTTCGCTATATGGTCTCCTCAGTGCCCTGGCCCTACCCGGATAACGGCGCGGAGTATTATGTTAATAACGTTGCGCTGCCGGATATGGAAAAAGGCATTGCCTGGTTCTGGAGTATTCGACGTCGCGAGGCACCGGATGAGCTGATGGGGATTATCTGCCTGTACGATGTCGAAGATAACAACCGTGGGTTCTGGCTGGCGCCGGAGTTTCAGGGTAAGGGATACATGCGTGAGGCCAGTATTGCGGCGACGGATTATTGGTTTAACACCCTGAACAAGCCGGTGTTGCGTGCGCCAAAAGCGGCTGCTAACAGCCGCTCACGTCGTATTTCAGACAGTAGCGGCATGCGGCTTATCAGGACAGAAAAGAAAGCGTACGTCAGCGGCATGCTGGATTCCGAACTGTGGGAAATCACCCGTGACGAATGGAATGCCCGTCAGGTCAGTTGATAATACTTATCCGGTAACAGTCTTTCGGGGATCTCTTCTTCATCGTTCATCTGCAACAGGTCACGTTCCATCATGTTGCAGATGGCGTCCAGCGGCAGGTCGTTATCTTCGGTACCAAACGGGTCTTCCAGTTCTTCCGCCAGCGTATCCAGCGAGATAAAGGTGTAAGAAATCAGCGCCGACACAAAAGGCGTCATGTAGTGCAGATCGACGACCAGCGCGAACGGCAGCATGATGCAGAACAGATACACCGTACGATGAAGGATCAGCGTGTAAGCAAACGGTACGGGTGTCGTCAAAATACGCTCGCAACCCGACAGGACGATGGACATGTCGTTCAGCCGGTTGTTGAGACTGTGGAACAGGATATCTGAGAGCTCGCCATTGCGGCGCCTGACGGCAAGCCACTCCCCCATGATCAGTAAAATACGGTTCGCCGGCGAGTTGGCGTTCATCACCTTGCGTAAATCATCTTCCGGAAGATAACGGGAAAGTTGTTCGGCGTTCGTTTCCCGGCGAAGGGTCATGCGCAAACAGTTGGCAAAGGCAATCTGCAGTCGAACAAACTCGCCGAGATGTTTATCGTCCGGCAGGGTGTTTTTTACCTCGCGAAACAGAGAGCGTGCCGCTATCATCAGTTGCCCCCAAAGCTGGCGCGCCTCAACGTAGCGGGAATAGCAGGCGTTGTTTCGGAAACCGAGAAAGATAGCGATCGCCACACCGAGAATGCTAAATGGCGCAACGGTAAATTTGATGCCAAGGGACGTGTACCACGGCAGCATCAGGATCACGGCGATAGAAAGCAAAAAGTTGAGTAGCAAGCGGGTATAAATTTTTGGCAGTACCGAGCCATGCCAGACAAAGATGAGTTGTAACCAGTGCTGTTTAGGACGAACAATCATAGTGAGTTTCAGGAAAGAAAAAGAGCGTGGCTATTAAACGTGATCCCCCTCACGGTTGCAAGCATGTTAATAAAACATTGAATTTTCTGACCTGCCTAGCCTAAACCGCACGGTGTCAGAGGTGTTTTTTAAAAACAGAGCAAATAGTATGTTGTAACTAATAAAATCCCCATTAAAACCCGGCCGAAGCCGGGCAACGGTGTTAGCAGAGCGGTTTAACCGCCGCACGCATTCCTTGAAGCAGAATAGCATCCAGATCCCGCGTAACCTGCTCAACCAGGCCGTTAACCTGCGTAAGATCTTGCTCCCAGTGTTCGCTCACGCTCAGTACCGATTTTACCAGTTGGCGGGTAGTGATCTGGCGATCGTGATGCTGTGTCCACAGCTGCTGGAAACGCGCCAGCCAGTGCGCGTCGTCCTGTACCGGGTAACTTTCCCCGTTACGCTCCCCGCGATAAAACGCAATCAGTGCCGCTAAAGCAAACGTCAGTCGCGCAGGCAATGACCCGGTTGCTTTCTGCCCTGCCAGCAGCTGCGGCAGAATGCGGGTGCGGAACTTGGTCATCCCGTTGAGGGCAATCGACAGCAGCTGATGCCGGATGTAAGGGTTACGGAAACGACCCGTTACCGCACTGGCGAACGATTCCAGCTCATCACGCGGCAAATCCAGTACCGGAATAATTTCCTCATAGATAGCTTTTTCGACAAAAGCGCACACGTCAGCATCGTTCATCGCCTCGCCTACCGTGTCCAGCCCGGCCTGGAAGGCTACCGGTACCAGCGCCGTGTGCGCACCGTTCAGAATGGCGACTTTACGCTCTTTGTAGGGCCGGATGTCATCCACGATCAATACGTTGAGCGGGAACTTATCAAGACGCAGTTCGCTGGCAAGGGAGTCAGGGCCCTGAATCACAAACAGATAGAAGTGTTCGGCGGTATCCAGGAACCCATCCTGATAACCCAGTTCAGCCTGCAGGGCGGCCACTTCGTCACGCGGGTAACCCGTTACAATGCGGTCAACCAGGGTCGAGCAGAAGCAGTTGGCATCGTTCAACCATTCAGTAAAGGCCGTCGGCAGCGCCCAATCCTGCGCGTAGCGCAGCACCAGTTCCCGCAGCGCATCCCCGTTGTAGTCAATCAGTTCACACGGAATGATGACCCAGCCTTTGTCTGGCGCACCGTTAAAATGACTGAAACGCTCGAAGAGCAATCGCGTCAGTTTCGCCGGGTAGCTGATGGCAGGCGCATCTTCAAAGGTGTCGCCCGCGTGATAACCGATCCCGGCTTCCGTGGTATTCGAGAACACAAAGCGCATCTCCGGGTTATGAGCCAGCCTGAGGAACGCATCGTATTCATTATAAACGTTGATTTCGCGGTTAACGGAACGGATAAGACGCGCATCGCTCACCGCGTCGCCCTTCTCGTTCAGGCCGCGAATGATCGTGGTATACAGACCATCCTGCGTATTCAGCGACGGCGGAAAATCACTTTGAATGGGACGAACGACCACCACACCGGCGTTGAGATCGGTATGTTCGTTTAACAGGTCGATTTGCCAGTCGATAAACGCCCGCAGGAAATTGCCTTCACCAAACTGAATGATACGTTCCGGATAGTGTGGACCGGGAAAATCATGACGGTTAAGTGTGTTCACAATGGGTTCCTTTTATAATTAGTCATACAGCCTGATAAGATTGGTACGATAACTTATCAAAACTTTACGACCGGGAACCCTGTTTTGATCAATTCATGATGGAGTTGTGAAAAATAATTATAAGAACTTATAGAACACGGAGGTGGCGGTCATCTCGCCATCCGGCATCAATGCATAGCGCGGGATCTCCCCCACTTTTTGCCAGCCAGCACGCTGGTAGAACGTCTCGGCACCGCTGCCGGTGGACGTATCCAGTACCAGGACCGAAATACCTCTGGCTCTGGCCTGTACTTCAAGTTCTTCCATCAGGGCCATTGCCGCCCCTTTACGGCGCGCTTTTTCATGGACCAGCAGTTTTGCCACATCCGCGCGATGCGGCTGATTCTCCGGCTGATCGGTGATCAACTGTACCGTGCCGATAACACCGTCCTGCGGATCGATACTGGCCAGCACAAGACGTTCATTGCGTCCCACGCTCTCAGCAATACCGCGCCAGAAAGCACGTGCTTTTTCCGGGCTAAAGGGCAACATAAAACTGACGGATGCGCCGCCGTTAACGCAGTTTTCGAGGATCGCGGACAACGCATCGAGGTGGGTGAGGATCTCTTCCCGGGTGAGGTTTTTGATGTGCAGTGAGGTATTCATTGTTTTTCCTTAAGTTGAATACCGTCACTGTGCAATTAACATCTTATTAACGCAAACGGATCGATCATAGGCTTTTGTTATGTCATCTTTCGCGATGGCGCTGCTGCTTCATGGCATACATCTTTTCATCGGCCTCTTTTAGCCACTGTTGGAGGTCATGACCATTGTGGTCGAATTCACTGAGGCCCCACGAGAACAGAAGCGACCACGGATGCAGTTTGCGGGCATTATAATTTTCGACCTGCTCGGCCAGATACTGCATCGCAATCCAGGCCCCCTGCTCATCCGTATCGGCGAACAGCACGGCAAACTCATCCCCGCCAAAGCGAACCAGCAGATCCGCCTCACGGAAGGAGGAACGCATCAGTTGCGCCATCACGTTCAGCGCCTTATCCCCTTCCTCGTGACCGTAGCGATCGTTTATCTCCTTAAAACGATCCAGATCTAGCCAGCCGAGGGTTAACGGCTCTGCACGGCGTCGGGCGACGGACAGGGTAAACCGGACGAGCTGATTAAAGCCCCGACGGTTGAATAAGCCCGTCAGTTCATCGGTAGTCGCCGCACTGACGGCGGCAAATTCATCTTCTGCCAGCGCGCCCAGGTCTCCCAGCACGGCAAGATCGGCCGCCGTAAACTCGCGCGGAGAATAATCAATCAGGCAAAGCGATCCGACACTCGCGCCGTCGCGCAGACGCAGCGGGAAACCAGCGTAGAAACGAACGCCGGGCTCACCGGCCACCAGCGGATTATCGGCAAAGCGGTCATCCTGACGCATGTCCCCCACCACCAGCGGCGCTTCGCTGAGGATCGTATGGCCACAAAATGAGATATTGCGCGGGACCGAGTCCGGTGCCTGGCCATCCGCTGACTTCACGATCAGCGAATGCTCATCGATAAGATTGACCATCGCCAGCGGCACCTGGAAAAAGCGTTTTGCCAGACGCGTCAGGCGATCAAAGGCCGGCGAACTGTCGATTTCAAGCAGGCCTGATTCGCGCAGCGAGTTCAGACGTTCCGTTTCGTTTTCAGGGGTTGCAGGTGTTTTCATAACGTCTCCTGACGCAAGCTTTACTAAAAGCGTAGCTTAAACAGAGACATTGTCAGTGTACGAATATCCTGTTCAGACGCTATTTGTTAACGTCACTGGCTCATGACGACTAATGCAGTGATGTTTCGCTGCCGGAGGTTGCAGTAACCTGCTCATCCGACAGCCGGGCGCTGGTCCGATTTCGCCCCGCTTTCTTTGAACGATAGAGATGATCGTCCGCTTCAGCCATCAGCTTATTAAAGACCTCCGTCAACTGCCATGATTCAGATTTACCGCTGCCCAGGCCAATGCTGACGGTCAGATACAGCGTCTGCTGGCGCCAGATAAACGGATGATGTGCGACGGTGGTTCGGATGCGTTCAGCCAGTTCAAAACCGTGCTGCGCATCCCCGGAGTTCACGACCACCGCGAACTCTTCTCCGCCCATTCGCGCTACCATACCGTCCTCACCGACAACCTGCTGAACCTGCCGGGCAAAGGCCGCCAGTACGCGGTCACCGCACTCGTGACCGTAGTTATCATTGATGCTTTTGAAGTAATCGATATCCAGCAGCATGACGGTTAAAAAACGCGAATGCCGGTGCGCCTCTTCTTGCTTTAACGCTTCATAAAGCCCGGATCGGGAATAGACATGCGTCAGAAAATCATAATCTGCCCGCAGTGACACCTGACGAATCAGTGAATTAATGGCCGCCACGCTGACGGAGACCATCACCGGACAAATAGCCATGGTGGCAATGCCCAGCCGGGCTGAGAACATCATCGGGGTCGAAAGCGGTGTCGCAACGGCAATATTGATAATGGAGTTGGCAACCAGAATGATCTCAACGGCACCCGTGAGAAACGTCAGTAAACAGGTGACGGGCAGCGGGTAGCGTACCGCACACCAGATAAGCGCCGGCAGCGGAAAACAGAGGCTCCCCGCGCCGCCAATCATCACCGACGCGACCACCGAGACTATCAACGCCATAACCGGGAACAGCTGCTCCAGGCGTAGCTGAATATCACGCACGGGCAGGCTAATCGTCAGCATACACGGCACAATCAGCACCCCCGTTGAAAACTGCTCGCTAAACCAGTCGGCAAACAGCGGCCAGAAGGTGTGACTGTCGATACCGACCGACCCCACCGCGCCAAGCAAGGCACACAGCAGCGCGGCAATCAGGCAGTAGTTAAACAGACGCAGCGCATTAAGCGGATCGGGGGTTTTCATCAGCCGTTTATCACGCAGAACCAGTATGGCGACCACGACGATAAAAATCATATTCGACAGGTTAATCACCAGCGAGGCCATTCCCCAGCTGGTGGTGACCGCGTCGTACATCAGCATGGCAACATACGCGACCGCGTAGTTATGCAGACGATTCAGATAAGCATAACGGGCGAATACTCCCGCCATAACGCCATTCAGTGGCCAGAACAGCGACAACGCTTCAACCAGACGCAATTCAGCACCCACAAAATAGAATAAGGTGGTGAGAATAAAGATCCACGACGCATTACGCAGCGGAGTATCGGGTTGAAAAAACCTGAAGGCAGAGAGAGCAGAACGCATTAAATATCATTCCGTATAATAACTTATGGCGATTATGTCGATCGTCAGCAGGATCTGAACTAACTTAACCTGCATCTATAACACAAATACAACAGGATCATAACTCGTCAAATTTAGGCGTTCATCTGCAGCACCAGCCAGTGGTGGATCACGCTGACAATATAATGCTGTTGCTGCGCGCTGAGCTGAACACCCTGCGGAATGTTATGCCACTTTGCCAGACAGCCACGACAACAGGTGGCGGTGGCATGCTGAGCGATAAACACCGGATGACCGCGCATGGGCGTCTGTTTCCCGTCATTGGTGGGATGGGCCGGTGCAAGGCGCCGGGCAATAAAATCGGCGGCGTGCTGGTCAATGGTTTCGGCACCTTTGTCCCAGCAGTACTGCCGTTCCTTCGTACCTAAGCGAAAGCGCGAACGAAAAGGCGATCGCGCCAGGCGGACAAAAAGCGGATCCATGGTCGACATCAGTATACGGAACGTCCCAGACGTTGGGTCAGTTTCTCCAGAACTGCCACACCGGCAAGTGAATTTCCCGTTTCATCCAGCTCCGGGCTCCAGACGGCAATCGCCATTTCGTGAGGCACGATTGCCACCACCCCGCCGCCGACACCCGATTTAGCCGGAAGACCGACGCGCCAGGCAAACTCTCCGGCGTTCTGATACATCCCGCTGGTCGCCATCAGGGCATTCACCTGACGCGCCTGCATGGGCGAGACAACATCTTGTGCGAGGTGCGGCGCATGCCCCTGATGGGCGAGGAACAAGAATGTCTGTGCCAGTTCAACACAGCTCATTTCCAGCGCGCAGTAATGGAAATAGTTTTGCAGCACGGTGGCGACATCGTTATGGAAGTTACCAAACGATTTCATGAGCCAGGCGATAGCCGCGTTACGGGCAGAGTGTTCAAACTCCGAGCGCGCCACCACCGCATTGTAGGCAATATCCGCGACGCCCGAGAGCTGGCGGACAATTTCAAGCATACGCTGGCGAGGGGCGCTGAGACGGCTTTGCAGCATATCGCAAACCACCAGCGCACCGGCATTGATAAACGGGTTACGCGGTTTACCCTGTTCAATTTCGAGCTGAAGCAGTGAGTTGAAAGGCTGCCCGGACGGATCTTTCCCCACGCGATGCCAGATTTCGTCTTCCTCATACTGGCGCATGGCCGCAACCAGACTGAGTACTTTTGAAATGGACTGAATTGAAAAACGCTCGGTGGCGTCACCGGCCTGGTAACGCTGCCCGTCTACCGTACAAATGGCAATACCCAGCTTGTTCCCGCTGACCGAGGCAAGGGCCGGAATATAGTCGGCAACCTTCCCTTTTCCAATTAACGGACGAACCTGCGACAGAATCTCGTCCAACATCTCATTATGGATGACCGCAGCCACACTTTGCTCCTTGCCCTCAGGCTAAAACGGGCTGCGAGTATAACAGAGGCTTATATGTTGCGTCAGGCGCTAAGACGAAAACGCGAAACCGCCTGCAATAAAAGATCGGATTGCTTATGCAGCCGTTCAGAGGCATCCGACGCGTCAGACACCAGCATGTCGGTCTGACGGGAAACCTGATTCAACGCCTGAAGCTGCCGCGTCATCTGATGAATGCTCTCCCCCTGGCTCAGGGTCGCGACCGAGATCTCATTCAGCAGACTGCTTAAATTAGCCACCAGCCCGATCACCTGCTGCAGATTATCTTCCAGCAGGTTAACGGCCCGGGAACCGTCTTCGATGCCCTGCAAAGAGTGATTGATCAGCGCCTGAATAGTCTGCGTCGAGTGGCTGCTCTTTCTGGCCAGCAGCCCCACTTCCCGGGCGACAACGGCGAACCCGCGCCCGTGGTTCCCCGCATGGGCGGCCTCGATGGCCGCATTCAGTGCCAGAATGTTGGTCTGAAACGCCACGCTGTCGATCATCGCCACGATCCCGCGCATCTCTGACGATCGGTCAACGATCGCCTGCATGGAGGCATTGACGGTTGTCATCATCCGATCGCCACCCGCGGCTACCTGGCGCGCCTCGTCCGCCCGTGAGCTGGCGAGTTTTGCATAACCTGTATTCCCTTCCACGTGGTTTTCCAGCGCGGCAATGTGTGTCGTCACATCCTCAAGCTCTTTCGCCTGACGAGCCGACTGCAGATACAGCTTCTGGTTGCCCTGCGCCAGCGAGCCTATATTTTCGACCATTGCGTGGGTGGCATTGCTGACCTGGGTCACCAGTTCCTGCAGTCCGTGCTGCAGGGTGGAAACACTGTCGCTCAACTGTCCGATCTCCTTGTTAAAGCGCAGTACGCCCGGCGGTGTACCGGACAGGTCTCCTGCCGCCAGCTGGTTAATGTGAGCAATCAACCGACGCAGCGGCGTAATGACCCAGCGGGACATGCCGAACCACACCAGAATGGCGATGGCAAGTAGCAGAACCGGCGCTATCAGAAAAAGCGTTTGCAGGCCAGAGAGTTGCGCCATCAGGCTCTGGCGGCCCTGCATCGCCTGCTTCTCACTGGCCTGCTGATAGCGGGCATAGTTTTCGTTGAAGTCAGTCTGGAAAGCCTGGGCAGGTACGGCAAAAAAGGCGTCGATCGTGTTGGTCTTGATGAGCCCTTCCGCCTGCTCCTTGATGGCACCGTAGAAAAGCTGGTAGCTGGTGATCAGGGCATCATCTTTTGGCGGATTGAGCGCCAGCCAGGCGTTCCAGGCCTGCTGAGAAACCGTCAGCGACGCCTGAGCTTCGTCCATCAGGCTGTGCCAGCTTCCTTCAGAGCCGGTCTCTTTATCCTGCATAAACCAGACGCCGGAGCGGTTAAGCAGATCGCTTGCTGCCAGCAGAGACACGCGGGCCAGATCCAGTTTGCTCTGTTGCTGGTACGCCAGCAGATTTTGCTGCTCGTTGCGCTGAGCGTCTTTCAGGGAAGCATTAAGCAAAAATGAAGAGGAGAGTTGCAGTGCGGAGAAAAGACCAATAATACAGAAAATACCGGTCAGCAGGCCAAACTGACGAGGGATGAGGCGCTGCGCAATACGGCGAAAAATTTGCGTTAGGTTCATAATTTTCTTCAGTAACAAGACGTTAGACGCGTGCGAGTCTACGAAACGAAAATGACAGAACCATTGCAGGAAAATGACAACGGCCTTCGTGCTGAAGGCCGTTATCGGAGAGCGAACTAGACTCTGTTCTTCCATACCGTCTGCACGTTACAGAACTCGTGCAGACCGAAGTGGGAAAGCTCACGACCAAAACCGCTCTTCTTCACGCCGCCAAAGGCCACGCGCGCATCGCTGGCGCTGAAACCATTGATGAACACCCCACCGCACTCCAGCTCACGGGAAAATTTCTCCGCCAGCGTATCGTTCGCGGTAAAGACGGTTGCGGACAGACCAAAGTCGCTGTCGTTAGCCAGCTGCAGCGCGTGCTCCGCGTCTTTCGCAACGCTAACCGCCGCAACCGGACCAAACAACTCCTGACGAAATGCCGTCATGCTGGCAGTGACATTCCCCAGCACGGTCGGTGCATAGTAGTTACCTTCACCGGCGACTTTCTCCCCGCCAAGCAGCAGCGTGGCGCCTTCGGCCAGCGTGGCCTGCACCTGCTGATGCAGTTCATCACGCAGGTCAAATCGCGCCATCGGGCCAATAAAGTTTTCTTCGCTATCCGGCGTCCCCATCTTCAGGGCTGCCGTCGCCTCGACAAAACGCTGGGTGAAAGCATCAGCGATGCCCTCTTCCACAATAAAGCGCTTAGCGGCGGCGCAAACCTGTCCGGTATTCTGATAGCGTCCGGCCACGGCTGCTTTCACCGCCAGATCCAAATCAGCATCATTGAGCACAATAAACGGATCTGAACCGCCCAGCTCCAGGACGCATTTCTTGAGTGCTGCCCCCGCCTGCGCACCGATCGCCGCCCCCGCGCGCACGCTGCCGGTTACGGTTACGGCAGCAATACGACGGTCGTTGATCGCCTGGCTCACGCCCTCATTCGTGGCATTCACCCAGCCAAAGACACCCTGCGGAAAACCGGCGTCAGCAAATACCTGCGCAATAAGGTCGGCCGAGCCGAGTACGTTTGGCGCATGCTTGAGTAGATAGCTGTTCCCGGCCAGCAGGATGGGTACCGCGCCACGCAGTACCTGCCAGAGCGGGAAGTTCCACGGCATGACGGCAAGAACAGGTCCCAGCGGCCGGTATTCAATCACCGCGTTCTGGTTTTCTACCAGGGTCGGTTCAGGCTGCAGCATTGCCGGGCCGTGTTCCGCATACCAGTCGCAGAGGCTGGCGGATTTTGCCACTTCAGCACGCGCCTGCAAAATGGGTTTGCCCATCTCACGGGAGATCATTCGGGCCATCTCGTCTGCACGGTTTCGCAGCGCGCTGGCGAGATCGCGCAGCTTTTGCGCCCGGTCTGAAACGCTTACGCGTCTCCACTGACGAAAACCGGCATCAGCCTGCGCAATTGCGCGTTCAACGTCGTCGGTGCTCGCCCACGGATACGCCGCGAGCGTCTCACCGGTGGCTGGGTTAACAGAGAGGGCATGTGTAGCAGAGGAATAAGTCATGATGGTCTCCACGTAATAACGGTTGATTCATTGTGGCGCACTCTGCTATTTCTTAAAAATGAATAATACTAACCACCTTGTTCACGAATCGAGAATGGTATGGACTTAACTCAGCTTGAAATGTTTAACGCCGTGGCGCTCACCGGCAGCATCACCCAGGCGGCGCAAAAGGTGCATCGCGTTCCGTCGAACCTGACCACCCGCATCCGCCAGCTGGAGGCCGATCTTGGCGTGGAGCTGTTTATTCGTGAGAACCAGCGTTTACGTTTATCCCCCTCCGGGCATAACTTCCTGCGCTACAGCAAGCAGATCCTGGCGCTGGTCGATGAGGCACGAATGGTCGTCGCCGGTGATGAACCGCAGGGATTGTTTGCGCTTGGTGCGCTGGAGAGTACCGCCGCCGTGCGTATTCCGGAAAGCCTGGCGCAGTTTAATCAGCGCTATCCACGTATCCAGTTTGCCCTTTCTACCGGGCCGTCCGGCACAATGATTGACGGCGTACTGGAGGGAACCTTAAGCGCCGCGTTTGTCGATGGCCCCCTTTCGCATCCGGAACTGGAAGGCATGCCGGTTTACCGGGAAGAGATGATGCTGGTCACGCCCGCCGGGCATGCAGAAGTGGCACGCGCCACGCAGGTAAGCGGCAGTGACGTCTACGCCTTTCGCGCAAACTGTTCGTATCGCCGACATCTGGAAAGCTGGTTTCACGCCGACAGAGCCACGCCCGGGCGTATTCATGAGATGGAGTCTTATCACGGCATGCTCGCCTGCGTCATCGCGGGCGCCGGTATCGCGCTGATGCCTCGTTCGATGCTGGAAAGTATGCCAGGCCACCATCAGGTGGAAGCCTGGCCGCTGGCAGAAAACTGGCGCTGGCTCACCACCTGGCTGGTCTGGCGCCGCGGGGCTATGACCCGCCCGCTGGAGGCTTTTATAGCGCTGCTAAACGAACGTCAACCACCAGTGCCTTCTCCATAAACAGGCTCAGCGGGTCATCAACATACGGCGGAAACGCCGGACGTTGCTCATAGCCGCACTGCTCATACAGACGGACGGCGGCATGTTGCCGGATGCCCGTCTCCAGGCGAAGCGTGTGGCAGTGACGGCTCAGGGCTTCATCTTCCAGCGCCGCCAGCAGCATCTCGCCGAGATGTTGCCCGCGATGAGCCGGATCGATATACACCCGTTTCATTTCACCGGTCCCGTCGCCGTTGAGCACCACGGCACCACACCCGACGGCATGAAGCTGCCGGTCCCGAATAATCATCAGGATCAGCGAGGCTGTCGGCAGTTCGGTCAGATCGAGCAGGTGGTTACTTTCAGCGGGATAGAGTTCGCTCTGATAGCGGTCAAGCGCGGCAATCAGATGCAAAATATCAGGGTGATGTGCAGATTCAGCGGTAATGGAATACATGGCGGGCTCCTTGTTGTTTTTATTTCAACATAGCGCAGCCCTGCACACGTGCTTCATACCGTTAACTTATATCAGCATTGCGGTTCAGGCTGACGAGGGTATCTCTTAGCCAGCGGTGTCCTGCGTGGTTATGGCTGCGTTCATGCCAGATAAGACTGACGTCAAACGTCTCTTTCAGCCAGGGGAGTTCCACCACGGTGAGCGGGTTAATGGTTCCCATAATTAATCGTCGGGGCACAAGTGCTACCAGATGGCTCATCTGCACCATGCCGGGAACAAACAGAAATGATGCCGCAGACACCGCAACCTTACGTTGCAACCCTGACTCCGCCAGCATGACATCCAGCGGCGTGGTAAAACCGCCCCCCGAGGGGGACACGATAATATGCTCAAGTTTTGCGAACGCTTCCATTGTCAGTTGGTCGTTCAGTTCAGGATGCTGAGGGCGCCCGATAAGCACGTACGATTCGTCATAGAGATATTGCGTTCTGAGCTGCGCCTGAGCAGGGTCTGGCGTGGCTATGGCAGCATCAACATCGCCTGAGCTCAGTTGATGGGCCAGCTGATGCGGATCGTAATTCCTGACAGCAATACGCACGCCGGGGGCAATCTCTTGCAGGGTCACAATCAGCGGCATAATGACCGCGGCCTGCACGTAATCAGTACAGGCCAGAGAGACCGTTAGCGAATCGTGCAGCGGATCAAAGTCCTCATGTGATTGCAGCGTATCCCGTATTTTTGCCAGCGCCCCGCCAAGCGTCGCCATCAGCTCAAGAGCTTTGGGGGTTGGCGTCATCCCCCTGCGCCCCGGGATCAATAACGGATCGTTAAACATCCCCCTCAGCCGGTTAAGCTGCGCGCTGACGGCAGGCTGGCTAAGACAAAGCCGGCTGGCGGCCCTGGTGACATTTTGCTCCGCGACCAGCGCTTCCAGAGTCAGCAGCAGGTTTACGTCAGGCTTTTTGGTATTCATAGGATGGATATCATGTAAGAAATAAATCGATTTCACGCTCGCCGTCCGCATTCCGATAATGCACTACCGCAACAACACAGAGCGAGAATGAAATGTCGTATGATAATAAACCACTCATAACAGTTTTTGGTGCCACCAGTAAACAAGGACGTAGCGTAACCAGAACCCTGCTGCAAAGTGGGCGCTATCGGGTGCGCGCCTTAACGCAAAACACGGACTCTCCTGCGGCGAAACAGCTGGCGGAACGGGGTGCTGAACTGAGACAAATCACCCTTCAGACGGGCAATGATGCGCATCTGATCGGGGCGTTTGCCGAGTCAGACGGGGCGTTCCTGATGACACCAGGTTTCATCCCCGTATCGACGCAGATGCCAACGGGTGAAACGGCGCTGGGTTACAGGCTTGCAGATGCCGCCGTCAACGCCGGGGTAAAACACCTTGTCTTCAGCAGTCTGGAAAACGTCGAGAGAATAACGGCCGGAACTCTATGGGCTCCTCATTTCAGCGATAAGGGCCGAATTGAGGAGTACATCCGCACACTCCCCGTCAGCGCGTCGTTTATTCAACTGGCGTTCTTTTACACCAATCTGGCCGAATATTATCCGCCGCGTAAAGAAGGCGACGAGCTGATCTTTCCCCTCTATCTCCCGGAAGACGTTCGGGCGCCCTTTGTCGACCCGCTCACGGCAACCGGCCCTGCGGTGCTTGAGATGTTCGATAACCCCGAACACTACAACGGCATGACGTTACCCGTTGTCGGTGAGTGTCTTTCGCCGCGTGAGATGGTGGAAACCTTCACGGAGGTCACCGGCATAAAAGCCCGGTATCGCTCAGCCTACACGCGAGAAGCACTCCTTCACCACTTCCCCGATTTCGCAGACAACGCGGCACTGGTCAGTGAAATTACCGGCATGACGGAATATGCCGTGAACTACGGCTATTACGGAAAAGACCGGGATCTCACCTGGAGCAGAACCATAAACCCTGCCACCTTAACGTGGCGTGAATTTCTGATTACGTCTGGCTGGCAAGGGGAAAAACGAACGTTTGATTAACGCAAGCCACCGTCATTCCCGATGATGAAATGACGGTGGCCCATTCCTGGCTTACATCGCCTGGCGTAAATAGATATGCCCTTTCAGATACAGGGTGGCCTGACCGCCGATTAACACCCGGTCCCCCGCCAGTTCACAGCGTAAATCCCCGCCCCGTCGCGAGACCTGGCGCGCGTTCAGCACGGTTTTGCCCAGTTTTTCGCTCCAGTAGGGAATCAACATGCTGTGAGTGGACCCCGTAACCGGATCTTCCGGCACCCCTTCTCCCGGACAGAAGAAGCGGCTGACGAAGTCATATTCATCGCCCGGTGCCGTGACGCAGACCATCTTATCCAGCGGAATCATTGCCGAGATATCTGGCGTAAGGGCCTCTACCTGCTGCTGGTTCTCCAGCACCACCATGTAGTCGCGCCCGACACGCACCTCTTTTGCCCGCTCAATGCCCAGCGCGCTCAACAGCAGCGCTGGCGGATTATCGACGACCGCCGTCGGCCAGGCCGGGAAGTTGAGCGTCAACCAGTCACCGCTGCGTTTTACCGTCAGCTCGCCGACGAAACGGGTGGTGAAGGTGATTTCCGTGTGTGGATAATCAAGGTATTCGAAAATGACATGCGATGCCGCCAGTGTGGCATGTCCACACAGGTTAATTTCGTCAAGGGTAGTGAACCAGCGCAGCTCGAATCCGCCGTCAGTGCGTACGAAAAAAGCCGTCTCAGACTGATTGTGCTGTTGCGCCATGTTGAGCAGCGTCTCGTCCGGCAGCCACTCTTCCAGGGGGCAAACCGCCGCTGCGTTGCCGCCAAACGCCCTGTCGCTGAAGGCATCGACCAAATAGAAATCAATTTCCTGCATTGTCTTTTCCTCTTTTGTTATGGTTATTTAGCGCAGAAAGACGGTGCCTTTCAGATAAAGCGAGGCCTGCCCGCTCATCAGCACGCGTGAACCTTTCAGTTCGCAGCGCATATCACCGCCACGAGCCGACACCTGACGGGCAAACATCGCTGTTTTACCCAGTTTTTCACTCCAGTAGGGAATAAGCATTGTATGCGCGGATCCGGTGACCGGATCTTCCCAGACGGCAACTCCCGGTGAGAAAAAGCGGCTCACAAAATCATAATCCCCCTCTCCCCGCGCCGTCACGCTGACCTTATGTTCGCCAGGCGTCATTGCCGAGATATTCGGCGCAAGCGCCTCAACCTGCTGGCGGTTTTCCAGAACCACCACCCAGGCACGCCCCTTACGGGCTTCTACGTAATGGCCGATCCCCAGCGCCGCAAGCATCGCCGGCGGGGGCGTCTCTTCCTGCGTCGGGCATGCCGGGAAGTCCAGCGTCATCCAGTCCCCTTCCCGGCTAACCGTCAGCTGGCCAGAGGCGGTATCAAAGTGGATACGCGGGTCAGGATAGTTGAGTTCATTAAACAGGACGTACGCGGCTGCCAGTGTGGCATGTCCGCAAAGGTTGACTTCGGTAAGGGTGGTAAACCAGCGTAACTCAATTCCCGCTTTACTGCAGACGAAAAACGCCGTTTCCGACTGATTATGCTGCTGTGCCATTCTGAGCAGTGTCTCATCAGGCAACCATGCGTCTAACGGGCACACGGCCGCCGGGTTTCCACCAAAAGAGGCATTGCTGAACGCATCTACCAGATAAAAATCAATCTCCTGCATTGTCTTACCGCCTGTTTTTGTTGTGATGTTCTTTTATATTCAATGAAAACCATGCCCCCGGCTACCGCTTTTACCAGGTGAATTTTGAGATCTGCATCACATAATGGTTGAGTTTTCGCCGGTTGACGTTTTAAGATCGTCTCCTCTTCTTTTCAGCAACGAATCTCCGACATCGCTATGACAACGAACACAGTTACCCGCAGAGTCGCGTGGCTACGCGTGGTCACGCTGGCAATTGCCGCGTTTATTTTTAATACCACAGAATTTGTTCCGGTTGGGCTGTTGTCTGACATCGCTGAAAGTTTCCAGATGGAAACCGCGCAGGTGGGCATTATGTTGACCATCTATGCCTGGGTGGTGGCACTGATGTCACTGCCGTTTATGCTGCTGACCAGCCAGATGGAACGGCGGAAGTTGCTGATCGGGCTGTTTGCCCTGTTTATCGTCAGCCACGTCCTGTCGTTTCTGGCGTGGAACTTTACGGTGCTGGTCATCAGCCGCGTCGGTATCGCCTTTGCCCATGCCGTGTTCTGGTCGATCACCGCGTCACTGGCCATCCGCCTGGCACCTGCGGGAAAACGCGCGCAGGCGCTGAGCCTGATCGCCACCGGCACGGCACTGGCTATGGTCCTGGGCCTGCCGATTGGCCGTATCGTTGGGCAATACTTTGGCTGGCGAACCACGTTCTTCGCTATCGGCATGGGGGCAATGATCACACTGGTCTGTCTGATTAAACTGCTGCCGAAGCTGCCAAGCGAACACTCCGGCTCGCTGAAAAGCCTGCCGCTGTTAATGCGTCGTCCGGCATTGCTGAGTATCTATCTGCTGACGGTCATTGTGGTCACGGCGCATTACACCGCCTACAGCTATATTGAGCCGTTCGTTCAGGTCGTGGCCGGCTTTAGCGCCAACTTTGCCACCGTTCTGCTGTTGATCCTGGGGGGCGCGGGCATTATTGGCAGTATTCTGTTTGGTAAGCTCGGCAATCAGCACGCGTCGGCGCTGGTCAGCAGCGCCATTGGTTTACTGCTGGCGTGCCTGGTGTTACTCATGCCAGCGGCGGGCAGCGAGGGTCATCTGGCCGTCCTGAGCCTGTTCTGGGGAGTGGCGATCATGATTATCGGTCTGGGTATGCAGGTGAAGGTGCTGGCCCTCGCCCCGGACGCAACGGATGTGGCGATGTCACTGTTCTCGGGGATTTTCAATCTCGGTATTGGCGCGGGCGCGCTGCTGGGAAATCAGATTAGCCTTCACGTGTCGATGTCGGCGATTGGCTATCTGGGTGCCATTCCGGCACTGGTGGCGCTCATCTGGTCCCTGCTCATCTTCCGTAAATGGCCGGTCGCACTGGAAGAACAGGCCCATCACGGGTAGACCGCAGTCAACGTAAAACGGCAACCGAGGTTGCCGTTTTGCATTACCGGGCGGGTGCTTAATGGTACGTCTTAATAATCTCCAGCACGCCGTTGATAATAAACTGCACGCCCATACACACCAGTAAGAAGCCCATCAGGCGGGAAATCGCCTCAATGCCGCCCTTGCCGACCCAGCGCATGATCGCGCCTGAACTGCGCAAGGATGCCCATACGATGATACCAATCAGTGCAAAAATCAGCGGGGGCGCAACCGTGATGACCCAGTCCGGGAAGGTCGAACCATCCCGCACCGTTGACGCGGAGCTGATGATCATCGCAATCGTTCCTGGCCCCGCCGTACTGGGCATCGCCAGCGGGACAAAAGCAATATTCGCGCTGGGCTCGGTTTCCAGCTCTTCGGATTTGCTTTTGGCCTCAGGTGACTCATGCGCTTTCTGCGCAGGGAACAGCATACGGAACCCGATGAAGGCGACAATCAGTCCGCCGGCAATACGCAGACCCGGGATGGAGATTCCGAAGGTGTTCATCACCAGCTGTCCGGCGTAGTAAGCCACCATCATGATGGCAAACACATAGACCGAGGCCATCATCGACTGATGGTTACGCTCGGCGCTGTTCATGTTCCCTGCCAGCCCCAGGAAGAGCGCAACCGTCGTTAGCGGGTTAGCCAACGGCAGCAATACCACCAGCCCCAGACCAATTGCTTTAATCAAATCCAACATAGTGCGTCGTTGTCCTTATCCATGTTTATCACCGCAATTATAGGGTGAAAGTGTGACGTTCAGCCATTCGCTCAACGTAACGATTATTTACGGTCATTAACGATAACCCTTCGTTATCTATTTGAATTGAAAGCATGCAAAAAAAGTTCATGAAACGTTTTAGCAATTCGTGGCATCCGCTGATCCATTCAGTTGACTTATACTTGCCTGAGCAATAATATCTGCCGTGACTAAACTACTTGCCAGGGCAACCATTGTGAAAAGCACCAGTGATCTCTTTAACGACATTATTCCGCTGGGTCGTCTTATTCATATGGTTAACCAGAAAAAAGATCGCCTGCTCAATGACTATCTGTCACCGCTGGATATCACCGCCACGCAGTTCAAAGTGCTGTGCTCCATTCGCTGCGAAGTGTGTATCACGCCGGTTGAGCTGAAAAAGGTGCTCTCTGTCGATCTGGGTGCGCTAACCCGCATGCTCGATCGTCTCGTTTGCAAAGGATGGATAGAACGAAGCCCTAACCCGAATGACAAACGCGGCGTCCTGGTGAAACTCACCAGCGATGGCGCGGCTATGTGCGAGCAATGTCATCAACTAGTAGGACAAACACTGCATCAGGAACTAACAAAAAACTTAACGGCAGATGAAGTGGCAACGCTTGAGCTTTTGCTTAAGAAAATACTGCCGTAAACAGAAAAAGAGGTATGACGATGTCCAGACGCAATACTGACGCTATTACTATTCATAGCATTTTGGACTGGATCGAAGATAACCTGGAATCGCCGCTCTCCCTTGAAAAAGTGTCAGAGCGTTCAGGTTACTCCAAATGGCACCTGCAACGGATGTTCAAAAAAGAGACCGGCCATTCATTAGGTCAATATATTCGCAGCCGCAAGCTGACGGAAATTGCCCAGAAGCTGAAAGAAAGCAATGAGCCGATCCTTTATCTGGCGGAACGTTACGGTTTTGAATCACAGCAAACCCTGACGCGTACGTTTAAGAACTACTTCGACGTGCCGCCTCACAAATACCGTATTACCAGCGTGCCGGGTGAATCCCGATACCTGTATCCACTAAAACATTGTAGTTAATCATCGCCTGTAAAGACGTAACCGAGGAAATCATGAAAGTTACAGCCTCCGCCGCCCTCGCCTTGCTGGTGCTGTTTTCCAGCCAGACCTTCGCGGAGCAAACCCCTCGTGCAACGCAGCAAAATAATCGTGACACGATGATTTTGCCGTCAGCACATGACCAGTCACCTTATGACTTCAACCACATGGGTGCTGGTAGTGACAAATCCGACGAGTTAGGCGTGCCTTATTATAATCAGCACAGCTTCTGATTCGTTTTTGCCCCGCGGATGCGGGGCTTTTTTTATGCCTATCCTCTTGCCCGCGTTACCCGACGCACGCGCAAACCAAACACGTTGATGTACAGCCCGGCCATGATCAGCACGGCCCCCAGCAGCTGCAGCGCACTCAGCTTTTCATCGAGCAACAGCGCGGCGCTGGCCAACCCTACCACCGGAACCAGCAGGGATAACGGCGCCACGCGCCAGGTTTCGTAGCGGCCCAGCAGCGATCCCCAGATCCCGTAACCAATAATGGTGGCCACAAACGCAAGGTAGATCAGCGATAAAATGGTGGTGAGATCGATTTCCACCAGGCTTTTCAGCATCACGTCCGGCCCATCAAAAACGAGCGCCGCAACCATAAACGGAACAATGGGGATCAGTGCGCTCCAGACCACCAGCGACATCACCTTCGGGCGCGCCTCATGCTGCATAATCAGCTTGTTGAAGATATTCCCGCAGGCCCAGCTCAGCCCCGCTGCCAGCGTTAACATAAAGCCCAGTAACGCCACGTGCTGCCCGTTCAGGCTGGCTTCTATCAGCACCAGCACGCCGAACACCGCAAGGGTGATCCCCGCCAGCTGTTTACCCTGCAGACGCTCGCCAAAGACAAACGCCCCGAGAATGATGGTGAAGAACGCCTGAGCCTGTAACACCAGAGAAGCCAGACCGGCGGGCATCCCGAACTTAATGGCGCAGAACAGAAATGCGAACTGGCCAAAGCTGATGGTCAGGCCGTATCCCAGTAAGAGTCTGAACGGAATTTTCGGGCGCGCGACAAAGAAGAGCGCCGGGAAGGCCACCAGCAGAAAACGCAAACCGGCCAGCATGAGTGGGGGCATGTTATGCAACCCAAGCTTGATGACCACAAAATTCAGACCCCATACGATGACCACCAGCAACGCCAGCAGCCCGTCTTTTCGCGTCATACTCTGCCCCTGAATGATTAAATTTTTGTAAACACTTCAAGGTAACGAAAAAAACATGCCACGAGAAGATCATTATTTCTGGCAGTCAACTGAAGCACTTACGGATAAATTAGGCGCTATACAAGCCCCTTATGTCGTGATACTCCTGATATATACCTAAAATAATACACGTTGCAGGATGGCGGCGAGCAAGCGCGGCCAGAATCTCTGCGGCTCAAAAAAAACAAACGCAATTGTCAGGCAGGAATATGAAACCATCACTCAGGCGCTCAACCGCAGCGCTGCTGGCGTCGTCGTTATTATTAACCATTGGTCGTGGGGCAACGCTGCCGTTTATGACCATCTATCTCACGCGCGTATTTAATATGAGCGTTGAGAATATTGGTTATGCCCTGACCATTGCGCTTACCGTCGGTGTGGTATTCAGTATGGGGTTTGGCATCCTCGCCGATAAGTTTGATAAAAAGCGCTACATGCTGATTTCTATCGTCGCCTTTATTGCCGGGTTTGTTGCTATCCCGCTGGTGGATAACGTCACGCTGGTGGTGCTCTTCTTTTCCCTGATTAACTGCGCCTATTCGGTATTTTCAACGGTGCTGAAGGCCTGGTTTGCCGATGTGCTAACCTCGAGCCAAAAAGCGCGCGTTTTCTCGCTAAACTATAGCTTCCTGAACATTGGCTGGACGATCGGGCCGCCGGTGGGAACCTTACTGGTGATGTACAGCCTGCAGCTGCCGTTCTGGCTGGCCGCTTTTTGTGCCGCACTGCCACTCGGTTTTATCCATTTCTTCGTGCAAAAAAGCGTTGCGCTCGATGCCACCGAAGAGAAAATGCCGTGGCAACCGTCAGTACTGCTTAAAGACCGCGCCCTCTTCTGGTACACCCTTTCCGGCCTGCTGGCGTCGTATGTGGGCGGGTCATTCGCCAGCTGTATTTCGCAGTACGTGTTGGCTGCGAATGCCGACAGCAACTTTGCGCAAAACGTGGTCGCCGTGGTGCTGCCGGTGAATGCTGCGGTGGTCGTCACCCTGCAATACGTTATCGGTCGCAAGATCTCCGCCACCAATATACGTCCGCTGATGACGGTGGGAACACTCTTCTTCGTCCTGGGTCTGGGCGGTTTTATGCTCTCCGGGGAAAACCTGGTCTACTGGGGCATTGCGGCAGCGGTGTTTACGCTGGGTGAGATTATCTATGCACCTGGCGAATATATGCTGATCGACAATATTGCCCCGCCGGGTATGAAAGCGAGTTACTTCTCTGCCCAGGCGCTGGGCTGGCTTGGGGCGGCGGCAAACCCGATGATCACCGGTATTATCCTTACCAACCTGCCGCACTGGTCACTGTTTGCGATCATGATGGTTGCCATCGTGATTGCCTGGCTGATGATTTTGCGTGGGATGAGCGTGAAGGCGTGGTGCGAAATGCCGAAAGTGGCTTAAGTCCTCAACGCCGGGCGGCATGACGCCCACCCGGCATCGGGCAGGCCATTAATGGTGCAGCATCTCGTCGACCACCTGCTGTTTGTACATTTCGTTCGGGTAGTACGTCGGCCAGTTATCCATCTCTTTTAGCAGCGCCTCGTGGGAGGTGTTGCCCATAAAAATATGGAAATGGGAAGAGGCTTTTGGGGCGATGGTATGGTCGCTGAACTGGACAAACTTCGGCGCCTTGCTGTCCGGATCTTTACACTCGAACAGATAGCGAACCCCTTTCTTACCTGATGCATAAGTCAGGATCTTATAGCCGCTGTAATCATACTGGCAGCGACCGATCGCCTTACCTTTGTGGAATTCCATCATGTTGTTTTCGATGCCGATAGCCTCAACGTCCGTCGCATACCCTGTGCGGTAGTAAGCTTTCACCTCGTCGAAGGATTTTTTATCCTTCTGCGCTTTCTGTTTAAAAACCGGATCCAGCGCGCCATCGAGCAAAAACGGATAGACGGATTGCCATGTCCCATCCCAGTCAGACAGCTTTCTGTCTTTGACGTCTTTATCCTCAAAGACGCCGTTCGCCGCCTTCTGTTCCGCTTCCGTCATCTGATGTCCATGCGAATGGGCAAACAGCTGACCGCTTACCAGCAGCGCCCCCAGAGTCATTGCAAATTTGCCAATATGTGCAGCCAAAACAAACTCCTCACTCCGTTTTATAAGAATGAGGATGTTATAATATAACATTTCAAATCGCAACCAGTCCGCGAACGCCCTCTTGTTCCATTGTATCGCCCCGTCCACGCTGAATGATGGTCCCGCGCGACATCAGCAGATAGCTGTCGGCAAGTTCAGCGGCGAAATCGTAAAACTGCTCTACGAGCAGGATTGCCATATCCCCTCTGTCCGCCAGCTTGCGGATAACCAGGCCTATTTCTTTGATTACCGACGGCTGAATACCTTCCGTGGGTTCATCGAGGATTAACAGCTGCGGCCGGCTCGCCAGGGCGCGACCAATCGCCAGCTGTTGCTGCTGACCGCCGGAGAGATCGCCTCCACGACGATGTTTCATCTCTTTAAGCACCGGGAACAACTGCCAGATATCCTCCGGGACGCGCTTTGCGTCGCGGGCGGGGAAGCGTGACAGCCCGAGCAACAGATTCTCCTCGACCGTTAAGCGTGGAAAAATCTCACGCCCCTGCGGAACATAGGCCACACCGGACTGCACGCGCTGGTGCGGTTTGCTGTGGGTGATTTTTTTCCCCTGCCAGATAATGTCGCCTGTTTTTACCGGGATCAGGCCCATCAGACACTTGAGCAGCGTGGTTTTCCCCACCCCGTTGCGCCCCAGCAGACAGGTCACTTCACCGGTCGCCGCTTCAAAACTGACCCCGCGCAGAATATGACTGCCGCCGTAATACTGATTCAGTTCGTTCACCTGTAACATGACGGCTCCTTAGCGTCCCAGATAGACTTCTATGACCTGCTCATTCGCCTGTACCTGGCGAAGTGACCCCTCCGCCAGCACGCGTCCCTGGTGCAGCACCGTCACGTGGTCGGCAATGGTTTCGACAAAGCCCATATCGTGCTCGACCACCATCAGAGAGTGTTTGCCCGCAAGGGTTCTGAACAGCTCAGCCGTATAGTCGGTCTCCGCGTCGGTCATTCCGGCCGCCGGTTCATCCAGCAACAGCAGATGCGGGTCCTGCACCAGCAGCATGCCAATCTCCAGAAACTGCTTTTGCCCGTGCGAAAGCAGCCCGGCGCGGCGATCGCGCTCGCCGCCAAGCCGCAGCAAGAGCAGCATCTCGTCAATACGGTCCCGCTGCTCGCCGTTGAGTCTGGCCCGCAGGCTCGCCCAGACGGATTTATCGGTTTTCATCGCAATCTCAAGGTTTTCCCACACCGTGAGCGCTTCAAAGACCGTGGGCTTCTGGAACTTACGTCCGATGCCCCGGCGGGCAATCTCGGCGGGTTCAAGCGCCGTCAGGTCGATGGACTGATCGTACAGCGCTCTGCCGCTTTTAGGCCGCGTCTTGCCGGTAATCACGTCCATTAATGTCGTTTTTCCCGCACCGTTTGGGCCAATCACGCAGCGCAATTCACCCACGCCAATGTTCAGTGAGAGGTCCGTCAGCGCCTGAAAACCATCAAAATTCACGTTGATGGCTTCAAGTTGCAGTACCGGATCGGTCTGGTCGCGATAGCGATCCCCGGGTAACTGGCGGGTAAATAATTCTTCGGCTGGCTGCATTAGTGTTCTCCCTTACGAAACAGACCGTAGACACCGCGCGGTAAAAACAGCGTCACGGCGATGAAAATCAGCCCCAGAAACAGCTGCCAGTATTCCGGCAGGGCAACGGTAAAGACGCTCTTCGCACCGTTCACCAGCGCCGCGCCTATCACCGGGCCGACCAGCGTGCCGCGCCCCCCCAGCGCAACCCAGATGGCCGCTTCAATTGAGTTGGTTGGCGACATTTCACCCGGGTTGATAATGCCCACCTGCGGCACATACAGTGCGCCAGCCAGACCGCAGAGTACGGCTGAAAGTGTCCACACCAGCAGCTTGAAACCGCGGGGATCGTACCCGCAAAACGTCAGGCGGTTTTCGGCGTCACGCACCGCGGTCAGAATGCGACCGAACTTACTTTTCGCCAGCGCGAAGCCTGTGCCCAGCGCTATCAGCAACAGCATCACGGTAGCCAGAAACAGCGCAATACGGGTGGTGGTCGCGGTAATAGAAAACCCAAGCAGCGTGGTAAAACCGGTAAAACCGTTATTTCCGCCAAAGCCGGTTTCATTGCGAAAGAACAGCAACATCCCCGCGTAAGTCAGCGCCTGGGTCATGATCGAAAAATAGACCCCTTTGATTTTTGAGCGAAAGGCAAACCAGCCAAACACCAGCGCCAGCAGCCCCGGTACCATCACAATTAATACCAGTGCCCAGACAAAGTGCTGCGTCCCCCACCAGAACCACGGCAGTTCGCTCCAGGAGAGAAACGACATAAACGCGGGCAGCCCGTCACCCGCCGCCTGGCGCATCAGGTACATGCCCATCGCATAGCCGCCCAGCGCGAAGAAGATACCGTGGCCCAGGGAGAGCATTCCGGCATAGCCCCACACCAGATCGAGCGCCACGGCGACGATGGCATAACAGAGGATCTTACCCGTGAGCGTGAGCATCCAGGTCGAGATCGCCAGCGGATGCGTCGCGGGTAGTAAGGCGAAAAACGGTAATACCAGCAGGCAGGCCACGATCAGGCTACCGGCTATCTGCGTCGTGCGTGGCGCTTTACGCGCCAGCGTTAAGGTAAGCGGCTGGCTCATCAGTCAGTAACCCTCCCTTTCAGTGCGAATAACCCCTGCGGACGTTTCTGAATAAACAGAATAATCGCCACCAGGATCAGGATTTTGCCCAGTACCGCCCCCATTTGCGGTTCGAGGATTTTATTAAAGATCCCCAGCCCAAACGCCGCGGCCACGCTACCTGCCAGTTGACCCACCCCGCCAAGCACCACCACGAGGAACGAGTCGATGATGTAACCCTGGCCCAGTTCTGGCCCAACGTTGCCTAACTGCGATAATGCCACGCCCCCCAGACCCGCAATCCCCGAGCCAAGCCCAAAGGCGAGCATATCGACACGACCTGTCGGTACCCCGCAGCAGGCCGCCATGCTGCGATTTTGCGTCACTGCGCGCACGTTCAGACCAAGACGGGTTTTGTTCAGAATGAGCCACGTGAAGAACAGCACCAGGAGCACAAAACCCAGTACCACAATGCGGTTCCACGGCAGCGTCAGATTGGCAAACACCCGCACGCCACCGGACAGCCATGCCGGGTTTGCCACCTCCAGGTTCTGGGCGCCAAACGTCATGCGTACCAGCTGAATAATCATCAGGCTAATACCCCATGTCGCCAGCAGCGTTTCCAGCGGTCGGCCATACAAATGACGAATAACGGTACGCTCGAGCACCATCCCGATGCTGGCGGTCACAAGAAACGCCACCGGCAGCGCAACGATCGGGTAGAGCGCCAGCCACTGTGGGGCGAGCCCGGCCATCACCTGCTGAACCATCCAGGTGGCGTACGCGCCCAGCATCAGCATCTCCCCGTGGGCCATGTTAATCACCCCCAGCAGGCCGTAGGTAATTGCCAGCCCCAGTGCGGCGAGCAACAGTACCGACCCCAGCGAGAGCCCCATAAACGCCTGACCAAGCAGATCGCCCCACATCAGGCGATGCTCAATCTGTTTCAGACTTTCGGCAGCGGCGGCACGTACGCCGGCATCCGGCTCCGATCCTGCCTGCGTATACGGCGTCAGCCGGGACTGGACGTCCGGATCGTCTGATTGCCCTAACAGCGCCACAGCGTTCAGGCGCACCGCAGCCTGCGGACTTGCCAGCTGGAGGTTCGCCAGCGCCAGCTTCAGCGACTGACGGGCCACATCATCCGTTTCGCTGCTCACCCGTTTTTGCAGGAAATCGAGCATTTCAGGCTGCGCATCCCGCTGGAGTTGACGGGCTGCCGCACGCCTTTCCGTGACACTGTCACTCACGAGCTGATGGGTTGCCATTGCCGTCGCCACCAGATTGCGCAGCCGGTTGGTCAGACGCACGGCTTTGGTTTGGCCTGCTGCGGCTTTTGTTTCCCCCAGGGGAACCATTGCCCCCTGGCGTTGTGCAAACGCATGTTTCTGGCTGTCGGTGTAGAGACTTTCACTTTGTAGCGCCTGGAGCAGCGGCAACCGTGCCGCCTCCGGCGCGGTTGCCCACTGCGTCAACAGTTCTGCCTGCTGGCTGCGACTGGCGGCCACGAATTGGTCGGCATCCGATGCCTGCACCATCCCTGGCAGCAGTCCGGTAAGCCACACAATAGCGATGATCGTGCGTATGGCGTTCATGACTATTCTCCCTGCGGTGATAACTTAGTTGCTGGCGGTTTTCATCGGCTGATCGGGCTTTTTGTCATTACCGGCAATGAAGGGACTCCACGGCTGGGCGCGCACCGGCTGTTCCGTCTGCCAGACCACATTAAACTGGCCGTTACCTTCAATTTCGCCAATCATGACCGGCTTATGCAGATGGTGGTTGGTGGCATCCATGGTGAGCGTAAAGCCTGAAGGTGCCTTGAAGGACTGACCGGCCATTGCCGCCCGAACTTTATCGACGTCGGTGGTACCTGCTTTTTCAACCGCCTGCGCCCACATGTGGATCCCGACGTAGGTGGCTTCCATCGGGTCGTTGGTGACCACGGTGTCGGCATTCGGCAATTTGTGTGCCCTGGCATACGCTTTGTAATCCGCCACAAACGCCTGGTTGGTCGGGTTATCAACGGACTCAAAGTAGTTCCACGCCGCCAGGTTGCCCACCAGCGGTTTGGTGTCGATCCCGCGCAGCTCCTCTTCTCCCACGGAGAAGGCCACAACCGGAACATCGGTAGCTTTCAGGCCCTGGTTAGCCAGCTCTTTATAGAATGGAACGTTGGAGTCGCCGTTGATGGTGGAAACCACCGCGGTTTTCCCTCCGGCAGAGAATTTTTTGATACTGGAAACGATTGTCTGGTAATCGCTGTGACCAAACGGGGTGTATACCTCTTCAATGTCTTTGTCTTCCACCCCTTTCGAATGCAGGAAAGCACGCAAGATTTTGTTCGTGGTGCGGGGATAAACGTAATCGGTGCCTAACAGGAAGAAGCGTTTCGCGCTGCCTCCGTCTTCACTCATCAGGTACTCCACCGCCGGGATTGCCTGCTGGTTTGGCGCGGCACCGGTATAGAAGACGTTAGGTGACATCTCTTCGCCTTCATACTGCACCGGGTAGAACAGCAGTCCGTTCAGCTCCTCAAACACCGGCAGCACCGATTTACGCGACACCGACGTCCAGCAACCAAATACCACCGCCACTTTGTCCTGGCTCAGCAGCTGGCGCGCTTTTTCGGCAAACAGCGGCCAGTTCGAGGCCGGGTCAACCACTACCGGTTCCAGCTTCTTACCCAGCACGCCCCCTTTGGCGTTGATCTCATCGATGGTCATCAGCGCAACATCTTTAAGCGGCGTTTCGGAAATCGCCATCGTGCCGGAAAGGGAATGCATGATCCCCACCTTGATGGTATCGGCCGCCTGAGCGCCAAAACTCATCCCCATAGCTACGACAGACGCGGACAATGCGAAGGCTTTTAATAAGGTACGACGGTGCATATTTTCACTCCTGAAAAAGAAAGCTGTGCAAAGGCGTCCGTTACGGCGTGGACGCAGAAAATAAAAACGTCAGCTTAGAGAGAGCAAAAAGGATGCCAGGATGGATAAAGCGCTATGGCAGGAGAGGTAACGAAGGATGTAAAAAGAACGACTCAGAATGGTACAGCGCTGCACTTTTATAATGCAGCGCTGTGGCGGAAGGTTTACCAGACTTCGCTGGCGATCTGCGTCACCAGACGGACTTTGTCCCACTGCTGGGTTTCGCTCAGGCTGTTGCCCTCTTCGGTAGAGGCAAACCCGCACTGCGGGCTCAGGCAAATCTGCTCTTTAGCCACGTATTTCGCCGCCTCTTCCAGACGCGCCTTCACCCCTTCCGGGTTCTCCAGCTCGCCATTTTTGGTGGTAATAAGGCCGAGCACCACCTGCTGCTTGCCCGGGCGAACAAAACGCAGTGGTGCAAAATCACCGCTCCGGTCATTGTCGTACTCAAGGAAAAAGGCATCCACGTTGACCGTCCCGAACAGCACTTCAGCCACCGGCTCATAGCCCCCTTCGGAAATCCAGGTTGAACGGAAGTTTCCGCGACAGACATGCAGCCCGATGGTGAGATCGTCCGGCTTGCCCTCCAGTGCCTTATTCAGAACGCGGGCATATATACGCGCCAGCTCGTCGGCATCGTCACCACGCTCGCGGATCTGACGACGTTGATCGTCCGAACAGAGATAGGCCCAGACGGTGTCATCCAGCTGCAGATAACGGCAGCCCGCGTCGTAAAACGCCCGGATCGCGTCCCGCCAGGTGGTCGCCAGATCGTCAAAATAGTCCTTCAGATCCGGGTAGACCGTCGCATCAATGTCTTTGCGTCCACCGCGGAAATGCAGCACGCTCGGGCTGGGAATGGTCATCTTCGGCTGAGCATTCCCGCTAATGCTTTTCAGGTAGCGGAAATCCTCCAGCATCGGGTGATCGCCAAAGCCCAGCTTGCCGGTCACGCGCACGCCGTGGGCTTTGGTCTGTACACCGTTGAACTGAATACCCTGCTGAGAATCGTAACGCTCAACACCCTGCAGACCGTCGAAGAAATCAAAGTGCCACCAGGCACGACGAAATTCACCGTCGGTCACCACATGCAAGCCACAGGCGCACTGCTGCTCGACAACATGGCGGATCGCCTCATCCTCAACCGCACGAAGCTGCCCGGCATCAATTTCGCCGCTGGCGAATTTCAGGCGAGCCTGTTTGATGGCATCCGGACGTAAAAAGCTGCCAACTACATCGGCGCGGTATGGGGCATGGTGTCGTTGCATGGAAATCTCCTTTATCTGCCGACAATAATTGCCTGCAGTGATAATTCATTATTTGAATCTTTAGACTTCTGGATGTCTAAATGTCCAAAAAAGATGTCATACCTGCCGCCAGCCGGCAAACGAGAAAATTTCACGGGTGTTGAAAAAAATTCATCTTCACAGTGCGGAGAGCGATTCCTGGCTCGCAAACTCAAACTTTTCATCTTCCCAGCCGGTGATCCCACCGAGCATAATTTTCACCGGCAGCCCCAGACGCGCCAGCTTCAGCGCGGCTCTGTCCGCACCGTTGCAGTGAGGCCCGGCGCAATAGACCACAAAAAGCGTGCCGTCAGGCCACTGGGCCATGCGTTCGGCGGTGATCTGACGCCACGGCATATGTAGCGCACCGGGAACGTGACGGCGGGTGAACTGCTGCGGGCTCCCGACGACGTGCAGCAGGACGAAATCCTGCTCGTGATTCGTGATGGCATGATGCACATCGGCGCAATCGGTCTCGACGCTCAGGCGGCGCAGAAAATGGGTAACGGCTTCCTGGGGTTCAGCAGCCGGAAATTCAGTAACATAACTCATGATCCTTCCTCATCTTTGGCGTTTGTGTTAACACTACTCTATCCACAAATTCAGCCCGTGAATGCGCTCGCTTATGCCAGAAAACAGCAAAAAGATGACAAACTTAAGACAGATTTCCCGCCCTCAGGTCATTGTGCTGGCGTATGACGGTTTGTGTACCTTTGAGTTTGGCGTGGCAGTGGAAATCTTTGGTCTGCCGCGTCCGGAGCTGGGAGACGAATGGTATCGTTTTGCCGTCGCGGGTGTAGACAGCGGTGAACTTCGGGCGACCGGCGGGATTCGCCTCATCACCGACGGCGATTTAACCCTGCTTGAGACGGCCGACCTGATCGTTGTGCCCGGCTGGCGAGGACTGGATTCACCGGTTCCGCCCGCGCTCTGCGCGGCATTACGTAAGGCCAATGCGCGGGGATGCCAGCTTTTGTCGATCTGTTCCGGCGTGTTTGTTCTTGCCGCTGCCGGGCTGCTGGATGGGCGTAAAGCCACAACGCACTGGCGCTATATTGAGGCGCTTAAGGCCCGTTACCCGGCCATTGAAGTAGTTGAAGATGTACTTTATCAGGACGACGGCGACATTCTCACCTCGGCGGGCAGCGCGGCAGGCATCGATTTATGCCTGCACGTAGTCCGGCGGGATTATGGGATGGAAATCGCCAACACCGTAGCGCGTCGTCTGGTCATTCCCCCGCACCGGGATGGCTCACAGCCGCAGCAGCTAAGCCGCCCGGTGGCGCAACTGCGCGAAAGTCAGCGTCTCGGTCAGCTGTTTGATTTTCTGCACACCCATCTTGCCGTATCGCACAGCGTTGATTCACTGGCGCGTCGGGTCGGCATGAGTCAACGCACCTTTCTGCGCCGCTTTCAGGATGCGACCGGCACCACGCCCGCGCGCTGGCTGCTCAATGAGCGCCTGCTGAGGGCAAAAGATTATCTGGAAAGCAGTCGCTTAAGTATCGACAGCATCGCGGAGCAGACCGGATTCGGTCAGGCATCGACCCTGCGTCACCATTTTCGGCAGCAGTTTGCCCTTTCACCGGCCCAGTATCGCAAACACTATTCGCGTCCTGCCCGCTAGTGGCCGGATTGCAGACAAAAAAAACCGCCATAATATGGCGGTAAATGCTTGCATGGATAGATTTGTATTTTGGTCTCTACGTCCCGACACTCCATGGCCGGGCAGCGGATCTCTTACAAACTAACATCCATAGTCTCAATGAAAGGTAAACAGCCTGATTAACCCGCTTTGGTATTGATTTGCAAATAACGCATCAGACCCTGCTCCGCGCTCTGTTTTGCATCATCATTGATGGCTTCCAGATAAAACGAACGCGACACACCATACGGTGCTTTTTCAGACGGATAAACTGCGAACTCGAATGTTTTACCTCTTGCCTGATTGGTGCAGCCTAATTGCCAGCGCTGGTCATCAATTTTGGTGCTATTACAGGCCACGCGTCCGTAATCGCTGGTTAAATATGACCCAACACGCGCTTTCGCGGACTGAATATATTCTGGTTCGTCATTACTAATAGAGTAAATACCTGCACCCGCCCCAACAGCAACCACCAGCAGCGCAAGCGCTATCATTTTTTTCATTTAACAAGACCCATTCCTTAGCCAGAGTTTAACCATTATATAGGATTTATCCTTAAAGCTAGTGGCTAATTACGTACCAGAATTGGCGGTTAACAAACTTGATGCTAATTTTAGGAAAAGTCTCATCACGGCTGTCGCCGCACAGAATTTGACACTCTCTTTGCGCTAATTTTAATTTTTGAATAATTTCCCGACGAAATTATTGGCATGATAGTCCCGCGATGGCATTCAACGGTGAAATAATGATGAGAAAAGGGTTAACGCTGATATTGCTGGTGTGTGGATTATTTTCAGGTCAGCTGATGGCAGGACATAAAGGCCATGAATATGTGTGGGTAAAGAATGTGGAACATCAGCTCCGCCATGAAGCGGATAGCGATGAATTACGCAGCGTTGCAGAAGAGTCAGCGGAAGGTTTGCGCGAACACCACCTGTGGCAGAAATCGCGCAAACCAGACACACACTTTCGGTAATTAATTACCCTTACGCTTCGGCAGGGTTTTCATTAAATCGTCCGGGCTCACGGAGGCCACAACGCTACCCGGTGACGGCATTTTGAAAATATGATTTTTCATCTTGCCAATCACATGCATTTCGCACGGACGGCAGTCAAATTTCAGGGTCAGCACTTCGTCGCCATTCACCAGCTGCATCGGTGTGGCCTTCCAGCTTTTAATATTCCCTTTCGCCTGTTTCGGGCAGAGGTTGAAGGCGAAGCGCAGACAGTGCTTGGTGATCATCACCGGCACATCGCCCTTCTCTTCATGCGCTTCATAGGCTGCGTCAATCAGCTGTACGCCGTGACGGTGATAGAATTCACGCGCTTTGTGGTTATAGACGTTCGCCAGGAAGGACAAGTGCGTGTCAGGGTAAACCGGCGCAGGAACGGTTTCGGCCTTGCGGCTGCCGCGTGGATAGTTAGCCAGGCGGGCGGCATCCAGCATTTCTGCCGTCTCGCGGCGGAACTGATTCAGCTGGCTGTTCGGAACAAACAGGGCATCCGGCAGGTTAACGTCGATATGACGCGCGTAGTAAAGGGTCTGCCCCAGCTTCGCCACGCCATCCTTCAGGTTGTTAAGGGCTTTTTCCGCGTTGTTTGCCACCTCGAACAGACCATCAAGCGTATGCGTCACGCTGATACCGTCTTCACAGGTCATGGTCAGGATCAGCTGCTCTTCCCAGCCGCCCAGTTCAATGTCCACCGCGATACGACGTTCGCTCGAGGTTTTCAGCAGCGCCTGCTGCCAGTTGTGGTCAAGGTTACGGTTCAGTGCCGCGTTAGGGCGCGCTTTGTAGAGATCCGCAGGCATCTCGTTTGGCCATACGCGATAGCGATTTTCACCGGTTTTTTCCACCGTATTCGCACGGAAGCCCACCACTTCACGCTTGATCATCACGTTCAGGCCATCGCCGTTGGCCAGCGGCTCGGTCACTTCCACGTCGAGGTGATCTTTTGCCACTTTCAGCACTTCACCCACCGGTAAACCGATAAACTTCGGTGAATCAAACGCACCGATATCCCCTTTACGGGCATTCACAAAGTAGTCAGTGCTGCCGCGGTGGAAAGTTTTGTCCGTTGACGGAATAAAGAAATGCTCGGTACGACCGGCCGACGCACGCGCCAGGTCACCGCGATCTTCAATGATGGCATCCAGCATCTGACGATAGTGAGCGGTGATGTTCTTCACGTAGCTCATGTCTTTATAACGCCCTTCAATCTTGAAGGAGCGCACACCGGCGTCAATCAGCGCACCCAGGTTGGCGGTCTGATCGTTATCTTTCATCGAGAGCAGGTGTTTTTCGAACGCCACAACGCGGCCCTGATCGTCTTTCAGGGTATACGGCAGACGACATGCCTGAGAGCAGTCGCCGCGGTTGGCGCTGCGCCCCGTCTGGGCGTGGGAAATATTGCACTGACCAGAATAGGCGACGCACAGCGCGCCGTGGATAAAGAATTCAATGGTTGCGTCGGTCGCCTGGTGAATATCGCGGATCTGGTTCAGGTTCAGCTCACGCGCCAGCACGATCTGGGAAAAACCCACATCAGAAAGAAACTTCGCCTTCTCTACCGTGCGGATATCGCACTGGGTACTGGCGTGCAGTTCAATGGGAGGAATATCCAGCTCCAGCACGCCCATATCCTGCACAATCAGGGCATCGACGCCGGTCTGGTAGAGATCGGTAATTAAACGTTGCGCAGGCTCCAGCTCATCATCATGCAGAATGGTGTTCAGGGTCACGAACACTTTCGCCCCAAAGCGATGGGCGAACGGCACCAGTTCAGCAATATCGCTCAGGCTGTTGCTGGCGTTATGACGGGCACCAAAGCCAGGCCCACCAATGTAGACGGCATCAGCACCATGAAGGATCGCTTCACGGGCGATGGAGGCGTCGCGGGCCGGGCTTAAGAGTTCGAGATGATGGGATTGCAGGCGCATACTTCGTCGTTATCCGTTATGGTCAAAATGGCGGCTATTGTAGTCAGAAGTATGCGGCAGCGAAACAGTTTTGCGTCGCTTCAGCGGGGATAATGGATCAGGGAGTGAAAATGCACCGGCCGGTCGCTGCTGTTGCGGTAGGCGTGCGGTTTATCCCCGGCAAAACGCACCCCCGAATCGGCAGTAATGGTCTGCCACTCGCCATCGATGTTCATCTCCAGTTCGCCGCTGATCACCACCACGTGTTCAATCACGCCAGCCTCGTGGGGCGTGGATTCGCTCAGGGCGCCGGCAGCGAGGGTTATCGAAAAGTGGTCAAACTTTAGCGTCTCATCCCACGGGAATAACGGTTTCACCACCATCGCCTGCTGTTCCGGGTCGAAAACCGCCTGCCTGTCAGCTGCCGGCGTGATGAAGGCAGAAAAAGGGATGTTCAGCCCCGTGGCGATTTTCCACAACGTGGATACCGTCGGGCTGGATTCATTGCGCTCGATTTGCCCGAGCATGGCCTTTGAAACGCCGGTCTCTTCCGCCAGTCTGGCGAGGCTCCAGCCACGCGCCTGACGCTCAGTTTTCAGTATGTAAGCAAGATGTTGTGTGATGTCCATGTTCCCTCCTGATGCGACCGATCATACCACTTGTACGCTATAACGCACAGTGTTACCTTAGGGCGGACGTTATAACGCACAACGGAGTTTTCATGCGCCCTTTATCCTCACTCTTTCCTGCCGTTCTCGCCGGTTTTGTCGCCGTTCTGGTGGGATATGCCAGTTCCGCCGCCATTATCTGGCAAGCCGCCGCTGCCGCAGGCGCAAACGCGCAGCAGATCGCTGGCTGGATGACGGCCCTGGGGATAGGTATGGGGGTCAGCACGCTGGTGCTTTCCTGGTGGTATAAAGCCCCGGTGCTTACCGCCTGGTCCACCCCCGGCGCGGCGCTATTAGCCACCAGTCTGCATGGGGTAACGCTTGCCGAGACCATCGGGATTTTCATCTTTGCCAACGCGCTCATTCTGCTGTGCGGCGTAACCGGGTTGTTTGCTCGCCTGATGAAGCTTATCCCGCATTCCCTTGCCGCTGCTATGCTCGCCGGGGTGTTGCTCAGGTTTGGACTGCAGGCGTTCAGCAATCTTGAGGGGCATTTTTTACTGTGCGGCAGCATGCTGGCGGCATGGCTGTTCGCCAAAGCGCTGGCCCCTCGCTACGCCATTGTCGCCACGTTGCTGGTGGGCAGTATGGTGGCCTGGGCGGGAGGTGACATTGTCACAAAAGAGTTAACCCTTTCCGTGGTGATGCCCACGTTTATCGCACCGACCTTTACGTTAACCAGTCTGATAAGCATTGGCGTGCCCTTCTTTCTGGTCACCATGGCGTCCCAGAATGCGCCGGGCTTCGCCACGATGCAGGCTTCCGGCTATCCTCTGGCCGTATCACCGCTGATGATCGTCACCGGAGGGCTGGCACTGGTGTTATCCCCGCTCGGCGTCTTTTCCATCTGTATCGCCGCGATCACCGCTGCGATTTGCCAGAGCCCGGATGCGCACCCGGATGCCAGCAAACGCTGGCTTGCCGCCATGGCCGCAGGCGGGTTTTATCTGCTGGCGGGCATTTTTGGCGGATCCATTTCCGGGCTGATGGCCTCCCTTCCCCTGAGCTGGATCCAGATGCTCGCCGGCCTGGCGCTGCTGGGCACCATCAGCGGGAGCTTGTATCAGGCATTGAACAATGAAACGGAGCGCGACGCGGCAATTGTCACCTTTCTGATGACCGCCAGCGGCGTCACGATCCTGGGTATTGGCTCTGCGTTTTGGGGGCTGGTGTTGGGCGGCGTATGTTATACGGTCTTTTCACACCTTCGCCGCGCGTAGCTGCGAGGGCGTTATGCCCATCATGCTGCGAAAGCGGTTACTGAAATGGCTGGCGGAGTTAAACCCGCAGGCCAGCGCGATATCCGTGAGCGGTGTGGTTGTGTGCTGCACCAGCGCTTTGGCTTTCTCCATTCGACGCTGCATCACGTACTGATGCGGTGCCAGCCCCATGGACTGACGGAACATCCTGGCGAAATGATACTCGCTCAGCGCGGCCTGTTCGGCCAGTTCCGCCAGCGTTAGCGGCTGGGAAAGGTTCTCTTCGATAAACGCCAGAACGTTACGCAGCACAAACGGCGACAACCCGCCGGTCACCACCGGCAGTTTCCACTGCACGCTGGAGTAATTCTGTAACAGATGGGTCATCAACAGCGTAGACGCGGTACTCAGGGTGAGCTGGTTAGCTTTTTGCTGCCAGTCGCAGCCGAGCAAAAACTGACGGTAAAGCGCGGTAATTTTCGGGTCGCTGCCGAAAATCTTTTCATCCAGCGTCAGGGACAGCGGACGCTTGTCCCAGATTTTTTCCCCGACATCACGCAGATGCTCATCGGTGCAGTAGAGATGGACAAACGACAGGTCATCGCGAATATCCCACGTCGATTCACTCTCTTTTGGCATCAGACAGAAACGGTCCGGGCCGCCGCCGTTTTTCCAGCCGCCCGGCGTTTTTTGATAGCTCTCATAACCGTCCGCCACGTACAGGCTGAGGGTATGGTGATTACTTTTTACGGTTATCGTGTCGTGCTTGTTGTACCAGGCTGCCAGTTGAATACCGGAATTCAGTGCAACGGTTTCCCGCAGCACGGCGTTCTGCTGGCGTAGCGTTTCAAAGGTATCGTAAGCGCGAGACATAGCTATTAACGGGTGAGTAATCAGACTCTCAGTCTATGAAGTGTTGCGCCACGATGCCAGATCTGCAGCCACAAAAAAGCGCAAGAATATGCAAGTCCACCGCAAATCGGTGAAAGCAATGTCATGCCACTCGCGCCAGACTGCACTTTTCAGTATGTGAGAAGAGAGCAACAATGAACGCATTACTCTATGGACTGGTGGTGGTGATATGGGGAACAACCTGGATTGCCATTTTCCTGCAACAGGGACCAGTCGCAGCCCCGGTGTCAATTTTCTGGCGTTTTGCCGTGGCCTGCGCCACGATCATGATCGTCTTAATTGCCCTGCGCCGGCTTCGTAAGCTGGCCTTGCGGGATCATCTCTTTTGCATGCTGCAAGGATGCTGCGTTTTTTGCTTCAACTTCTGGTGTTTTTATACCGCCGCCGCGCACATTAATACCGGGCTGGAGTCGGTGATTTTCTCGATGGCCGTACTGTATAACGCCATCAACAGCTTTATTTTCTTCGGTCAGCGCCCACCCGCACGCTTCTGGACGGCGGCGGCCCTGGGGCTTATCGGGATCATCACCCTCTTCTGGGACGACCTGCTGGCGAGTGGCTGGAGTGCCTCCCTGCTGACGGGGATTGGTCTTTCAGCACTGGGGACCTACGGGTTCTCGCTGGGCAATATGATCAGTATGCGCCACCAGCGAAAAGGGCTGGAGACCATGACCACCAACGCCTGGGCGATGTTTTACGGTACGGTCATTATGGGCTGCATTGCCCTGTTCCGGGGTGACAGTTTTATCCCCGAGTGGACGGTGAGTTACATTGGCGCGCTGCTTTATCTCGCCATTTTTGGTTCGGTTATCGCTTTTGGCGCCTACTTCACGCTGGTGGGACGCATTGGCCCGGGCAAAGCGGCATACAGTACGCTGCTCTTCCCGCTGGTGGCGCTGTCCATCTCCACGGTCTATGAAGGTTACGTGTGGCATCTCAACGGCATCATTGGATTACTGCTGATTCTGGGCGGGAATATGGTGATGTTTACGAAACCGGAAACCTGGTTCAGACGTTTGCGTATGGCATAAAAAAAAGGCCTGCATTGCTGCAGGCCGTTTTGATTATTTCGCGGTTTTCTTAACATCAAACATGGTGGCATCCGTCGCCATGTCATCCACAACCTGTTTTAACGTTGCGAAGCCCATTGGCGTGTTTTCGTTCGCCAGCTCTTTACCTTCGCCTTTACGCACGACCTTCATGACCGGCTTATTCGTCGCCGAATCAATCAGCTCGCCTTCGAAGAAGAGATGGGTATCCATGGTGCGGTGCCCCGTTGCCATCTGCGTACCTGCAACCACTAACGCGACGGGCACTACTTCATAGAACTGCAGACCTTCTTTCTGTGAACTCACACCGGTAATCGCACCGCGGAAAATCAGGCTGTGTTTACCTGGTGTCGTAACAACAGGTTTACGCTGGCTGATTGCCGCTTTCATTTTGGTGTTGGTATAAGCCAGAAGCTCATCAAGCGTTTTTTGACCAATTTGGGTCGTTGGTTTTGGCGCTGGATAATAGGTGATTGGCGTCCATAAAATACTGTCGTAATTTGCCTCGTTATACGACGGGTCGACCCAACGCAGCGTCGGTTTACCCGTTGCGGACGTTGTTTGCTGCAATCCAGAATAATCTTTTAAAAAGCCTGAATATTGTTCGGGGGCGGCGACTTTAGACGAACAGCCCGCTAACGCCAACAGACCAGAAAGCACTGCAACTTTAAAAAAAGTGTGAGTACGCATGATGGTATTCCATGTTATCTGCAAGTATGCATTTGAAGTTATAGCAAAAGTCTGGCGGGTTTGTTGTGACAAAAAATGATGTAAGCAGCACAAATTGCGAAAAGATTGCCCGACTGCACGCCGGGCAGAGAAAAACTACTGATTAATATCAACCTGCCAGAACAAATGCTTGCCAAACGGATCGATTTCATAGCCCGTGACTTCCTTGCGCACCGGTTCAAAAATCGTCGAATGGGCAATCATTACTGCCGGTATCTGGTCATGCATCATCTGCTGGGCCTCTTTATACAGCGCCACGCGTTTATCATGATCGGTTATCGATTTCGCTTCAGCGATAATTTTATCAAATGGTTTGTAGCACCATTTGGCGGAATTAGATCCACCATTAGCCGAAGTACAGGTAAATAACGGACCAAAGAAGTTGTCCGGGTCGCCGGTTGCGGTGGTCCAGCCCATCAGCGCGGCCTGGTGTTCACCGCCCTTCACCCGCTTAAGATACTCACCCCATTCATAGGTGACGATTTTGGTCTGGACGCCAACCTTCGCCCAGTCGGCCTGAATCATCTCCGCCATCCGTTTTGCGTTCGGATTGTAGGGACGCTGAACCGGCATCGCCCATAAATCGATGCTGATGCCGTTTGCAAAACCAGCCTCCTTCAACAACGCTTTCGCTTTTTCAGGATCGTAGTCGTAATCCTTCAGTTCGCTGTCGGCGCTCCAGACGCCGGGTGGCAGCAGGTTTTTCGCCGCCGTGCCGGTGCCGTGGAATACCGCGTCAATAATGGCCGGCTTATTGATGGCCATTGCCAGCGCCTGGCGGACCTTCACGTTATCCAGCGGAGGTTTTTGCGTATTGAAGGCCAGAAAACCGGTATTCAGCCCGGCTTTACTCATCAGATTAATGTCTTTATTAGCCTTCATGCGCGGCAGGTCCGCCGGGTTTGGAAACGGCATCACCTGACATTCGTTCTTCTCGATTTTGGCAAAACGCACCGAGGCATCGGGCGTGATGCTAAACACCAGCCGATCCAGCTTCGATTTGCCCTGCCAGTACTCCGGAAACGCAGTGAACAGGATGCGCGAATCTTTCTGGTACTGCGCCAGCTTAAACGGCCCGGTGCCAATCGGGTCCATATCCACCTTCTCCGGCGTGCCGGCTTTCAGCATCGCGTCGGCATACTCCGCCGACAGGATCGAGGCGAAATACCACGCCAGATCGGCGACAAACGGCGCTTCCGGATGGGCGAGCGTAAAGCGCACGGTGTGCTCATCGACTTTATCAATGGCCGTGATCAGGCTACCGAACTCAAGGCTCTCGAAGTTGGAATAGCTGCCGTTAGAGACGTTGTGATAGGGATGGTTTACATCCTTCTGGCGCATAAATGAGAAAATCACGTCGTCGGCGTTAAAGTCGCGCGTCGGCCTGAACGATTTATTACTCTGGAATTTCACCCCTTTACGCAGATGGAAGGTATAAACCTTGCCGTCCTCGCTCACCTCCCAGCGTTCCGCCAGGCTCGGGACCAGTTCCGTTGTACCCGCCCTGAAATCGACCAGCCGGTTATAGACCGGCACGGCACTGGCATCCACGCTGGTTCCCGACGTGTATAACTGAGGATTAAAATTTTCCGGCGATCCTTCAGAGCAATACACCAGCGTTTTTGCCGCGACGGTGGAACTGACCGTGAGCGCAGCAAGTGCCAGCGTTAACATTGTGAGTTTGCTTTTCATCATTTATTCCTGTCTTTTTAATTCGACGGCTAATTAATTCTTTTGCCATTTCATAAATATCATTAAAGTGATGTAGCAAACACCTGAAAAATAAATACAGAAGGAATCACTATGGGCTCGGCACTATCCAGACAATTAACGCACCGCTTCTTCCGCTATCTCGCCATCACCAGCCAGAGCGATCCCAGAGTGAACACCCTTCCCTCTACGCCGGGCCAGCACGACATGGCGCGTGAGCTGGCTCAGGAGCTGGCGCAGCTGGGTTTAGACGATATTGTGATTGATGAATACGCGACGGTTACTGCGGTTAAAAAAGGTAATGTAGCCGGGGCGCCACGCATCGGTTTTATTACCCATATTGATACCGTCGATGTCGGTTTATCACCGGATATTCATCCACAAATATTAAAATTTGCGGGTGAAGACCTCTGTTTGAATAAAGAGAAATCAATCTGGTTACGCGTAAAAGAGCATCCAGAAATTCTGGCTTACCCGGGTGAAGAGATTATTTTCAGCGACGGGACCAGCGTATTAGGCGCAGATAATAAAGCCGCCGTCACCGTGGTCATGACGCTGCTGGAAAACCTGACGCCAGAACATCAGCATGGCGACATTGTGGTCGCGTTTGTGCCGGATGAGGAGATCGGCCTGTGTGGCGCGAAGGCGCTGGATCTAAACCGTTTTGACGTTGATTTTGCCTGGACCATCGACTGCTGTGAGCTGGGTGAGATTGTTTACGAGAACTTCAACGCCGCGGCGGCAGAAATTCGCTTTACCGGCGTAACGGCTCACCCCATGTCCGCCAAAGGCGTGCTGGTTAACCCACTGCTGATGGCGACAGACTTCATCAGCCATTTTGACCGCCAGCAAACCCCGGAATGCACCGAGGGGCGTGAAGGCTATATCTGGTTTAACGGCATTCAGGCGGGGCAAAACGAAGCCGTCTTAAAAGCGAATATCCGTGATTTTGATAAAGCACAGTTTGCCGCCCGCAAGCAGCAGATTACCGATGTCGCGGCGTTGATTGCCGGTCAGCATCCTACGGCAAAGGTGGAGTATCGCATTGAAGATACCTACAGCAATATCAGCAATGCGATTGGTGAGGATCGTCGCGCTATCGACCTGATGTTTGAGGCCATGGAATCCCTTGGGATCACGCCCAAACCGACGCCAATGCGCGGCGGTACTGACGGCGCAGCGCTCTCGGCAAAAGGCCTGCTCACGCCAAACTTCTTCACCGGCGCGCATAACTTCCACTCGAAGTTTGAGTTTCTGCCGCTGTCGTCGTTCGAGGCCTCATACAACACGGCCCTGCAGCTCTGCCTGCTGGCCGCCCGTTAAGCGGGCTTGCGCGCCAGCAGCGTGGCAAAACGCAGTTTGATGCGGTTACCGTTCTCGTCGGTGCGGTGCAGTTCGCCCACCTCTTCGTTGTACTTGAGCAACGCCCAGCCCTCGTAGTAGTTGCTCAGTTCACCGCTTTTGAACGCAAACGGGAAGCCGACGGTGCACGGGTAATCCGCCGTGTCCATCGCGGCAACAATCAGGTTATAACCGCCGGGTCTGGTGCAGCGCTGCATATTGCCGATCAGGCCCGGAATGGTTTTCGCTTCCAGGAACATCAGCACCACGGTAGAGAGAGTAAAATCGTATTCGCCCTCAAAGCTCAGGTTGTTCAGATCTTTGATTGCCGTCTGCAGGTTTACGATGCCTTCTTCCGCTTTGATGCGCTCAATATTATCGATACTCAGTGGATTTTTATCCCACGCGGTCACGTCGTAACCGTTGGCTGCCAGATAGAGGCTGTTACGCCCGTTACCACAGCCCAGATCCAGCGTTTTACCCGGTTTCACAATGCCCGCGCTGTACAGCACTTCTGAGTGCGTACGGGTTAAGCCATATTTCTCTGTGAAGTAATTTTCATCAACAGCCATTATTTTTCCTCAGATTGCATAAGCAGCGCTTTATCAGTGCGCACCAGAAGTTTGCCCTGTATCAGCAAGATAAACGTTCGTACCAGCAGCATCCCGATGATGACATTGGTAAAGATAAACAGTGGGACGGCAATGGCGTGGAAAAAGCCCGACGGACTGCTCTGCCCAAGATGAAGCCCCGTGGTGGCCAGGGCCGACACGCCAAACGAGAAGCTCCAGAACGAGGCGTTAAACGGCTGGGACAAATACCATGGCATCAGCCGTAACATAAACAGCAGTTGCAACAGGCCGTAGCCGAACAGCATTTTGGCAAATGTATCCGCCTCACCGCCATTGACGCTAAACCAGGCGCTGCAGGCCACCAGCGCGGGGGCCAGCTGAATACCCAGCGAGGTTCGCAGCGCGGAAGGTAACTCCCCGGCGCTACGAAGTCGTTGCAAAATCACCGGCTCAAGGCTGAGCCAGGAAAAAACGCCCGCCCCGAGAAACACCAGCCCGGCATCGTTAAACCCCAGCGTGCCGCACGCCATGGCGCTGATAAAGTTGTTTGCTACCGTGGGCAGATATAACCCCGGCGTGGTGGCCTCTTGCGGATGGTTACCGCGCCATAATCCGGCGCTTTGCCAGGCAGCATAAGCCAGCTGTATCACCACCCCGACGCCAAATAACACCAGTGACACCGGGCGCAGCCAGGGCACAAAACCGATGGCGACCAGCATCGTTGTGGCGGGAAAAAGGCTGACAAAACTGCTCATCACCGGGTGGCGCATCTCGGCCAGCACACTTTGTGGGAAACGGATCGCCCGGGCAATAAACGCCACCGTCAGCAAAAACCAAATCACAATCGCAAGGGCCACCAGGCTCTCACCCGGCCAGCGCGTCACGGGCCAGAGCGTGCTGGCGTATCGCCAGGCGAACCCCATCCCAATGATGCCAAGCACCATACCGAAGTAACCCGCGGGCAGGTTAAGCACTTGTTGAGCGTTGTTATTTTTATTCATTAATTTGAATTTTTAAAATGTATTTTAAATGCCATTTTAAGGGGTTTCCGCGGCGGATGCCAGCACTACGAAACGCCGAAAGTTTGCTACGTTTAGTGGAGACGCTTACCCGAGACTCCATGATGAAAAAGTACAGGCTCAGCGAGGACACCCGCCTCTGGCAATGGAAAAACGGCGAGACAACGCACACGACGTCGTTACGACAGATTATTGCCACGGCGAATTTTAACGACATCGTGAGCGGCACGAAAGGCGGCTGGGTTGAAGATGAGAGCGCCCTCGCGCACGAAGGCGACTGCTGGATCTACGATGAAAACAGCGTCGTCTTTGCCGGTGCGACGGTGTCCGGCAATGCGCGCCTTACCCTGCCTTGCATCGTCAGTCATGACGCGCAGATTGGCGACAACTGCTGGCTGGACGGCGCGGAGGTCAGTCACGGCGCGCGCATAAGTGACAATGTCACGATACAACAATCCTGCGTGCGCGGCGAATGCCATATTTTCGGCGAGGCGCGGGTGCTTCATAACAGCGTGGTAATTGCTGCCAAAGGGCTTACGCCGGACCATGAGCAGATCCTGAAAATTTATGACAAGGCGACGGTGAGCCAGTCCCGCATTGTGCATCAGGCGCAAATCTACGGCGAGGCAATGGTTAATTATGCCTTCGTTGAACACCGGGCGGAAGTTTTCGACAGCGCCATCCTCGAAGGCAACGATCTCAATAACGTCTGGGTATGTGACTGCGCAAAAGTGTACGGTAACGCCCGCGTCATTGCCGGTTTTGACGACGATGCCATCCCTACCGTCCGCTACAGCTCTCAGGTGGCTGAAAACGCGGTGGTGGAAGGAAATTGTGTCATTAAACACCACGTCCTGATTGGCGGTCAGGCCTGGCTGCGCGGCGGCCCTATCCTGCTGGACGATAAGGTCGTGATCCAGGGACGGGCGCGTATCAGCGGCGATGTGCTTATTGAGCATCGGGTTGAAATCACCGACGATGCGGTGATTGAGGCTTTTGCCGGTGAGAACATCCACCTGCGCGGCGAAAAGGTGATTAACGGCGACCAGCGCATCACCCGTACGCCTCTGTTAGGGGCGTTATAGCGGGTAAATTTTGCCGTAGAGATTCACATCGTCAAAACGGCCATTCAGGAACTCTGCTTCCCGCAGGCACCCCTCCAGCGTAAAACCGTTGCGCAGGGCAACGTTGTTGCTGTGTTTATTCGCCACCCGACACTTAATGACAAAACGGCGGATCTCGCCTCGCTCGACGTAATAGCGCATAAACGCCTGCAGCGCCTGCGACAGAATGCCCTGTCCCTGATGCGCCTCATCCAGCCAGTAACCGATGTATCCGGCTTTGTTGGCGGGTTCAATCGCATTAAACGACAGCACGCCGACCAGGTCCTCATCCTTGAAAATCAGAAACATTTTGGCGTAGCCGCGCTGGTGCAGCATCTGATTACTCAGCACATTACGACGGGTGTCATCTTCGGTGCCCACATGCTGCGCCCAGTCAAAGGCGGTTTGCAGCCAGGCTTTGTTTCTGATGACCATGTTGTGCAGATCGGCGGTATAGCGCTCTTCGACGGCGCGAAGCTCGAGATGGTCAGTCACCGGGATAATTTCAGATTCAGTGGCGGTCATGGTCCCTTCCCGTCACCCTCTCCCCGCCGGGGAGAGGGAATAAATGGTCAACGCATGATGCGATCGTCAACGTAGTTACGTTTGTCCGGCGCAGGCGGGAAATACTGATACAGCCAGGTCTCACTGATCGCATCCCCCTGACAGCGCAGGAACAGGCGCATATCCACCGGTTCGGTCGAATCCGAGGTAGGATACCAGTCGAACAGAATGCGATAGCCGTCAAACGGCTCAACGTAGAGGATCTCAACCTGCTTCGCTTCACCGCTGGAGAGGGTAATGACCGGCTCAATGCCTTTTGGCGCGGCAGCTTTCAGATCGCCCCCTACGAAGTCGATAGCAAAGCGACGGGCCCACACTTTCGGGTAGTTTTCGCCCGGCGCCCAGCCTTCCGGGAACCCACCCATACCGGTACGGGTCGCGAAGACATTCGCCAGTGGGGAACGGACCGGCGGCATGGCGCTCCAGTAAAGACGGTATTTAAAGTCCAGCTCATCGCCCGCTTTCACCGGTTTTTCTGGCTGCCAGAAGCAGACCACGTTATCCAGTGTTTCACCCGTTGTCGGGATCTCCATCAGGCCAACCGCACCTTTACCCCAGTCGTTACGCGGCTCCACCCAGAGGCCCGGGCGTTTGTTATACCAGCCCATGACGTCCTGATAATGCGAGAAATCGCGATCGAGCTGGAGCAAGCCGAACCCTTTCGGGTTTTTGTCCACAAACGCATTGAACTGCAGCTTCTGCGGGTTGTTCAGCGGACGGCAAATCCACTCCCCGTTACCGCGCCACATGGCGAGACGGTCGGAGTCATGAATTTGCGGGTGGATGGTATCGCACATGCGGCGTTCGTTTGTACCGCAGCTGAACATACTGGTCATCGGCGCAATGCCGAGCTGCTTAATGTCTTTACGCGCATAGAGATGGTTTTCCACCTCCATGATCACCTGGCTCTTCTCGCAGTGGATCACGAACTTATACGCACCGGTGATGCTTGGGCTGTCCAGCAGCGTATAGACGGTGAAGGTAGTGTCGCCCGGTTTGACGGTTTCGAACCAGAACGCGGTGAAGTCAGGGAACTCTTCCGGCGTGTTGGTAAAGGTATCCACCGCCAGACCCCGCGCGGAAAGACCATACTGATAGGTATCATCAACCGCACGGAAATAGCTCGCCCCAAGGAATGAGACGATATCGCGACGCGCCAGTTCCGGTGCCTTGAAGGCGCGGAAACCGGCAAACCCAAGATCGCTTTGCCCTTCCAGCTGCTTCGTATCAACACCGGTTTCACCGTAGCTGAACAGCTCAGGACGGAAGTGGATTTCGCGCGCCTGTGACGTTGACTGATCCAGCGAGAACATGCGCACGCGGCGACGGAAACCCATGCCCATATGGAAGAACTGCACGTCCAGCTGACGGCCTTCAATATTATTCCACAGTGACTGTTTTTCATCGTAACGGATGGCGTTATAGGCCTGCGGCGTCATGGTCGCCAGCGTGTCCGGTAACGGTCGCGGTGCTCCGCCCCACGGGGTTTTCGCCAGGTCATGGGCCATGGATTGCAGTACGGAGAAATCAAAACGACGGCTCTGACCGTCAGCAATGTCAGAGTCAGCAGCGTAAGCCGCTTTGGAAAACAGGGAAGCAAGGCCAGTTGTGCCGCTCAGGGCTGCCATTGCCAGCGAGCCTTTTAGAAAACGTCTGCGATTCATGCCTGGAAAAACGTCCTTATGGTCGTGTGAATGTGTTTCGCACTCGGCGAAATGACGGCAGGAAAGAACGCACAGCCTAAACAAAAATGGTTAAGAATCCAATTGTTGGGCGGCGATTATCTGTACAAAGTGCGAAATATTTTCTGTCGACCAGAACGACCCGAAAAAGGTGTAAAGAAAGGTATAAAGACGTGTATAAAAATGCCCCGGCTGGACATCGTCAGTCGGGGCAAATGAGGCGGTTATTTTACGCTGACATCGATACCTGGGAAGTACTTATCAGCGAGTTTAGCGATCGTGCCATCGGCACGCACTTTATCAATTGCGGCATCAAGTTGCTTTTTGGTGGCCTCGTCCCCTTTACGCAACCCAAAGCCGATCCCACTGCCGAGGATAGTGTCGTCCGACACCGGTTTGCCGATAAAGCCAAACCCTTTCCCCTGCGGCTTGCTGAGGAAACCTGCCTGCCCGGCCGCGGACATGACCAGCGAGGCGTCGATACGGCCATTCAGCAGATCGCCCCAGGCCATATTCTGATCTTTATAAGACACCACGGTGACACCCTGCTTTTCCCAGTGCTCTTTCGCGTAGGTTTCCTGAATAGAGCCCTGCAGGACACCGATGGTTTTGCCCTTAAGCCCCGCGGGCGTTGCCTCTACCGCGGTACCGGCCTTGCCGACGAGCTGCGACGGGATGCGGTAAATCGGCTGGGTAAAATCAATACTTTTACGTCGCTGTTCGGTGATGTTCATCGCCGAGTTAATGGCATCAAATTTCTTCGCCACCAGACCCGGTATTAACGCATCAAAAGAGGTTTCAACCCAGGTGCATTTCAGCGCTGCGGCTTTGCAGATGGCATTGCCCAGCTCAACGTCAAACCCTTCCAGTTCGCCAGCAGCATTTCGGCTTTCAAACGGCGGATATTCCGCCTCCAGCCCGTACCGCAGTTCGGTAGCCGCGAATGACGAAAACGTACACAGCAATCCCATGCCGACAACTAACGCGCGTAATTTCATCTCCAACTCCTTAGCGTGGTTTAACCCGACACAGGGCCTGGGCACCTGCCCGTAACGTCGCCTCATCTTTCGCAAAAGAGAGACGAATCAATTTATTATCCGTACCATCCGCATAAAACGCCGACAGCGGAATGGTGGCCACTCCATACTCAACGATCAGCCGTTTCACCAGTTCACTGTCGCGCTCATCGCTAAACTGGCTGTAGTCGGCCAGCAGGAAAAACGAACCGGCGCTCGGCAAGAGTCTGAACGGTGATGCTTCCAGCAAACTTTGCAGCAGATCGCGTTTGCGCTGATAAAACGCCGCCAGCGACAGCCAGGTTTGCGGGTCAATCATGTGCTCTGCAAACGCATGCTGCATTGGCGTATCGGCAGAAAACATCAGAAATTGATGGACTTTACAAATCTCATCCATCAGTACCGCCGGAGCAACACAGTAACCCACGCGCCAGCCGGTCACGTGATAGGTTTTTCCGAAGGAAGAGATAATGACGCTACGCTCCGCCAGCTGCGGATGTGTCGCCATACCGTGGTGCGGTTCACCATCAAAGACGACGTGTTCGTACACTTCGTCAGACAAAATAATGATATCGGTATTGCGGGTCACCGCCACCAGCTGCTGCAGGTCCTCTGCTGAGAAGACCTGCCCGCTCGGGTTGTGCGGGGTATTGATGATAATCATGCGCGTGCGCGGAGTGATCGCCGCACGGACTTCATCCCAGTTGACGGCAAAATCCGGCACCGTCAGTTTAATGGCAACCGGCGTGGCCCCCTGCAGGCGAACAATCGGGGCGTAACTGTCAAACGACGGTTCAAAGTAGATCACTTCGTCGCCCGGGTGCACCAGCCCGCTGATCGCCGAATAGAGTCCTTCACTGGCACTGGCGGTGACCAGCACTTCGCTGGCCGGGTCATAGTGCGTGCCGTAGAGGGTGGCAATTTTATCCGCAATACGCTCTTTAAGGGGCTGCAGGCCGGTCATTGCCGCGTACTGGTTGTGCCCTGCCTCCATCGCCCGGGTCACCCCGGCGACCAGTTTGGGATCGCAGGAAAAATTGGGTGCACCCTGAGAAAGATTGATGGCGTTATGCCGGGCGGAGAGCTGGCCGATAACGGTAAAAATCGTGGTCCCCACATCGGGTAATTTGGAACGGGTGTGCACCGGAGTGTGTAACGTCATCCTCTTTCCTTTCTCATGATGAATGCATAACTATTCAAACAACAAGTCAGTTGTCGGGACAATCGAATTGTTGTCATAATAGCCATGAGAAAAACGCATACCTGAGGTGGTTAATGTCGCGCCGTTCGCTCCCGCTTAATGCCATCGACGCCTTTTTAGTCACCGCGCGTCATCTGAATCTGACCCATGCCGCAACAGAGCTCTGTCTGACGCAGGGAGCCGTAAGTCGCAAAATCGCCACCCTTGAAGCGTGGTTCGGCTTTCCGCTGTTCGAGCGCCATGCGCGCGGCCTGCGCCTCTCCCCACAGGGCAGCGCCCTGCTTCCGGAATTGCAATCCACTTTTGAAACGCTGCTGACCCTGGCCGATCGGGCCCGTACCCAGCAAACCGTGATCCGACTCAAAGCACCCACCTGCGCCATGCGCTGGCTGGTGCCTCGTCTGCTGGAGGTGGAGCGTGAGCAGCCGGATCTGCAGATCGCACTGACCACTACCACCGACCATAACGTCAATTTCAAAACGGAATCTTACGACGCGGCCATTGTATTTGGCACCCATATGAGCGCGGGCGATCTGCTGTTTGAAGAGGCGTTAACCCCGGTAATGAGCCCCCTGCGAGCAGGTTGCGAACTGGGTGCGTTAACCTTCCTTCACCCGACACGGGATAAGACAGACTGGTCATTGTGGCTGGCGAAGCAGGAAGGCCCGGGGGTTGTTATGCACAAAAATCAACACTTCGACACGATGGACCTTGCCATCACGGCCGCCATTCAGGGGCTGGGGGTGGCCATTGCTGACGAAACGCTGGTGGAAGAAGATGTCCGCGCCGGGAGGCTGGCGCGGCCTTTTGCGAGCAGCATTAAAACGGGTGCGAGCTACAGACTGGTTCTGCGCGAATCGCCTGGCCAGGAAAATGGGCTGGCGGCGTTTCGCGCCTGCCTGCTCAGTCGAGGCTCACATGGTGTTTCATAACGCGCTTAAAGAGGCTCATGCGCGCGCGCATAAAGCGGTTTTCAAGCCTGAAACCTGCATGTTTATTCACGCCGATACGTAGCAGCACGTCCCTTCCTTTTCGACAGGCCGGCCAGTGCGTCGGGCCAGGAAGACTTTCCCGGTGACCGGCGTCACGCGCAAAACTCACCCAATAATCTGCAACCTGCGCTGCGAATTGCCGGTCTCGCGCATTAACGTAGTGGCAGGAAGGCTCAATCTCACCAAGGGTGTCAAACACGTACGGCACCTCATTACCGTGCCAGGCACCGTTGATATAGGTTGCGTGCTCTGCTTCCGCCACATAGTCGAACCAGTAACGCCAGCACAAGCCGCCCACGCGCTGCTGGGCCTGCATCACCACATATCCCATGGTGGTAAAAGCCATATCCCGGCACACCTGCCTGCCAAGCTCCACATCCCCTTTCACACCCGGATAGAGCAGTTTGATCAGCCCCAGTCCAAAGCGACGTTCACGGCGAAGCTTCTGGATCTGACCGGCGAGATCGATACCAAATACCGCCATCACGCTGGCTTCGTCACTGTTCGACCCGATCATCACCGGAACAGGATGCTGACGCGCGGCAAAGAACACATCGAGCATTGATTCCGGCAGAACACAGTCTCCGACGATGGGGGCCGGGGCGATGTTCAGCGGCGCGGCCAGCGGCCAGAACGCTTCGGGGGGAATGGCACGTAACTGTTCTGCTGACGCCTCCTCAAGGCCGAAATGCGCCGCCAGCGCTTCCCCTTTTTGCAGGGCCTGTTCCCGCGGCGTATCCGGCAGGGTGTATCCGCTTTGCACAATCGCCTTGTGGAAGAGTCCCTTCGCCAGCGGAGACGCCAGCAGCGACAGCACGCTGCGCGCGCCGGCGGATTCGCCAAACAGGGTCACGTTGTCAGGATCGCCACCGAAAGCGGCAATATTCTCCCGAACCCATTCAAGGGCAGCGATCTGATCCAGCAGCGCAAAGTTATGCACCACCCGGTCTTCTTCTCCCTCCAGCGCGGGATGGGCAAAAAAGCCAAGGTGACCAAGACGGTAATTGATCGTCACAACCACCACGCCACGCGTTGCCAGCGCCTTACCGTTATAGGGCGGCAGGCCACCCGCGCCAATGGTAAACCCCCCGCCGTGCAGCCAGACCATGACGGGAAGCGGCGTCGGGCGCTCGACGGGTGACCAGACGTTAAGATACAGACAATCTTCTGAAAACCTGCCGGGATCGCCACCGCCTAACGCCTGGCAATACTCACTGTTCTGCCAGCTTGAGGGCGAAAAAGCGGTGGCCAGACGCAGCCCCTCCCAGCGTTCAGGCGGCCGTGGCGAACGCCAGCGCCAGTTGCCAACGGGAGGCGCCGCATAGGGAATACCACACCAGAGATGAACGTTTTCATCCGTTAAACCAGACAGTGCGCCCTGGCGCGTTTCAATCACAGGGGCGGAGGGATTTTGCATAACAACCTTCTGTTTCCATCACACCCCAGAAGAGTAACGATTTCAGAGCAAACCGCAACGCTGTTTGCTACGGATTTCAGCTTCCTGATAGAGCATGAACTCATCGTACACTGGGCAACCCAGCGCCGCTTCGAACGCGTCGCGACTGGCGTTACCGTGGCTACGCGCCTGGGTTTCATTGCCCAGATTCGACTGGAAAATCCCTGCGGCACTGACCGGGAGGAAATCTTCATAGGTGATCGGCTGAGCGACAACCCACCCGCGCTCAATTAACGGCTGTGGATCGTCTCCCGGACGAAACGCATGTCGATGCGCTTCCCCGGATGGCGTCAGGCGATAGCGGAAATAGGCGAGTTCCTGACGGCGCATCAACAATTCGCTGTCCGGGAAGGCGCTGAAGATCTCGCGCAAATGGAGCTGGTGCGTCATGTTGTCTTTACCGGTACCGGCCTCTGCAAGCAGGCTGTCATAAAGCGCACGACCTTTTGGCGTCAGCGCCACGCCGCGCTGTTCAATTTCGCCAAAGCGCGCGGTATGCGTTCCTGTATGCTCCCCGGCAAACAGCACCGGCTCTTCAAGCGCTTTAAAGCTGGTCTGGCGCAGTAATACAGGAACCTCGCGGCGCGGTGGTCCTTCAATCAGAATTTTGGGTTCAATCCCGTACTTCGGCATCAGCTCCTGCACCCGGTCAATATCCAGCGTACGTGGCGTGAGGTGGTTAATATGGCACCCCGGGAAACAGACCACATCCGCAATCAGTCGGTGCTCGTTATGCAATGCCAGATAGGTCTCCTGGTCGACCGTCGCATGACGATGCCAGCGGAAGGTTTCTAACGCCTCCTGGACAAACGCCTGCGCCTGCGCATCCGTAAAGTGCCCTTCTGCCTCATGCAGCGCGATAAGCTCCAGACAACGCGGGGTAAAGATATTGCGGTGAGACAGGATCTCCGCGGCACGCTCACGCAGGACGACGTTGTCAATCAATTCGAGGCGCAGCAGCGAGGTAAAGATACGAAACGGATTTCGGCACAGCGCCGCATCATCGACCGGGCGGAACGCCGTGGAGTGGACGGGCACGCCCGCCTGAGAGAGGTCGTAATAGCTGACCGGGTACATGCCCATAATGGCAAACATACGACGCAAGGTCGAAAGCTCTTGCGCGGTACCCACGCGGATCGCCCCGTGACGCTCCACATTCAGGCGCGCCAGTTCATCCGCGTTCGCCAGTTGTTCATGTAATAGTGGGTTATTTTCCAGAACCGCCAGGTTTACGTCCGCAACCAGGTCGAGCAAGGTGCCGTACTGCGGAACTTCCTGCTGGTACATCGCCGACATAGCCTGCGAAAAGTGTTCCCGAATATCATCAGCCGTGATGGTGTTCGCCATGATGTCATGCCTCCAGTGAATATTACCTGGAGTGTAGAGAAACCCGTTCCCTCTGGGGGGAAGAATTTCCGATTTGTGATCTTAAGACAGGAGTGGTTAAAGCGTGTGCTGGCCTGCCCTGACACCCATATGACCTGGCAGATTCACCTTCTCTAAATGTAGATTCACCTTCTCTAAATAAAGCGTTTTCTGATCAAACTGTATTATTAATAACCTCATCGCTTAACCATTAAGAGGTAATAAATAGCATTATCTTAAGAGGTAATATCTCATTAAAAACAAATATCAGTGGCATATATCTTATTTCGTTAACGCAACAAGCGGATTTTCAATATTTCTCCTTAAGATTAGTCTGTAATTTTTAGACTGCCGCACGCGCTTCAGGCATAAACAATGCAAGAAAAACAGTTATCCTCTGCGGCTCGCGGATTAACTCCATGAAGACAGGCAGTTAACCGCAAGCCATCCAGGATATATTCATATTAAACGAAGCGTTAACCATCAGAAATATCTCAGCAACGAAGCGATGGTTTACAAAACATATTTGACGAATATGAAACACCGACTAAAGTTATTATTCGAACGACGAGTGATACGGAATATTTTCGTATCTTAACTGACATAACCAATATATGAGGTTTAATATGGCAGAGCATCGTGGTGGTTCCGGTAATTTCGCACAAGACCGTGAAAAAGCATCAGAAGCTGGACGTAAAGGTGGCCAGCACAGCGGCGGTAATTTTAAAAACGATCCGCAACGCGCATCTGAAGCAGGTAAGAAAGGAGGAGAAAACAGCCACGGTGGTGGCCGTAAAAACTCCTGATCTGATGTAAATCTCTTTTATTTAAAACAGAGAGCATGCTGCGGGCCTCCAGGCTCGCAGTACCCCTTCTTTATTTTACCGGAGCGTAATGATGAATATGAAAAGTGTCGAAGATGTGTTTATTCACCTCCTGTCCGATACCTACAGCGCTGAGAAGCAGCTGACCCGCGCGCTCGGCAAACTGGCTCGTGCTGCCTCCAGTGAAAAACTGAGCGCAGCCTTTAGTGCACACCTTGAAGAGACGCAGGGACAGATTGAGCGTATCGACCAGATTATCGAGCAAGAATCTGGCCTTAAGCTCAAACGTATGAAGTGCGTAGCAATGGAAGGCCTGATTGAAGAGGCCAATGAGGTCATCGAGAGCACCGAGAAAAATGAGGTGCGTGACGCCGCATTAATTGCCGCAGCACAAAAAGTGGAGCATTACGAAATTGCCAGTTACGGTACCCTCGCCACATTAGCAGAACAACTGGGCTATAAAAAAGCCGTTAAACTTCTGGCAGAAACGCTGGAAGAAGAGAAAGAAACCGATCTTAAACTTACCGACCTGGCCGTAGGCAATATTAACCAAAAAGCGCAAAAATGACGCTATAGCAAAGGTTAAATAAAATGAGCATCAGTCCCAGGACTATTAAACGGTGCCATTTAACGGCAGCAATAATATGGTTCATACTCGCTATCCCTTCCGTTTTATGGTGGAAGAGCAGCGTGCTATGGGTCATTATCATCAGTATCTACGCCAATATTGTCGGCCATTTATCTGGCTACAGTGCTGCGCGTGCCGATCAGGCTGCTGAGAGTGAGACCAAATAAGCGACACCATAATGAGGACATTATAATGAATCACGTAGAACACTACCATGACTGGCTACGCGATGCCCATGCGATGGAAAAGCAAGCCGAATCTATGCTGGAATCCATGGCCAGCCGTATCGATAATTATCCCGATGTTCGCGCCAGAATTGAGCAGCATATTAGTGAAACAAAGCGACAAATTACCTTACTGGAAGAGATCCTCGACCGTAATGATATTTCTCGTTCGGTTTTAAAAGATTCAATGAGTAAAATGGCGGCGCTCGGACAATCCATTGGCGGGATGTTCCCCTCTGATGAGATCGTCAAAGGGTCTATCAGCGGCTATGTTTTCGAACAGTTTGAAATAGCCTGCTACACCTCCCTGCTGGCCGCGGCCAAAAAAGCGGGCGACATGGCTTCCGTGCCCGCCATCGAAAGTATCCTGGCGGAAGAGCGCGAGATGGCCGACTGGCTGATTCGCCACATTCCACAGACCACCGAACAGTTCCTGCTGCGTTCAGACGCATCCGGTGTCGAAGCAAAAAAATAACCTCAGGAGAGAAGACATGTTTCGACACGTCAAACAATTACAATATACGGTTCGGGTTGCCGAACCGAATCCCGGCCTTGCCAATTTATTACTGGAACAATTCGGCGGCCCTCAGGGCGAGCTGGCCGCCGCCTGCCGTTACTTTACTCAGGGGTTGAGTGATGACGACCCGGGTCGTAAAGATATGCTAATGGATATCGCGACCGAAGAGTTAAGCCACCTTGAAATTATCGGTACCCTGGTGGGTATGCTTAATAAAGGGGCTAAAGGCGCACTGGCGGAGGGCGTGGAAAATGAAGCCGAGCTGTATCGGTCCATGACCGAAAACGGTAACGACAGCCATATCACCTCCCTGCTTTACGGTGGCGGTACTCCGTTGACCAACTCCGCCGGGGTGCCGTGGACGGCGGCTTATGTCGACACCATTGGCGAGCCGACCGCCGATCTGCGCTCAAATGTGGCAGCCGAGGCCCGAGCGAAGATCATCTATGAACGGCTGATTAACGTCACGGACGATCCAGGCGTGAAGGATGCGCTGGCGTTTCTGATGACGCGTGAGGCAGCGCATCAGCTCTCCTTTGAGAAGGCGCTTCAGTCCATTCGTAATAATTTCCCTCCGGGAAAACTGCCGCCAATCGAGGAATACACCAACAAGTACTACAATATGTCTGAAGGTGGAGAGGTTCGCGGAAGCTGGAACAGCGATAAACATTTCGACTACGTTGAATCCCCCCAACCTGCCGTTGACGGCGGTGACGGGAGTGCAAGCGTGACGCTGACGACCGAACAGGCCACGCTGGTCAAAGCGATGTCGGCCCGCACGAAGTCCGATCCACATTCCGACCCGCTGACCGGTGCCGAACTGGGTGCCGGGAAGAAAAAACCGTAACCAATTTTGCCAGGCAGCCCCGGACTGCCTGGCAATCCTCGTGCGCAACAGTTCCAGAGGTACGGACCATGTTCGAACTCGACGCATTTCATCTCGCCAGAATCCAGTTCGCTTTTACCGTCTCGTTTCATATTCTATTCCCGGCGATCACCATCGGTCTTGCCAGCTATCTGGTGGTGCTAGAAGGGATGTGGCTTCGCACCAAAAATGAGGTGTGGCGCTCGCTGTACCATTTCTGGCTAAAGATATTTGCCGTTAACTTCGGTATGGGGGTCGTTTCCGGTCTGGTCATGGCCTATCAGTTCGGCACTAACTGGAGCGGATTCTCACAGTTTGCCGGCAGTATCACCGGCCCCCTCCTGACCTATGAAGTCTTAACCGCCTTCTTCCTCGAAGCCGGATTTCTTGGCGTGATGCTGTTCGGCTGGAACAAGGTCGGCCCGGGCCTGCACTTCTTCTCGACCTGTATGGTCGCGCTGGGTACGCTGATGTCCACCTTCTGGATCCTCGCCTCCAACAGCTGGATGCACACGCCCCAGGGGTTCAGTATTCAGAACGGTCAGGTCATTCCAGAGGACTGGCTGGCCATCATTTTTAACCCCTCCTTCCCTTACCGTCTCATTCACATGGCTATCGCCGCGTTCCTGAGCAGCGCGCTGTTTGTGGGGGCGTCGGGCGCATGGCATCTGCTGCGCGGCAACGACACGCCCGCGATACGCACCATGTTTTCCATGGCGATGTGGATGGCCCTGCTGGTCGCGCCCATTCAGGCCGTCGTCGGTGATATGCATGGCTTGAATACCCTCGAACACCAGCCGGCCAAAATTGCCGCCATCGAAGGTCACTGGGAGAACCCGCCAGGCGAAGCGACACCGCTGCTGCTGTTTGGCCTGCCGGATATGGAGCAGGAGCGCACCCGCTACGCGCTGGAAATTCCTGCCCTTGGCAGTCTGATTCTGACCCACAGCCTGGATAAACAGGTCCCGGCACTGAAAGACTTCCCGAAAGAAGATCGCCCGAACTCACCGATTGTTTTCTGGTCATTCCGCATTATGGTCGGCATGGGTCTGCTGATGATCACGCTGGGTCTGGTCAGCGTCTGGCTACGCTATCGCCATCGACTCTACCAGTCGCGGCCCTTCCACTGGTTCGCGCTGTGCATGGGACCGGCGGGCCTACTGGCGCTGCTGGCCGGCTGGGTCACCACCGAAGTGGGTCGTCAGCCGTGGGTGGTGTATGGCTATCTGCGCACGATCGACGCGGTCTCGCTGCACAGCACGCTGCAGATGAGCATCAGCCTGCTGGCCTTCTTTGTGGTCTATTCGTCGGTGTTTGGCGTGGGCTACGTCTACCTGATTCGGCTTATCAAGAAAGGTCCGCAGCCCGTTGATACCTTGACGTCAAATACCTCGGGCACCCCTGCCCGTCCGCTGTCTGCCGCTGAGTCTGTTCCGGAACAGGAGAGAAAATGATGGGCGTCGATATCTCAGTTATCTGGTTTGCCATCATCGTATTCGCCACGCTGATGTATATCATCATGGATGGCTTTGATTTGGGCATCGGGCTGCTTTTTAACTTCGTGGGCGATGCCAGAGAGCGTGACGTAATGGTCAACAGCGTAGCGCCGGTGTGGGACGGCAACGAGACCTGGCTGGTGCTCGGCGGTGCGGGGTTATTCGGCGCGTTTCCGCTGGCCTATGCGGTGATTATCGATGCGCTGACCATCCCTCTTACCGCCATGTTAATTGGCCTTATCTTTCGCGGCGTGGCCTTTGAGTTCCGCTTTAAGGCAACGCCTTCGCACCGCAAATTCTGGGACTACGCCTTCGCCGGCGGCTCTTTGCTTGCCACCTTCAGCCAGGGGGTGGTGGTGGGAGCAGTGATTAACGGCTTTGACGTTGAGGGCCGGCGTTTTGTCGGCTCCGCCCTTGACTGGTTAACGCCCTTCAATCTTTTCTGCGGCATCGGGCTGGTAGTGGCCTACACCCTGCTCGGTACCACGTGGCTTATCATGAAAAGTGAAGGCGCGTTGCAAAACCGCATGCGTGAACTGACCCGGCACGTGCTGCTGGCGCTGGTGGTGGTGATCGCGGTGTTGAGTATCTGGACGCCGCTCGGCTGGCAGTACGTTGCCGACCGCTGGTTTACCTTCCCCAACTTCATCTGGTTCCTGCCGGTTCCCCTGCTGGTAGGCGTATTTAGCCTGTGGATCTGGCGACTGACGCGCAACCCGGCCAGCCACTCGCGTCCCTTCCTGCTGACCCTTGGGCTGATCTTCCTCGGATTTAGCGGTCTGGGCATTAGCCTGTGGCCTAACATTATTCCGCCGCACATTACCCTGTGGGAGGCTGCGGCACCACCGGCCAGCCAGCTGTTTATGCTGGTCGGAACGTTACTGATTATTCCGGTGATTCTGGTGTACACCGCCTGGAGCTACTACGTTTTCCGGGGCAAAGTTTCCGACACGGAAGGTTATCACTGAGGTGAACTATGGCAGACTGGCATACCCGAGCCATTATTTATCAGATTGATACTGCACTCTTTTATGATTTAAACGGCGATGGCTGCGGGGACATCGCCGGGATTGGCGCAAAGCTGCGCTACATTCGCCGCATGGGGGCGACGGTTATCTGGATCACCCCTTTCTACCTCACCCCGTTTCTGGATGAAGGCTACGACGTCAGCGACCATCTGCAGGTTGATCCTCGCTTCGGAAAGCTGGCCGACATTATCGCCTTTATTGAACAGGCCCGGGAGCTGGGTATGCAGGTCATTATTGAGCTGTTGATTCAGCACACCTCGGACGCCCATCCGTGGTTTCAGCAGGCGCGCCGCAACCCAACTTCACCTTTTCGTGACTACTATATCTGGTCGGATAATAACGAGGACGATACCTCCCCGATGTTTCCCGGCGTGGAAGAGAGCGTCTGGACATGGGATGACGAGGCCGGGCAATACTACCGACATATGTTCTATCACCACGAGCCCGACCTGAATCTGACCTGCCCCGCGCTGCTCAACGAGATCGAAAATATTATCCTCTTCTGGCTCAAGCTCGGGGTGTCGGGCTTTCGCCTTGATGCCGCAACGCACCTGACCGCGCAGGCAGGCGGCGGTGACGAGAAAAAGGGGTTATGGATCCTGGAGCATATGCGCCGCCTTATTGAAGCACGTAATCCGGAAGCGATCCTGCTCGGTGAGGTGGACGTCGACGTGGAGGCGTATAAAGACTATTTCGGCGAAAATAACCGTCTGAATCTGGTGCTGAATTTCTGGCTCAATAAGTATTTCTACGTCAGCCTTGCCAGGAAAAGCGCCCGACCGCTGCGCAATGCCATAAGGAAGATGATTGTCCCGCCTGACTCGTGCTGCTTTGCCAACTGGCTGCGCAACCACGATGAGTTAGATCTGGAAGGGATTGGTAAAAAAGAGAAACAGATTGTGGTCGACACCTTCGCCCCTGACGAAGAGATGAACGTCTACCAGCGCGGGATACGACGCCGTCTGGCACCGATGTTAAAGGGCGATCAAAAACGGCTGGCGTTCTGCCACGCGGTGCTCTTCTCACTCCCGGGCGTGCCGGTCATGCGCTACGGCGATGAGATTGGCATGGGTGATGATCTGACGCTGGAAGAGCGCTATGCCGTGCGTACGCCAATGCAGTGGGCGGGGTCAGAGGGCGGTGGCTTTTCAGCAGCGGATCCTGAGCGGTTTATCGCCCCGATCATCGATCGCGGTCCCTGGCGTTATCAGAAAATCAACGTGGCCGATTCCCTGCTGCACCGCAATTCCCTGCTGCACCGGATCATCGACATGGCCAATACGCGCTCTGAATTTCCGGAGATTGCTGTCGCACCGTTTCGTCTCATCAATATTGATGATGACGCGGTACTGGGCATTTATTACGAAGCCGAAGCGCGCAGTATCCTGACCTTCGTTAACTTTAGCGACAAGCCGGTCCAGTTTACCGCCCGCGGGATCCGTCACGCCACCTGGACCGCCTGCCTGGCGGATAAACGCTATGACGACACGCTGATCTGTGGCAAAACCGTCCAGCTTACCCTCAGCGGCTACGGCTATCGCTGGTTCTGGACTAACCGTAGCGCGCTGCGCTGATTACCTTTTACGCCGGGTCATGAGCCGCGTCAGCACAACGCCCGCCACCGCGAGGGAGCCTAACAGGACTTTCCCGGGCACACCTGACGTGATCGCCGTGGCGCGGTTTTTCGCTTCCGGGGTAAAACGCCCATGGATTTTGTGCAGGTCGTTGACCGGCTGGTCGAGATAATCCTGGCGATCCCGGTCATTCAGATCGTCAGTCATCTGACCTTCCCAGGCCTTCTTCACCATCAGCCGGTCCAGGAAACCCGGGAAGAGGAATTGTCCGACGATCGACTGAATGGTACTGCTGCCCACCCACAGTTCGCGCACCGGTTTTTGCGCGACCTTAAAAATCGCGCTCGCGGCAACTTCAGGCTCAAACACTGGCGGAACCGGACGCATAGCCCAGGCGAATTTGTTTCTTGCCCAGTCAAACTGCGGTGTATTCAGCCCCGGCATCTGCACCATTGAAAGCTGCACCCGGCTGTTCTCATGCATCAGTTCCGTGCGCACCGCATCGGTGAATCCCCGAATCGCCGCTTTGGCGCCGCAGTAGGCCGATTGTAACGGGATCGAGCGGTAGGCCAGCGCGGACCCGACCTGAATAATCACGCCGCGATCGCGTGGCACCATCAATTCCAGCGCGGCACGGGTTCCGTTTACGAAGCCAAGATAGGTCACGTCAGTGACGCGGCGAAATTCATCCGGCGTCAGGGTACGAAACGGTGCCAGCACCGCACCCATCGCATTGTTAACCCACACATCAATCGCGCCGAGGCGATATTCAATCTCGTTTGCCGCGTCCACCACCGCCTGGCTGTCGGCGACATCCGCCTGTACCGCACAGGCTTTGACGCCAAATCGCGTTAACTCCTCCTGGGTAGAGTGCAGGCTTGTCTCATCGCGGGCAATAATGCCCACATCGTAGCCTGCCTTTGCGAAGTGCAGCGCCGTTGCCTTTCCCACACCCGCCGTACCGCCGGTAATGACAATCACAGCCATAGAACCTCCGCGTTAATTTACTCGTTATCCCAGCCTGATAATCTGGTCACTAATTCAGACAATGAATACTGCACCGCCTTCTCAACCACATCCTGGCAGTCGCCGGAAAACAGGACGGTACGGGTTTCCGTGTGTCCGCGAAGGTTCCAGGCGAAGCAAACGGTCCCTGCCGCCGTGCCATCGTCGCCCCCTTCTGGCCCGGCATAACCGCTGATGGCAATACTGACATCCGCCTGGGCAATTTCCAGGATCCGGGCGGCCATTTCGGTCACCGTCTGTTCACTCACGGCCGTATACCGTTCAAGGGTCTCAGGACGCACGCCCAGAATGCGCTCTTTTGCGCCGTCACTGAACACGACCAGGCCGACATCATAAAATTCGGCCGTGTTCTCTTCAGCACAAAGGGCGACGGAGAGTTTTCCGCCGGTGCAGGATTCTGCCGTGGTTAAGCGAAGCCCTAAGTCTGTTAATTTGCTCGCCACTTTTTTGGTCAGTTCGGCGACGGTATAATTGTTATCATGGTGAAGGTTGCTCATTTCGTGGCCTCTTACTTCTCAAAAGGAATGATTGAAATATGGCCATTGCGTTCAAGAATGGCATATTTAATTTCACTCAGCTGCGTAACACCATTATTCTGGCGTGCCGATACCAGAATATCATCACAGGAAACGTCGACTTTTTTGAGTTTATCTGCTAACGGCACGCCGTTCTCAACCAATATCACCGGAGTGCCATCAAGAATATTTTCTACCGGTGAGAAATATTTTTTCATTATCCCAAAGATAATATCCACTACCACCAGCGTGGTAATGGTAATCATTGCGCCGGTGACCGAAAAATCTTCCCCGAGCAGCGCCTGTTGCGTCGCCTCACTGATAATTAACAGGAGAATCAGATCAAAGCTGGTCATCTGCAGCAAAGCGCGCCGTCCGGCAACTTTAAATACCACGACGAGGAACAGGTAAATAGCCAGCGCACGAAAGACCATATCCATATCAGCCTCCTACGGGTAAATAAATTGCCAGAAAGGGATTTCCGGCTCGTTGTTTATGCGAACGACATTGTCCCATTTACCTGCGCGTGCAGGGGTCGTGAAAAGTAAGACAGAGAAGTTGTCGGACATTTTCAGGTTGTTATAAACAAAAAAGAGCGTATTCCCGCGACTGAACATGCTGTCCGGTTGCGGCCAAACGCTTCCTGGCTCGTAAACATCGTTGCTCTCGCTGGTCACACTCAGGGTGTATTTCCCTTCTGTTCTAACCGGGAATGAAAGGTGGATCTTCGACTCCGTCTGGCGTCGACCAAAGCGCTCGTAGTTGATGGTCAGCGACTTTGCCGAGTTTGTTCTTTGCGTATCACTCACCACTCCGCTTGAAAAGAAGCCCGCTATCGCCGCAACGATAATGGCCAGCAGGACAATAAAACCCACCTGACGAAATCCATATTCAAACGTCAGCAATCGGTAATTCTCATCTATCCCAGGTAGCTTATCACTTTGACGCTTCATGGCGGCCATCACCGTTTCGCTTATTAACCGATATTTTTGATTTCAAAAGCGAATGTTTTTAAGACTTATCACATTTGCCACATAAAGGAATAGCAACAATACTTAATAAGTCAAGACACACAAAATGAAGGATATCAGATGAAATTATCGCTTATTTCCGCTTTTTTGATATTTCTGGTACCGGCCGCATGGGCAGATAATAACGGCGGGTTACAAAAAGGTGAAGCACCGCCACCGCCGCACGCACTGGATAGCGGTTATCGTGGAACCGATGACGCACGAATTATGACCATCGATCATGCAAAAGAAATGCATGATGGTGCGACTATTTCATTACGCGGAAACCTTATTGACGGTAGCGGCGATAAGTTTGTATTCCAGGATAAAACCGGAAAAATAGACGTTATTATTCCCCAGGCAGTATTCGACGGCAGAACAGTAAAACCCGATCAGATGATCAGTATCAACGGATCGCTTGATAAGAAATCATCGCCGCCTGTCGTGCGCGTCGATCATTTGCAGAAATAATTCAGCGAAGCGTTAACGCTGCAACTATCCATCAAATCTCACCCCTTGGCTTAAGGAGTCAGCTATGAGTGATACTACACAACGTCAGAACGCTTACCCGCAACCCCCTTTCCCGGAGCAACCGCAAACGCCGCCGGGACTGGCATCAGAAATGCAACCCGTACCCGACCACGGGGAAACGAGCTATAAAGGGCATGGCCGCCTTGCCGGCAAGAAAGCATTGATCACCGGAGGCGACTCCGGTATTGGTCGCGCAGTCGCGATCGCTTACGCCCGTGAAGGGGCTGACGTCGCAATTAACTATCTGCCTGAAGAAGAGAAAGACGCGGTTGACGTCATTGAGCTTATCAAAGCGGAAGGACGCATTGCCGTCGCGCTGCCGGGTGACATACGTGATGAGACGTTCTGCCAGAATCTGGTAGAAGAGGCGGTGGCCAAACTGGGGGGACTGGACATTCTGGTGAATAACGCCGGTCGTCAGCAATACCGGGAATCCCTTGAAGAGCTTACCACGGAAGATTTTGACGCGACCTTCAAAACCAATGTCTATGCGCCTTTCTGGATAACAAAAGCGGCGCTGCGCCATCTGAAACCGTCGGCCTCTATCATTAATACTTCCTCGGTCCAGGCGGTTAAGCCCAGCCCTGTGCTGCTGGATTATGCCCAGACAAAAGCCTGTCTGGCGGTATTCACCAAATCCTTAGCGAAACAGCTTGGGCCAAAAGGAATACGCGTCAACGCGGTTGCCCCGGGTCCTTACTGGACGGTGCTGCAATCCAGCGGCGGCCAGCCGATGGAAAAAGTGAAAGAGTTTGGGGGCGATACCCCGCTGGGGCGTCCGGGTCAACCTGTTGAAATCGCACCGCTCTATGTCACGCTGGCCTCGGATGAATGTTCATTTACCTCCGGTCAGGTATGGTGCTCTGACGGCGGTGATGGCGTGATTTAACCCGGCTATACACTGACGTAACGTTCTCAATGTGCTCGAAAAGAACAAGGACGTTCTTCCTCTCCCCCCTGCCAAAAAACATGTTGTAACTCAAACAGATCAAATGTTAAAAATATTTTGCTATCAAGTTATCAAAATTAAACAACTTAGCTTGTCACCCGCATCGCTCTGTTTTTAACATCGCCTATGGAAAAAAATGGTCTGTTCAGTCAGCGCATACGCTTGCGCCATTTGCATACATTTGTGGCCGTCGCTCAACAGGGAACGCTGGGGCGAGCGGCTGAAACTCTCAACCTAAGCCAGCCTGCGCTCTCCAAAACGCTGAACGAGCTGGAACAACTCACCGGAACCCGTCTCTTCGACCGCGGTCGGCTGGGGGCACAACTCACCCTCGTGGGTGAACAATTTCTTACGCACGCCGTCAAGGTTCTCGATGCGCTGAATACTGCCGGACAGTCGCTTAACCGCAAAGAGGAGCACGCCACGGAGATTGTGCGCGTGGGTGCCCTGCCAACGGCGGCACTCGGCATTCTGCCTCCGGTCATTGGGCAGTTCCACAAACATCAGCGGCATACCACTATTCAGGTTGCCACCATGAATAACACCATGCTGCTCGCCGGGCTAAAATCCGGCGAACTGGATCTCGGTATCGGGCGCATGTCCGACCCCGAGCTTATGGGCGGGCTTAACTACGAGCTGTTGTTCCTGGAATCCCTGAAGCTGGTCGTGCGTCCCGGTCACCCCCTGCTGCAGGATACGGTGACGTTAAGCCGCGTAATGGAGTGGCCGGTGGTAGTATCCCCAAAAGGCACCGTTCCGCGTCAGAACGCCGAGACACTGCTGCAGATGCAGGGCTGCTCACTGCCTTCAGGTTGCATCGAAACGCTGTCGGCCTCGCTTTCGCGCCAGCTTACGGTGGATTATGACTACGTCTGGTTCGTTCCCTCCGGCGCGGTGAAAGATGATCTCCGCCAGGGCACGCTTACCGCACTGCCGGTAACGTCGCCAGGTGCGGGCGAACCTATCGGTATATTAACCCGCGTGGATACCCCGCTCTCCCCGGGTGCGCAGACGCTGCTCAGCGCCATCCGCAAATCCATGCCTGCCTGAGACGCCTTTACAACCTCAACCACTAACCCGTCCTGTCGACGGGTTTTTTGTTTCTGTGGTCAAAAAATGCGAAATCATCCATTAACAATTGCGTAAAACAATTTAACAGTTTTATCATAGCCTCGAATTCACCAAATGGTTCGCATGCTATTTGTTAAACAGGAATTCAACCGCACATGATGCGGATAAACCGTATAAAACCTCATCCCCCTCCGCGATTATTACCCAATTGGTACATATTCGGCACCGTTCCGCAACGCGGGGGATTTAAAGGAGACAGAAATGGCATTTGGCAGCGCGCCACGTGGGATACCCCGTATCCTGCAGTGGCTCCTTGCCGGACTGATGACGCTCATCGGTCTGGCTGTTGGCGGCTTAGGTTTAAAGCTTGTTACCGTAGGCGGAAGTGGGTACTTCCTGATCATGGGCGTGGCGATGGTGATTGCCGCCGTCCTGATTTTCATCAACCGCGCCAGCGGGATCGTCCTCTATGGCATCGCGTTTATCGCCTCGCTGTTCTGGGCCGTCAGCGATGCCGGATGGGATTTCTGGCCGCTCTTCTCGCGCCTCTTTACGTTTGCCGTGCTGGCCTTCCTCTGTGCCATCGTCTGGCCGTTTATGCGCGCAGCAAACCACAACGCCCCGAACAAAGCACCGGCGTTTGGCGTCGCGGCCGTTCTGGCGGTCGTGATGCTGGTGAGCCTCGGCTGGATGTTCAAGCCGCAAACGCTGGTGGCGGCGAATGAGCCGGTACCGGTAAAACCGGTCGCACCGGGTCAGGAGCAGAAAAACTGGGCGCACTGGGGCAATACCACCCACGGTGACCGCTTCGCCGCCCTCGATCAAATTAACAAACAAAACGTGAACGATCTGAAGGTGGCCTGGGTTGCCCACACGGGGGATATTCCTCAGAGCAACGGCTCCGGTGCGGAAGATCAGAACACCCCATTGCAAATTGGCGACACGCTGTATGTCTGTACGCCGTACAGTAAAGTCCTGGCGCTGGACGTCGACTCCGGTAAAGAAAAATGGCGTTACGACGCGAAAGCCTCGGCACCGAACTGGCAGCGTTGCCGCGGTCTGGGTTATTTTGAAGACCACAGCAGCGTGACAACGTCACAGGGAGATACACAACCTGCGGCCTGCCCTCGTCGTCTGTTCCTGCCGACCACCGATGCGCGACTGATTGCCATCAATGCGGATAACGGCAAAGTCTGTGAAGACTTTGGCGATCGTGGCACCGTTGACCTGAGCATCGGGATGGGGGAAATCAAGCCGGGCTACTATCAGCAGACCTCCACGCCGCTGGTCGCGGGGAATGTGGTGGTGGTCGGCGGTCGTATCGCGGATAACTTCTCCACCGGTGAACCGCCGGGCGTCGTGCGTGCGTATGACGTTCATACCGGTAAGCTGGCATGGGCATGGGATCCGGGTAATCCGCAACTGACCGGCCTTCCACCGGAAGGACAGACCTATACACGCGGCACGCCGAACGTCTGGTCTGCCATGTCTTACGATGCAAAACTGAACCTGATCTATCTGCCAACCGGCAACGCCACGCCAGATTTCTGGGCGGGTGAGCGTACGGCGCTGGATGACAAGTACAGCTCCTCCATCGTGGCGGTGGACGCCGCCACCGGCCAGGTGCGCTGGCATTTCCAGACCACCCACCACGACCTGTGGGACTTTGATCTCCCTTCCCAGCCGCTGCTGTACGATTTACCCGACGGTAAAGGTGGCACCACGCCGGTGCTGGTGCAGACCAGCAAGCAGGGCATGATCTTTATGCTCAACCGCGAAACCGGCAAGCCCGTGGCGAAAGTGGAAGAGCGCCCTGTACCGGCCGGTAACGTTGAAGGTGAACGTTACTCCCCGACCCAACCGTACTCTGTTGGCATGCCGATGATTGGCAACCAGACGCTGACCGAATCGGATATGTGGGGGGCGACACCAGTCGACCTGCTGCTGTGCCGCATTCAGTTTAAAGAGATGCGTCACCAGGGCGTCTTCACCCCACCGGGTCTCGACCGTTCCCTGCAGTTCCCGGGCTCCCTTGGCGGGATGAACTGGGGCAGCGTCTCAATCGACCCGAACAACAGCCTGATGTTCGTTAACGATATGCGCCTGGGACTGGCAAACTACATGGTACCGCGTGCCAACGTGGCGAAAAACGCCAGCGGCATCGAGATGGGTATTGTGCCTATGGACGGTACACCGTTCGGGGCTATGCGTGAACGCTTCCTGTCGCCGTTGGGCATTCCGTGTCAGAAGCCACCGTTTGGCACCATGTCAGCCGTTGACCTGAAATCAGGCAAGCTGGTGTGGCAGGTTCCGGTCGGTACGGTGGAAGATACTGGCCCGCTTGGCATTCGCATGCATATGCCGATCCCAATCGGTATGCCGACACTGGGCGCGTCCCTCGCTACCCAGTCCGGTTTGCTGTTCTTTGCCGGCACTCAGGATTTCTACCTGCGCGCGTTTGATACCGCCACCGGGAAAGAGATCTGGAAAGACCGTCTGCCGGTCGGTAGCCAGTCCGGACCGATGACTTATGTTTCACCGAAAACCGGTAAACAGTACATCATCATCAACGCGGGGGGTGCCCGTCAGTCGCCGGATCGCGGTGATTACGTGATTGCCTACGCGCTACCGGATAAGCAGTAACGCAATAAAAAAGGGACCTGACGGTCCCTTTTTTTCACCCGTTTACCCCGGACGACTCAGAACGTTTCCCAGTTATCACCCGACACCGCAGGCGCAGGACGTAAAGGTGCGTTTTTCACCGCTGGCGCAGACGAGACTGAACGGCCAGGCTTTGCGCCACTCAGACGAAATGCCCCGACTGCCTCGGTCAGACGCGCGCCCTGTTCTTCCAGGGAGGCCGCCGCCGCAGAGGCTTCCTCCACCAGCGAGGCGTTCTGCTGCGTCACTTTGTCCATCTCCGAAATCGCCTGGCTGACCTGCTCGATACCGCGGCTCTGTTCGTCGGAGGCGGCGGCAATTTCCAGCATAATATCGGTGACGCGTTTCACCGCATCGACGATGTCGTTCATGGTGTTGCCCGCGGCGACCACTTCACCGGAACCCTGATCGATCAGGGAAACCGACTCGTTGATCAGGCTTTCAATCTCTTTCGCGGCATTTGCACTTCGGCTCGCCAGGGTACGCACTTCGCTCGCCACCACCGCAAAGCCGCGTCCTTGTTCACCCGCACGCGCTGCTTCTACTGCCGCATTGAGCGCCAGGATATTGGTCTGGAACGCAATGCTGTTAATCACCGCAGTAATCTCAGAGATCTTCTTCGAACTGGTGGAGATATTGCTCATCGTTTTCACCACGCCGGAGACCATCTGGCCGCCACGGCTGGCTTTACCGGAGGCATCTTCCGCCAGCTTGCTGGCATGGTGCGCGTTATCGGCATTCTGTTTCACCGTCGCGGTCAGCTGTTCCATACTTGCGGCAGTCTGCTCAATGGCGGCCGCCTGCTGTTCGGTACGGGATGAGAGATCGGTGTTGCCAGCCGAGATTTCACTGGTTCCACGATAGATCTCTTCCGCCCCCTGGCGTACGGTGCCAACCGTGGTCTCCAGCGAGTGCTGCATGGTTTGCAGGTCGCGCGTCAGCCGGCCAATTTCGCTGCGCCCGGCGACATCATCCGGCATCGTCAGGTCGCCTTTTGCAATGTTCTCGATTCGCGTGGCAGCACGCTGAAGCGGATTGATGACCGTGCGGCGCAGCACGATAAAGGTCAGCGCGGTCAACACCAGCGCCAGGGCAAACGCCCCGACCATAAACATCAGGCCCAGCTGCGTGCGGCTGTGCGCCTGCGCCGTCAGGGCATTGGCCCGGTCGGTACGGATCTTAATCGCCTTCAGCAGGACGGCGTTATAAGCGTCATCCAGCGGGCGCGCGGATTCGTTTTCATGGTTAATGATCGCTTCAAACATGCCGTTTTTGGCAAATTTAACCATCGGCTGAAGGCCCGCGATATAGGCGTCAAAGCGTGTTTTCAGTTCGGCATCCAGCGCTTCATCCTCCGCCGTACGAACGGGGCGGTTCATGTACGCATTAAAGCCATCCTGAGACTGCTTAATACGTTTTTCCGCCTCGCTGATGTTCTGCTTCATTGCATCCATCTCGGCGATACGGCTGGCCGCGCCAGCGTGGATCATATTGATACGCGCGGTGCGAAGATGGTTAGAACTGTTCGACAGCCCCATACGCACCTGAATTTCTGATGTGACATCCTGCTGATCGGCGTCTGCCTGCAGCAGGAAATAGCCCGCCAGACCTGAGCTCAAGGCGAACAGCAAAATAATGCCACCGAGAATGGAGGAAAACAGCGGAACCAGCCTGATATGATGCAAAAAGCTCAGCGTGCGCTGCGCCTGCATCGTTGTTGTGTTGTCCATGACCGTCGACTCTCTTGTAGGTAAGATGCGTAAAAACACGCCTGTAAAATAGTCATCGGCACGGCTGGAGATTAGCTTACGGCTAAAAGCGCAAGGCAGGTCACACTTTAGAGAAGATTATGCAGGAAACGCCAGCGGCAAAAAAACCGCTGGCAGAAGAGTTACTTGTCGCCGAAGTGAATCACGGTACGGATGGACTTACCTTCGTGCATCAAATCGAACGCGTCGTTGATTTGCTCCAGCGGCAGGCGATGGGTAATGAACGGGTCGAGCTGAATTTTCCCGACCATTGCATCTTCCACCATGCCCGGAAGCTGGGTGCGCCCTTTCACGCCGCCAAACGCTGAACCACGCCACACACGGCCGGTCACCAGCTGGAATGGACGGGTTTTGATCTCCTGGCCCGCACCGGCAACGCCAATGATGATGCTCTCACCCCAGCCTTTGTGGCAGCATTCAAGCGCGGAACGCATCACGTTAACGTTACCGATACATTCGAAGCTGAAGTCAACGCCGCCATCGGTCATCTCAACGATCACATCCTGAACCGGCTTATCGTAGTCTTTCGGGTTCACGAAATCAGTGGCACCCATTTCGCCTGCCAGTGTGAATTTCTCCGGGTTAGTATCGACAGCGATAATACGACCCGCCTTCGCCTGCACCGCCCCCTGGATTACCGCCAGACCGATACCGCCCAGACCGAACACCGCAACGGTGTCGCCCTCTTTCACTTTTGCGGTGTTATGCACCGCGCCAATCCCGGTGGTCACGCCGCAGCCCAGCAGGCAAACTTTATCCAGCGGCGCCTGTGGGTTCACTTTCGCCAGCGAAATTTCCGCGCACACGGTGTATTCGCTGAAGGTACTGGTGCCCATGTAGTGATAGATCGGCTCACCGTTATAGGAGAAGCGAGTGGTACCGTCTGGCATCAGACCTTTACCCTGAGTAGCGCGAACCGCCTGGCAGAGGTTAGTTTTGCCGGATTTACAGAACTTACACTCACCACATTCTGCCGTGTACAGCGGAATCACATGGTCACCCGGTTTCAGGCTGGTCACGCCCTCGCCGACTTCCACCACAATCCCGCCGCCTTCGTGGCCGAGTACCGCCGGGAAAACGCCTTCAGGATCGTCACCCGAAAGGGTAAACGCATCGGTATGGCACACGCCGGTATGGGTAATTTTGATCAGGACTTCGCCTTTCTTCGGCGGAGCCACGTCGATTTCAACGATTTTGAGCGGCTGGCCGGGGCCAAATGCGACAGCAGCGCGAGATTTCATAATGTCTCTTCCCTTATTGTGAGGTCTGTGGGTTTATTTTAGATAAGAGCGCAGCAAATGACCGACTTCTGCCATGCGAACGGCCCGCTGGTCCGGCGTTGTTTCCCCGGTCACCAGCTCATCTTTGAGGTGAATTTCAACCATTTCGCCCATCAGCCCATTCGCAGCACCGCGCACGGCGGCAATTTGCTGCAGGATGGCCAGACAGGGGTCGCCCGATTCCAGTGCACGCTCAAGAGCATCAACCTGCCCTCGAATGCGGCGGACGCGCGTCAGAATACGTTTTTTATCTGCGGGTGAATGCGGCATACGCCCTCCTGATACTATAGGGGGGTATTGTATCTTTTAAAACAGGTTTATGTAAACATTAGCTTTTACGTGGTTATCGTGTAGTTAGCTGAGGGGGTCATCAGCCAGAATTGCTGCTCAGGGTTAGTTCATCTCCTGCGATTTGCTCATAACCACGACCAAAGGATGCAGAACGAATCGTGTGGCTAAATTTCCCTTTCTGCCCGTATCTGGGTTCACCAGGTGAATATATCTGTCGCCACGTTTCCTCCGGACGTAAAAAAACCCGCCTAAGCGGGTCATTTTTTTAGCTAAAAATCACGGGTATTTTTTCTTCAATTCATCAAGCTTGTTACCGTCTTCCTCTGTAAACATTGTTGCATCAAACAACGCCCGCTTATCAGTACCGTCTACTCTCATGACTGTCACAGTGAAAACAGCGTCGCTTGGGGCATAAAGTTGACCCCATTCAGAATTTTTAGGCGGAGCCAGAGCCCATGTAGCTTCTTCATTCGGTTTAAGCCCGTCAGGAATATCGTAAAAGAACTTACTTTCCAACCAGGGATCTGAGTGTCCGCTGCTTGCTATCACTCCATGCAGGTAGGCTCTGGAAATAACGTTTTCACTCTTGTTTTTTACAACCAGTCTAATTACGGGTTGTGGCTCACCGTCTGCCTCAGGCTCCCTGGTAAATCTGGCTGATAAAACCTGGATTTTCTTCAGCTCCTCTTTAGCCATATCTGAGTCAGCTTTTTTCTTTTCTAGCGTTTTAATTTCCTGAATTGCCTGTTCTTTCTGCTTAAGCTCTCTCTCAGCTGTTACTTTCTGAGCATAAGAAATGACTTCCTCAGCAGTCTTTCCCGACAGGGGTTCGCGCATCTTTTTGCTGAGGTCTTCTTTGTCATTGTCTGATGAAGCATGCATGAGATCAGCCATGTTGATGTTACTGAATGCCACAACTTGCAGAGCGCTATCAAACTCCTCCCGCTTATTCTCCGGAAGTGACTCTCTGACTTTAGCTATAGACGATTTCATTGCATCATCAGTTGATGAGTCAATTTTAGGTTTATCGCAACCGGCAAGTAAGCAGGAAAGTAATATCACGCCAACAATTTTTTTCATGTCCCTATTCCATCAGTAAAAATTAGGAACAATCTTATCAGGAATTGGTGCATTGATAAAATAAGCATATAGAACATTAACTTGATTCAGTTGCATTCCACACGTCTGGTGATTATCAACGCCAGGCGCAGGGTCGTTTTCACCATGCCTTCTGCGTTTTGGCTGCGGCCATCACATCCCGCTCATTCATCACAATAAAAAAGGCCACCGAATGGCAGCCCTGGTCGTTAGGTATTTATCAATATCGTTTCATGGTGCCGACTGGCGTCCTTTCTGACCAATCAGGCCTCTCACCAGCCATGATCGCACGCTGTTGGGATGGTGTCACAGACTGGGTTATCTCTGGCATAGCCTTGTATTCAGGTTTTTGAGGTGGGCTGAGAACCAGATCGGAACTACAACCTGTCAGCAAAAAAATCGCAAGAAGAGAGGAATTAAACTTGTGCACTCTATACCCTTCCAATGGGATAAAAAAATAAAGAAAGAATCGTGGTGCCGGGTGCATCCCAGTGACTCTCCCCTGGTAAGCAAAGACGCGTGCATACCTGCGGACAGCAGTAGTCCGGAACGCCCTCTCGTCAGAGAGGATTCACCACAGAAATAAATTATGTCGAATTTATTCCTTCGGTCAATGCATGATTGCTGCGAGTCGTCGCAGGATCGGGGGAATACGAGGTGACGTGATCGGAGCCATAGAAAAGAAACGTGGATGTTTACGTTCGCCGGGGTTTGCCCTGAACGTTCACTTTCTTCGGTTACGGGACTACAATTCAATAAATTTCATTCACATAGAGTTGATATGATGAGTACAACCCCCTTTATCCGCCCTCAACTTACCCTGCCAGACGGTGCCGACAAACTGCTGCTGCACTCCTGTTGCGCCCCCTGCTCGGGAGAAGTGATGGAGGCCATCCAGGCGTCGGGAATTGATTACACCATATTTTTCTATAACCCCAATATTCATCCACAAAAGGAATACCTCATCCGTAAGGAGGAGAATATTCGCTTTGCGGAAAAACACGGCGTGCCGTTTGTCGATGCCGATTACGACACCAATAACTGGTTTGAACGCGCTAAGGGCATGGAATGGGAACCCGAGCGCGGCATCCGCTGCACCATGTGCTTCGATATGCGTTTCGAACGCACAGCGTTGTATGCGGCAGAAAATGGTTTTCGCGTCATCAGTAGTTCATTAGGGATCTCCCGCTGGAAGAATATGCAGCAGATAAATGACTGCGGCCAGCGTGCGGCAACGCGCTATCCGGGGATGGTCTACTGGGACTACAACTGGCGCAAACAGGGCGGTTCCTCACGCATGATTGAGATAAGCAAGCGAGAACAGTTTTACCAGCAGGAATATTGCGGGTGCGTGTATTCGCTCAGGGACAGTAACCTGCACCGCAAATCTCAGGGCCGCCCGCTTATCCGGATTGGGAAACTGTATTACGGTCAGGATGAGAATGAGAAATAAAGGGTTTATGGCATAGAGATATATCCGAAAACAGGAGGATTTTGTGCCAAATTCCGCCCTGCGTCCCTTAAAACGCAAAAGAGAGGCTATCCTTATACTATCAACACAAGGAGGCAAAAATGACTGATTTCAATACTGATAAAAATACACAGTTTGCAGAAGACAAAGCGAAAAATAAACTCGATGAACTGGCAGGCTCAGCCCAGCAGCAGTTTGGCGATTTCGTTGATTCCCCTAAGCATCAGGTTAAAGGTGCTGCCAAAAAATATGCCGCGCAGGCCAGCGACGCCGTTTCCGATGTCACTGAAGCGGTGAGGAACAATCCCCTGACGGGTTTAATTGCTGCGGGGGCGGTAGGTATTGTTCTCGGCCTGTTACTGGGTCGAAAATAAATAAAGGCCCTTCGGGGCTTTATTTTTGCGCTTTAGCTAAACAATCTGACCATGCGATCTAATTCGTCTTCTTTCACGGCCCGCGACAGATAATAGCCCTGAAAACTTTTAACCCCAAGGGCGACTAACTTTTCAAACTTCTCTTCGCTATCCACCCCTTCAGCAATACAATCCGTGCCGGTCATATCGCTGTATATCTGTATTGCTTTAATAAGATTATAATCGTTGTCATTCGCCACAAAATGCTCGACGATATCCCGGTCAAGCTTTAATCCATCAAAATGCACCTGCCTTACCGGGAACATGGTTTGATGGTTGGAAAAGCAGTCATCGAGAAACAGCCGGCACCCGGTATTGCGTAAACGCCGCATGGTTTCTGGGATCGTCCTATCCTTGGTTACATCAATATCTTCGGCAAATTCAAAGACCAGCTTGTCGGCCCACTGCGGATTGAGCAGCATCGCCACAGCCTTTTTGGCCATGTCGGGAAGTGCATTACCCGAGGCAAGTCGCGGGGGGATATTGACGGAAAAATAATATTTACCGTTATATTTATTAATACCCGACACCGCAGCATGAATCACTAGCGCAGTAATTTTTAGCCATATTTCCTGGCTTGAAATATCAGTAAGAAAATTAACTGGCTTGATAATTTTACCATTATTATTCCAGCGAATGAGTATCTCAAACCCCACCCCCTTCTTATAACGATCGGTTATGATCTGATACGCAGGGAATATCTCTCTTTTTAGCAATGCATTATAAACCGCCGTCTCTTTGGCAGAGAGACTTTCTTTTTGCGTTAACCGTTCCGTGCTGCCTTCCATTCTTAAGGCATGCGGATCTTTCAGCCAGCGTCGGATCTGGTGTAATTTTTTAACCCCTTCCTTACGATGGGTATAAACCGTTTTATTAGACAGCCCCATTTTTTCACATTGCTCTTTTACTGACATTCCGCGATAAAAATTTAATAAAACGCTTACCTCTCTTTCGGTTAAACCTTTTACGTTTTCCTGAAAAGACAACCCCCAGTATTGGTCACGCAATGAACGTGAGTTATCCTTAAATACGTCATTATGCATACGAAAACAGGTCATAACATCAGACACGCTGGCTATACGAATCAATGAAAGCTGGAAAGTATTATTTAACAGATTCCCCAGCGTTCGATACAGCCAGCCATCCGGCATTTCCCCGTACAGGGTTACCTTTCGAATAACAGGAAGTTTATTTAGCACGCAAGCGAGTCGCTTCAGGCTCTCCAGCAGAGAGACCACACCTTTTCCGAGGAACACCGAGATTTGAGCATTTTGACTGCTAAGGATATTTTCCAGATCCTGCCGGGAAGGTTCATCCCCCTCAAAACGAACGTGCGAAGCGTCTATACCGTACTGTTTGAGTAACAGACTGTACCCCTGAAATGTGAAATGGCAGGTTGAGATGACAAATTTTTGCTCATAAAAAGCAGCATTTCTGAAAGAAATATTTTGGGTCATAACCTGCTCCTGGGCACAAAAAAACATATCCCATTTGTGAATGTAACAAAATATAAAAAACCCTGTTGTTGATAATAATTTTACAGTACACCATCAGGTTAAGAAACCGTTATCAACGTGACTCACGAGAACATCTTTGTGTTAATCACCGCCTGTATCCATATGCAGTATAAATATAAAATTCGCATCAAATAATAACGGTAAATATGTCAATCTCAAGGTATAATGAAAAATCCGAAAGAAGACTGGATACTTCATCTATCGGCTCATTCATATAAGAGACAAACGCTATGGATAATCATATCTCATCCAGGGCCTTGCTACATCGAAGGGATGTCATTAAAAACAATCCGCGATTCAGTGAGGCAATAACAGAGCACTACACCATTAATGACGCCATCTACAAAAAACAACCTTTGTTCTACAAAACGATGCTTCAGGAATCACGGTTCAACATTATTCTTTCCATGTGTTGTTTTATCTTTGGAAATCAGGCTGAGTCAGTATCAGAAATTAAAGAATTATGTTCCCGTTATAAAATAGCCAGCCCCAACAGTGTGATTGCGATCATCACCTTGCTCAGAACCACCGGGCGCATCAAGACCTGGCGCTGCAGTGAAGACAGACGCAAAACGAGAATCGCACCGACTGAAAAGGGACTTAATGAACTTAAACGCTACATGTCCGGCGCATTTTTGCCGGTAAGTATTCTTTTCCCAAAGTTTAATATCAACGTTAATCTGCTGGATAACGACATCCTGCGAAATAACTTTTTCCGTCGCGCAGCGGAATACCTTTTCAGGGGATTAACGTTCAGGAAGGTTTTGCCTGAAGTGGGATTGTTTATTGATAAAGACGGAGGGCGAATGATAATGTTATATCTTTACCTGCAGGCCATAAAAAATAAAACCGCACATGGTGCAGTAATACCTTATTCAGCCAACTTACTGGCTAAAGAATTTTTTGTTTCACGGATCCACGTCAACCGTATTATCAAATCGGCGCAAGAGGCGGGTTATCTTAAAGATCAGGGTGATGGCCAGATGTCGATTTACCCGGCGTTTATAGAACTGGTCGAAAACTATGCCGGATTATACTTCGCCTATGTGACTCACTATATCAACGTCGTTCCTAAAGAACGACGCCACGTTGTTAACGTAACGTCGACGGTATAATGTTTCTGGCGTTCGGTTTCCCGAACGCCCTTTGTTTACCGTTCCCGCAGTGCCTCTTTCGCCTTATTAAGCGGTTTCAACAGATAATCCAGAATCGTTTTACTGCCTGTTTTAATATCAACGGTCGCAATCATCCCCGGAAACACCGGGAAGGCTTTGCCTTGTTTATTGGTCAGATGGTTACTGTCAGTGCGGATATAGACCCGATAGTAATACACATCCCTTTTCACCTCATCCTGAAGCGTATCCGGCGAAATCATGGTCACCTCGCCCTCTAGCCCACCGTAAATGGAGTAGTCATAGGCGGTCACTTTCACCAGCGCTTTTTGTCCCGGATGAATAAAGGCGACATCGCGCGGCGAGATTTTCGCTTCAATCACCATCTGGTCATCAAGCGGAACCAGGCTCATCAGCTTGCCGTTTGGCGGAATCACCCCTCCCACGGTTGTCACGTCGATATCCTTAACGATCCCGCGCACCGGCGCATTGAAGGTCAGTCTGGTCAACGAATCTTCACGCCCTTTCATCACTGAACGTTGCGCTTCAATCTCCGCGTTCGCTTTCGCCAGCTCTTCACGGGCGCGAACGTAATACTGGTTTTTCATCTCGGTGATTTTGTTCTCAAACTCATTTTTTTGACGCTCAAGACGTAACACCTCCACCTTACTGGCTGCCCCCTGCGTCACCAGCGGACGGGTCAGCGACAGCTCACGCTGCACCAGCTCGGCCCCCTGCCGTAAACCCGCCAGCCCTTTCTCAAGACTTTCGCGACGAGACTGATACAGCGCCGTTTCCTGTTTGACCAGTTCAACGTCATCATCCAGCTCTGCCGGAAAAGCCAGTGCCGTGTCGTTCACTTCGGCCTTCAGACGCGAGGCGGTTGCCAGCGCGGCATTCAGGCGCGATTCACTTTCCAGCACGCTTGATTCGGTTTTCGTCCGGTCAAGCTGTGCCAGCTGCTGACCACGCTCAACGATGTCGCCTTCACGCACCAGCAAACTGTGAATAATGCCCCCTTCGAGGGACTGGATCACCTGCTCGTGGGAAGAGGGGATCACCTTGCCGCTACCGGTGGTGACCTCATCAAGGCTGAACAGGCTTGCCCAGGTGATAAATACCGCCAGCAGGGCGAACAGCGACCAGGCGACCCAGGTTGACCGCGGCAAGCGTGGCTCCTTCAGGCGGCTGTTGACGCGAGAGAAATCAGTCATGCTACGCCCTCCTCTGCTACTGGTGTCGGTTTCATGGTCACGGTACGCTGTGAGGCTTTTTGCGGCGCCATACCGTGCTGGCGAAGGATGGCGTCGCGCGGGCCATCCATGATCACCTTGCCGTTTTCCAGCACGATGATACGGTCAACCAGTTCCAGAATAGGCAGACGATGGGTCGCGACCACCAGCGTCCGGCGCTTGCCCAACCACGGTTTAAGGTGCTGGATAAACTGCTTCTCACTCATCTCGTCAAGCCAGGCGGTAGGTTCATCCAGCAACAAAATGTTCGGAGAGGTGATCAGAGCACGAGCCAGTAATAACGCCTGACGCTGCCCGCCGGACAGGCCCGCGCCGCCTTCGTTGATAATGTAGTTGAGCCCCATTTTCTGTTTGCGGACAAACTCCAGCGCACCACTGTTCACCAGCGCCTGATGGATCTCATCGTCGGTGGCCAGCGGGTTGCCCATCAGAATGTTGTCCCGCACGGAGCCAAAGAACAGCCGCGCCTGCTGGCTCAGCAGCTGCATGTCGCGGCGCACGTCAGCCGGGTCCAGATGGTTCAACGCGATATCATCCAGCAGAATGCTGCCCTGCTGAGGCTCCTGCATCCCTGCCAGCAGTTGCAGCAGCGTGCTTTTGCCGGAGCCATTGCGTCCGAGCACCGCCACCCGCTCACCGGCGCGAATCTGCAGTTTGCTGATGTTCAGAACGGTGAGTTTTTCTTCATCGTCGTACCAGAACCCCACCTCTTCCAGCGCATAATCCCCCCGCAGATGGGCTTTATGCACCTTCTTGCCCTGCTGAGGATCGTCAATCGGGCGCTGCATCAGATCGTCGAGTCCTTTACGCGCCACTTTCGCCGACTGCCAGCGGGAGAGCACGCCTGAAATTTGCGACAGCGGCGCGATGGTCCGCGACGCGAGAATAGAGGTCCCCACCAGCGCACCGGTGGTCATGTCCCCGCTGATAACCAGGTAACACCCCACCAGCAGCACCACGGCATACACAATCGACTGCACCTCCTGCGTCCAGGTCAGCAACAGCCCGGTCAGCCAGCGCTGCTTCATGCCGACGTTAGCGGCAACATCATTGGTGTTATTCCACTGATTCTGGAAGCGCTGTTCAGCGCGCATCAGCTTGATGTCTTCAATGCCCTGAACCGCCTCCACCAGCGTGGCGTTACGAATGGCAGACTCGCGCATCCCTTCGCTGGACAGTTTGCCCAGCGGGCGCTGGACCAGCAGGCCCGGGATAAGCAGCAGCGGCACGGCAAGCAGGACAACCAGTACCAGCGGTCCGCCAATCATCCACAAAATGAACACAAACAGCAGGAAGAACGGCAGATCGGAGATGGCCGCAATGGTAGTGGACGTGATCAGTTCACGAACCGACTCCAGCTCGCGGATCTGGGCAATGAACGACCCGGTTGACTTAGAGCGGGCCCCGTTTTTAATCCGCAGCGCGTGTGCAAAAACGCGTTCAGAAATACGCAGGTCGGCGCGTTTACCCACCACATCCGAAATGTGCACGCGCAGCATGCGCATGATGAATTCGAAAACAATGGCGATCATCACGCCGCCAAACAGGACCCACAGCGTGGCTTCCGATTGCGAGGGCACCACCCTGTCATACACCTGCATGGAAAAGACCATGCCGGAAAGGGCCAGGACGTTAGCGACCAGCGCCACCAGCATAATATCGCTGTAGCGTCGCCAGTCCTTCAGGGCCAGCTGCCAGAACCAGTTTTTCTCATACGGTTTGATGTAATCATCCACCCGGGCATCCGGCGTGGACTCGAGCGGGCGCAGCACCAGCAGTCCTGTCAACCGTGAGCACAGCGCATCACGCGTCAGCGTCGTCTCCAGGCCGCCGTCACCGCTGAACTGCAGGCTCACGTTGCCCTCGCTGTCCATGCGGTTAATGACCGCGATTTGTCCGCCGGTAAATTCCGCAAGCAGAGGTAAACGCCACGGGTCGAGGGAGACCGCGTCGGCCGCCACCATACGCATCCCTAACCCAAGCTGGCGTGCCATCTCTTCCAGCACCAGCTGGCGTGGAGACTGGCTTTCATGGTTAATCGTGACCCGAACATGCTCTGCCGAGAAGTCCAGCCGATAGTGCTTCGCGATGATGAGCATGCCCTGCAACCAGGATTCGTACTGTGGATGTGTCTTCATAATGTTGTGAAATCTTTTATCGCTCTTCGTTGTAGCCACGCAAAAGGCCGCGAGGATCGCTCCTCGCGGCATAGTTTTACGCAATTAACAGTTGATGATTTGCCAGCAGCGTAGCCAGATCGGTCTGCACGCCGTTCAGCGTGACCAGCGTTGTGGGTGAGAACTGGCCGCCGCTACCGTCCAGGTCAACCTGGATTTCGGTATTGCTGCCGTTTTGCACCACGCGGATGTAATCGGTGATATTCCCCGCACTGCCGTCCAGCGTGGCGACCCCGTTCACATAGCTCGCTGAGCCCGTACCGGTGTAGCCGCTGCCTGAAAGCAGGTCGCGCAGGTCAATACGATCCGTATCCGCCGTGCCTTCCCAGGTGCCTACCGTAAAGCCGTTCACCACATCACTGCCGTTACCGCCTGTGGCATTGGAGGCGTTGATCAACGTGTAGAGCAGCGTATCGTGACCGCCGCTGCCAATATTGAACGTGTCGTTACCGCCACGGCCTTCGAACTGGTTGTTACCGCTGTTGCCGGTAATGACATCGTCAAAGTCCGAGCCGTTAATGCCCTCAATGTTCAGCAGGCGTGAGGTACCAAACCCGGTGTCCTGCGCGGTAGAAAGACGCAGATCGACGGTCACGCCGGACGTCGCATTGCGGTAGTCCACCACGTCCATCCCCCCGGTGTTACTCCAGGTGTCGTGATCCGAGTGGGTCGTCCAGCCGCCGGAACCGTTATAGGTATACGTGCCGTCCTCGGCGATAAAGGTGTCGTTATACCCGGTACCGGTAAGCGTCCCGCTGTGCCCCCCGGTTGCTGCTTCGGCAGTGAGCACGTAGCCCTCTTTGCCGTTGCCGGCTTCCAGACCGCTCCAGGTGACGTTATCCGACACGCCATTGGTGATTTTCAGGATCTCGGCCGAGTAAGTTTCATTCGGATCCAGACCGTAGAAACTCACCAGTGCAGAGGTATCGTTCGAACCAATACCGGACTGGGCGTTGATGATCTGCGAGGCCACCAGTACGCCCGCCGCGTTATACAGATTGACCGTATTACCGTAGTAGGCGTTGATACCCTCACTGTCGACAATGTGCAGATGCATTGCCGTGCCGTCGGCAACGGTTTTGCTGTTTTGCACCAGCACCACTTTGCCGTTCTGCTGCGACACCAGCAGATCCTGCGCGCCGTCCCAGTTGTAATCCACGGCGGCCACACCGGTGACGTTCGCCAGCCCTGAAGCCAGCTGACTTGCTGTCCAGCTTGAACCGTAACCGTTGTTGGTAAACAGGGTTGCGGTCTGCGATCCGCTGTAGGTACTGAGCTTGATGACGTCCATCTGGCCGTCAGCGTTCCAGTCCACCGCCACCGACAGATACCCTGCTGACGCGTTAGACGCCTCAACCGCGCTCTTGGTGGTGGACAGTTTCCCGGTACCGTCGTTGTAGTAGATCACCCCGCCGTTGTTGTTGTAGCTGCTGCCCAGGTACAGATCCATGTAGCCATCGCCGTTGAAATCCGCCCACGTCATCGACGCCGCCGTGGTGGTATTCGCCACGTTTGCCACAAACACGTTAGTCAGGTTCTGACCGAGGGATAACGTCCCGTTACCGTTGTTGTTAATCACGGTAAGCGAGTACGCGCCGCTGCGGTTGGTGTGCTGAACCACATCCACGGTGCCGTCGTTATTCAGGTCAACGCCGGAGATTTCACGCATGGTGGTGAATTGTCCCCAGAACCCGGCGCCGCCATAGTTCCCATCCGGCGTGAGTACCCCCTTGTTGTTAATAAGGTAGGTAATGGAGTCCGCACCGGCATCGCCATACGCAAGGTCCAGATACCCGTCACCGGTTTTATCGTAGGCAATGACACCGCCGTACCAGATAGTGGTTCCCATACCCAGTTGGCTGGCGTTGTAAGTGCTGCCATCGTAGGTCCACATCACCTGTGTAGACCCGCCGTAGGTGGTTTCAGTCGCAAAGATGTCCTGCGTGCCGTTACGGTCGAAATCGGCGGCGGTCTGGCTTACGGCAGGGAAGCCACGCGTATTGGTTAGCGCGTTCGCCGCGTAGGTTGAATCATCACTGCTGGAATAGGACTGTCCGTTAGCAATGATATTCCACAGGCCGCTGCTGTTCATGCCGACGGTCATGGTCGAGTTATCGCTGTTACCCGCCGTGGTGGCCCAGCTGGTATTCACCGTGGTGGTGTCAATCACCAGGCTGCCGCTCGCCGTCCCGGTGGTATTGCCGTTACCCGCGCTGCTCTTCACCTGTGCCGTTACGTTATAGCTGGCAACGCTCAGTGCATCGCTGTCCGGGATCTGCAGATACCAGGTGTTGTGATCCGGGTCGACCACCACCGCGCCGCCCGTCTGCGAGGTGTAGGTTTTACCGTTCACATTCACCACCAGGTACTCGCCGTTCACCAGATCCGCGGAGACCGTTCCGCTGACAATCGGCGTGGTATCCGATGTTGTCTGCGCGATAATTGCCGCCGTGGTGGTCGGGATACTGGTATCGACGTTCAGTACAAACCCGTCCGATTCCGTATAGTTACCGGCTTTATCGGTTACCCGCAGGATATACGTATGATTGCCATCGCTCAGGCCGTTATCCTGGAAGGACCAGCTTGCGCTACCGTTCATCGTGACCTGGCCCAGCAGGATCCCGTCACGATAAAGCTGCACAATCTCACCGTCATCCGGCGCGCGGTTCAGCGTTCCGTTGATCAGCGGCGAGCTGTCATCCGTCGCCATCGCGCTGCCAAAGGAGCCCAGACGCTCACCTTCGTCATCGGTATAGCTCACCACGGTGCCCACGGTGGTTGGCGGCGTGGTATCCACCGTCACCACCTGCGATGAGGTTGAGCCCACGTTGCCCGCCTGGTCGATAATCCGCACCTGGTAGGTGTAATCACCGTCAGCCAGATCGCGGGTATCGGTGTAGCTCCAGCGCTGGTTGGTTACCGTTGCATCTGTCCAGGTATTCCCGCCGTCCAGGCTAATCTGCACGCGTTCATCATTGGCCAGCGCGCTGCCAAGCGAGCCGTTGAGCGTAAGCGTGGTGTCCATGGTGATGAAATCAGTGCCGGACTGCCCGGTATCTTCACTGATGCTGTCAATGGTGATGCCGTACTGAGGCGCGTGGGTATCAACCGTGACCGTCTGCGACGTGGTTGCCCCGACGTTACCGGCCAGATCGACCACCCGCACCTGATAGTTGTAGCTACCGTCGGCCAGGGTACGCGTGTCGTTATAGCTCCACTGTGTGCCATTCACCGTCGCGTTAACCCAGGTGGTGCCGCCATCCATACTGACCTGAACATACTCGCCCGCACCGGGTTGCGCCCCCAGCGTCCCGTTCAGGGTGTAGGACGTTGAACTGGTCAGGAAGTCGTTGTTGTCAAAGCCGGTATCCACGGTGATGTTATCCACGGTCACCGTAATCGCCGCATCCGGGGCGACCGTATCGACAGTCACCTGCTGATGGGCACTGGATCCCACGTTACCTGCGGCATCCACCACGCGCACATAATAGTCATAAGTGGCATTACCCAACGTACGGCCGTCCACGTAGTACCAGCTGTTGCCGGTGACAATCACGTTCTGCCAGGTCACTCCACCGTCGATGCTGATTTGCGCATATTCGCCGTCAGCCAGCGTCGCGCCGAGCGAGCCATGCAGCGTTAGCGAGGTATCATGGGTGATAAAGTCGCTGCTGCTCAGGCCGGTGTCATCGCTGATGCTGTCAATGGCGATGGTTTTACTGGCATCGGGTGCCACGGTATCAATGGTAACCACCTGGCTGGTGGTGGCGCTGATATTGCCCGCATCGTCAATCACGCGAAGCTGATAGTTATAATCGCCGTCCGCCAGCGTGCGGGTATCAACCCAAGTCCAGCTCAGTCCGCTGACGCTGACATCCGTCCAGGTTACGCCGCCATCGAGGCTGATCTGCGCGTGATCGCCACTCCCCAGCGCCGCACCGAGCGTCCCTTTCAGGCTGATCTGGTTATCGCTGGTGATAAAGTCGCTGCCAGACAAACCGGTATCCTGACTGACGGAATCGACCGTAATGGTCGTCGCCGCAGGCGCGGTGAGATCCACCACCACGTTCTGGCTGTCCGTTGCCCCTACGTTACCCGCGTTATCAATCACGCGGACCTGGTACTGATACGTACCGTCCGTCAGGGTGCGGCCATCGGTGTAGCGCCAGGTGGTGCCCGTGACGGCCAGGTCAATCCAGCTCGCCCCGCCGTCCACGCTGATCTGCGCTTTCTCGTTATTGCCGAGCTGCGCGGTCAATGAACCGTTAACAATAATCTGGCTGTCGTTGGTGATGAAATCACTCGCGCTCAGCCCGGTATCGTTTTGCAGGGCGTCGATACTGATCCCCATTGACGGCGCGGTCAGATCCACGGTCACGGTGTGATCGTCGCTGGCAGTGTTACCGATGGTATTACTCACCTGGGCATGGATCACATACGATCCTCCGTCTGCCAGCGCGGTCACGTCTGCACTGCCTACGGTATAGTTCCAGCTACCGTCAGCCTGCACGGTTGTGGTGTAGGTTTTGCCGTTCAGGGTGATGGTCACCGTCTGGCCCGCAGGCGCGTCGGTGGTACCACTGACCACCAGAGGGATACCATGTTCAGCGGCGCTGACGATATCGTCCTGCGCAAAGGTGTGGATAGTTATGCTCGGGACATCACCGTTTAGCGTCACGTCGTGCGTCGCGCTGCCCGAGTTACCGGCCTTATCGTTCACCGTCGCCGTTAGGGTGTAATTCCCGTCGCTCAGGCCGAGGAAATCATGCCCCGGCACAAAGACCGACCACGAGCCGTCCGCCCCCACGGTCGCCTGATAGCGGTGATCGTTGAAGGAAACCGTCACCGTCTGGCCCTGCTCCGCCGTGGTGGTGCCGCTGATGGTCTGGCCTGCCAGCTGCTCGGCGTTATTGACAATATCGTCATCCGCCACAGTGCCGATGGTTACGGTTGGCGCCACGGTATCCACCGTCAGGGTGTGAGTGGTCTGTCCGCTGTTACCCGCTTTATCGTTGACTGAAGCGGTCAGCGTCAGCGCCCCTTCATTCAGGGCCGCCAGGTCGGCGGCCGGCACATCCAGCGTCCACGTACCATCGTTCGCCACCGTTGCGCTGTAGGTTTTACCCCCCAGCGTTACGGTAACGGTCTGCCCGGCTTCCGCGCTGGTAGAACCGTGAACGGTCAGCGGCTGCTGTGCTTCCGCTGCATTTAACACGTCGTCGCCAGAGAGCGTATTCACACCGATCACCGGCGCGGTGGTATCCACGCTGATGCCGTGCGTTGCCGACGCGCTGTTGCCCGCGCTGTCCTGGGCAGCAACGGAGACAGGATAATGTCCGCCATCGGTCAGTGCGCCCACATCAGCAGCCGGCACGGTAGTCGTCCAGGAGCCGTCGCTCTGAATGGTGGCGGTGTAGCTTTTACCGTTCAGGGTTACCGTGACCTGCGTCCCGCTGGCAAACTGTGCGCTCGAGCCGTTAATCACCAGCGAGGTGCCAGCTTCTGCCGCGTTGATCACGTCGTCGCCGGCAATGGTATTCACGGTCAGCGCCACCGAGGCCGTGTTGACCACCACATCATGGGTCTTCGTGCTGCTGTTGCCCGCACTGTCGGTAATGGTTGCGCTGAGGGTCGCAGTGCCGTCAGCCAGCGAGGAAATGACGCTGGCCGGTACGCCCACACTCCAGTTGCCGCTCGCATCTACCGTTGTCGTGTACTGATGAGACCCGACGGTAATCACCAGCCTGTCGCCGACGTTTGCACCGGTTGCGCTACCGCTGACGATCTGCGCCTGCGCATGCTCCACGCTGTTGATCACATCATCAACGGCGACCGCGTTAAAGCTGATAACCGGTGGCGTGGTGTCAAGGGTAATGGCTTTAGCCGCACTGCCTGGGTTACCGGCCGCATCGCTCACGCTAACCTGTACGGTGTAGCCGTTGTCGGCCATCGCGGTCAGGTCGGCCCCGGGCACATTCACACTCCACGTGCCGCCTGCCTGAACCTGCGCGGTGTACTGCTTATCACCGAGCGTTACGGTGACCGTCTGACCCGCTTCTGCCGTGGTGGTGCCGGTGATGGCCACACCTGCAGACGCTTCGCTGGCGTTGATCACGTTGTCGCCGGCAACCGTATCAATCGTCGCGGCAGGCGCGGTCGCATCGACGCTGTATTCGCGCCCTGCTGAGGCGCTGTTGCCGTTCACGTTGGTGACGCTCACCTGTACGCTGGCATCGCCCTCTTTCAGACCGGCCAGGTCAGCAGACGGTACCGTCGCCGTCCAGTTACCGCTGGCATCAACGGTGGCCGTGTAGTGCTTGCCGCCAAAGGTGATGCTGACGGTCTGGTTGGCTTCCACGTTGCTGGTGGTGCCGGAAAGCAGCAGATCTGCCCCTTTCTCCGCCGCGTTAATCACATCGTCAACGGCAATGGTATCAATGCTGATGGCGACGGTCGCCAGATCAACCGTGACGTCATGGCTGATGGTCACCGGATTGCCCGTGGTGCTTTGGCCTGCAACGGTAACGGTTACCGTTCCTGCCGGCAGCGCGCTTACATCCGCCGCCGGAATAGCCGCGTTCCAGGTCCCGTCCGCCAGTACGGACGCCGCATAGGTTTTGCCGTTCACCGTTACCGTAAGCATGGTCCCCGCCGCCAGCCCATCGCTGGAGCCGCTGACAATCAGGTTCTGACCATGCTCGATGCTGTTAATCACATCGTCGCCTGCCACGGTATCGACACGCAGGCCCGGCA